>DATFGV010000465.1:0-24869 GCA_035249115.1 Vineibacter sp.
CCACCGGAAAGGATGATCGGCTGGATCAGGGCGCTGGCATCGGCGTCGGTCATCGCCGTTTCAGTCGGCGGCGCGTGACGCGCCGTTGGCGCGTGACGCCTGGCCCGAGCGCATCTCGTCGTGGATCCAGCGGTAGGTCCGCTCCATGCCGTCTTCCAGGCGCACCGAGGGGGCCCAGCCCATCAGCCGCTTGATCAGGTCGTTGTCGCTGTTGCGGCCGCGCACGCCCTTGGGCGCGTCCAGCTTGTAGCGCCGCGCCAGTTTGACGCCGGCGATCTTCTCGACGATGTCGACCAGGCGGTTGATGCTGACCAGTTCATCGCTGCCGATGTTCAGCGGCTCAATGATGTCGCTGGCCAGCAGCCGGGTGGTGCCGATCAGGCAATCGTCGATGTACATGAACGAGCGGGTTTGCTCGCCGTCACCCCAGATCTCGATCTCGTGCCGGCCTGACATCTTGGCTTCGATCACCTTGCGGCAGATCGCGGCCGGCGCCTTCTCGCGGCCGCCGTCGTAGGTGCCGTGCGGGCCGTAGACGTTGTGATAACGGCCGGCGTAAGTGCGGAGGCCGAAATCTTCGCGAAAATGCCGGCACATGCGCTCGCTGAACAGCTTCTCCCAGCCGTAGCCATCCTCCGGCATGGCGGGGTAGGCGTCGGCCTCCTTGAGCGCGGTCACGTCGGCGTCGGTCTGCTTGTCGGCGGCGTAGACGCAGGCCGACGAGGCGAAGAAATAGCGTTCGACGCCGCACGCCCTGGCGGCCATCAGCATGTGGGTGTTGATCAACACCGACAGCATGCACTCGGCCTTGTGCGTTTCGATGAAGCCCATGCCGCCCATATCGGCGGCCAGGTTGTAGACGTGGCGAGCGCCGGTCGTCACCCGCAGGGCGTGCTCGCGCTGGCTGACATCGAGCGAAAGGCTCTCGACGCCGGGATGAACCTGGTACCACTCGTCGAGTGGCTTGATGTCGGCTGCCCTGATTTGCCGATGTCCGAGGGTGCGCTGCAGATAGCCCACCAGATGTCCGCCAATGAAGCCACCGGCCCCGGTCACGAGAATCAAGTCATCAGTGCTCATGGCGTTCCATCTCATGGGTGTGAAGATTGTCGGAGTTATAGTTATTTTTCATATGGTTGCGAGAGCTTAATCATCCATAAAAACGTGTGGTTGCTCGATTTCGAACAGCTGCACAGGTGGACTGATGTGGCGTTAGATTTTAGCACGACATGCCGACATGAGCACGCGCTCGAAGCGATCGGTGATGCGCTCGATGTCGAAAGTCCGCTCGGCGTAGGCGCGGGCGCGGGCGCCCAGCTGAGCGCGCAGCGCCGGGTCATCGATCAGCCGTTGCGACGCGGCGACAAAGCCCTGCGTGTCCTGCGGTGCGACCACGAGGCCAGCTTCTTGGCGGCTGATCGTGCGGGCGGCGAGGTTCTCGGCAGGCATCGCCGCGAGCAGCGGCCGGCCGGCGCAGAGATAGGTGAGCACCTTGGACGGTACCGAGTAGATGCCGGCCTCGGGTTCGAGAATGGCCAGCAGAACGTCGGCGGCGCCCAACACGTCCGGCACCCGATCAAACGGCTGAAAGGGCAGAAGTCTTAGATTGTCCAATCCCAGCGCCTGCTTGCGTTCGGCCAGCCAGTCGGCGCCGATACCTTCGGAGACGACGGCCATGACGACATCGGGATTGCCGCGCTGTGCCTCGGCGATGGCCAGAAGCAGGCCGGGGTTATGCTTCAGGCCAAGCGTGCCGGAGTAGAGCAGCACAGTCTTGTCGGCGAACCCGTGGACACGGGCGAATGCATTGTCCTTGGGGCGCGGCGGCAATTCCTCCAGCGGCGACCAATTCTCGATGGTTGTGGTGCGGTCCGGCGCCACGCCCCAGGCGTGCAACAGCGGACCGAA
Source organism: Vineibacter sp. (assembly GCA_035249115.1). Classification (GTDB taxonomy): domain Bacteria; phylum Pseudomonadota; class Alphaproteobacteria; order Reyranellales; family Reyranellaceae; genus Vineibacter. The sequence goes on from DATFGV010000465.1 coordinate 1,909, forward strand.
ATCGTCGGTGATAGGCACGACGTGGTCGCTGTCGCGCAGCAGGCCGCCTTCCAGCCGCCGGTAGTGCCAGGCCACCGGCGCCGCCAGGCGTCCAACCTTCTGGCCGAGAATGCGTGCCACCGCCTCGGCGTAGACATCCTGCACCCAGAACACGAAGCCGACACCTTGGGCACGGCACCAGCGCTGCGGCGCCACCAGCGCGTCGGGCGCCGTATTGCTCATCAACGCCACGTCCGGTTTGAACGCCTCCAGCTCGCGCCGCAACAGGCGGCCATACTGGCGCTCCTGCAGCAAGCGACGGACGTAGCTGTATTTGGCGAACGGCGTGCCGGGATCGATCGCCGTCACCTCGAAGCCGTCGGGGTCGCCGGGCTGACGCTGCAGCGCGCCGCGGGGCGTCTGGAAAACCGCCGAGAACAGGTGCCGCACGCTATGGCCGCGCCGCGCCAGGGCGCGCGCCAGCTGCACCTGGAAGGGATGGCCGGAATTGTCGTGCAACAGGATACGCATGCCACTCCGCGCAGAATCGGCCGCCGTCATTAGCGGCCGGGCGTGACTTTGTCGGCCAGCATCGTCGGCGGCAAGTTGTCGAAAGTTGTCGTCGGGCACGCGATGACTTCACAAATCGGTTGGTTGCCGGGGTCCCTAATACGCGTTCTTGCCGCGCAGCACCGTCAGCACTGTCATGAAAACAATCTTGATGTCGAGAAACAGCGACCAATTCTCGATGTAATAGAGGTCGTGGTCGACGCGGCGCCGGATTTTCTCGATCGTGTCGGTTTCACCGCGCCAGCCGTTGACCTGCGCCCAGCCGGTCAGGCCCGGCTTGACGCGATGGCGCGCCGCGTACTCGGCGACCGCTTCCTCGAACAGCAGGTTCTCGGCCCGGGTGCCGATGGGGTGCGGCCGCGGTCCGACCACCGACATGACGCCTGACAGCACGTTGAAGATCTGCGGCAGCTCGTCGATCGACGTCCGGCGGATAAAGCGGCCGACCCGCGTGACCCGCGGATCGTTTTCGGTGACCTGCACCGGGGCTTGATCGCGGCAGTCCTCGACGTACATGCTACGGAACTTCCAGACGGCGATCTTCTGGTTGTTGAAGCCGTAGCGCGTCTGACGGAACAGGATCGGCCCCTTGCTGTCGAACTTGATCGCCAGCGCCGTCACGATCATCACCGGCGCGAACGCGACCAGCATCAACAGGCCGAGGACGATGTCCTCAAGGCGCTTCAGGATGATCTTTTCTTCCGACAGCGGCCGGTCGAAGACATTCAACACCGGCACAGGGCCGAGGTTACCGTACGAGCAGTGCGCCAGGCTGAAGCCGATCATGTCCGGCGCCATGCGGATTTCGATTGGCAGTTCCCACAGCTTCTTCAGGAGCTTCATGACGCGCATTTCGGCCGCCCACGGCAGCGCCACCACGATCTGGTCGACCGAGTGCTGGCGGGCGTAGGCGATCAGGTCGTCGACCGTGCCGCGTACCGGCACGCCTTCGACCGGGTCCATCGGCCGTGATGCGCGCTCGTCCCACACGCCGACGATGCGCCAGTCGCGCCCGGCGTGGTGCCGCAGATGCTGGATCAAGCGCCGGCCATGCGGTCCGGCGCCGACCACCGCGACGTCGCGGATCAGGCGGCCGGTCTCGACCCAGTGGCTGAGCACGGCGAAGGCGACGAAGCGGACGCCGATGAACAGCCCGAGACTCCAGACGTACCAGAGGATCGCCCAGCCGCGCGGGAAGTTGTTCGAGACCTTGGCGGCGAAGGCCGCCAGCAGCAGCACCGCGACCACCCCGGTCCAGCCCAGGACCACCCGGCCCATCTGCCCGGGCACGCTCGTCAGGGCGCGCAGGGTGTAGAGACCAAAAGCCGAGAACACGTAGCCGGTCAGCAGGGCGCTAGCCGCCATGGCCAGGAAGTACTGGCTATCAAAATCCACAAAGTGCTGCGGAATCCACAGCACGATCGCGATCCACGCCACGATCGCCGGAATCGCCATGTCGACCAGGCGAACGGTCCACAGCAGCTTTTTTTCGGATAAAGCCTTAGACCGATCCATCTGTCACGGCTCGATAACTGGCAGACCACAATATATCGCTCGGCCGCCCGGGGAGCGGTCGCTAAAGCGACGTTTATAGAGGTGAAACCCCTGGTGAAAATATGTAATGGTGATGCGGTTCACGGTCAACGAGTAGCTGGGAATTTGATTTCGATTAGGATCATTTTCTCATTCTTATACAGGGAATTATGTCGTATTCCTAACTCATGAGTTAAGTTGATTTTGGTCTTGGTTGAACCGATTGCATCCGGCTAAACCAATGCTGCGGGGGACAAAAGCGTGAGTGTTTTCTATCGGTCGCTTCGTATTCTTTACCGTTGCCTTGAACGTTGGGGCTTCGTTTCAGGCATGCGGGCGTGGTGGTCGCTTCACCGCATCGTTCGTGGAAAACCCGGGTCACATCCCGGTGAAGTGAAGCTGCCCGGCGTGGCACATCCGCTCTGGCTTCGGCCCGGAACATCCGACCTGGCCGCGTTCGAGCGGATCCATTTTCACGGCTCCCTGGTGGGGGATTCATTTCCGCAGCACGCCGCCCTCAAGGCACGCGCCGACGCGCTGGGATCGCGGGCGGTGGTGGTTGATGGCGGCGCAAATATCGGGCTGTCGGCCGCCTGGTTCGCCACGGCCTATCCAAAAGCGACCATTTTCGCGGTCGAGCCCGATGCCTCCAACGTCGAACTGCTACGCCGCAATACAGCCGCCTATCCCAATGTCGTTGTCGTTCCCGGCGCCTTGTGGGATCGGCCGGCAAAGTTGGGCATCGTCAACCCCGAAGACTCCGCTTGGTCGTTCCGCGTCGAAGAGGCCACGGTCTCGTCACCCACGGACGTCCTACCGGTGTGCACGATCAATGAGTTAATGGCGCGAGCTAACGCCGACGAGTTGCTGATCGTCAAGTTGATCATCCAAGGGGCGGAGAAGGCTGTGTTCCGCAGCAACCTCGATTGGTTGGCACGGACGAATCTGGTGATCTTCATGCCCAATGATTGGGCAAACCCATGGTCCGGCGCAGGCCACGCCGCGATCTCAGCGATGTCACGACTGCCGTTCGACTGGATTGTGAACGACTTGTGCCTGTTCTGCTATCGCGACCCTGCCAGCATGGCCGCGACAAGCCGCGCGAACCGGGCGATATAGGCGGCCGGACGTGGTCGGGCCTGACCGGCGCGTCGGGAAGCTCCGCATGCTGCAGCAAATCACGCCGGTCGTGCTGACCTATAACGAGGCGCCGAACATCGGCCGCAACCTCGAGCGCCTCGCTTGGGCGCGCGACGTCGTGGTCGTCGACAGCGGCAGCGAAGATGATACCGCCGCGATCGTCGGCCGGTTCGCCAACGCCCGCCTGGTGCGCCGCCCGTTCGATAGCCACGCCCTACAGTGGACTTTCGCCGTTCAGCAGACCGAGATCACGACACCCTGGGTGCTACGGCTGGACGCCGACTACATCGTGCCGCAGGCGACGATCGAGGAAATCGCCCGTCTGGCGCCGCCGGAATCGGTCGGCGGTTACCGCGCCGCGTTCGACTACTGCATCGAGGGCCACAAGCTGCGCGGATCGCTCTACCCGGCATTGCCGGTGCTTTTTCGGCGGGACCGGGTGACGTTCGTGCAGGACGGCCATACCGAGAGGGCGGTCGTTTCCGGTGCCGTGGAAGGATTGCTCGGCCGGATCGACCACGACGACCGCAAAGGGCTCGACCGCTGGCTGGTATCGCAATTCCGCTACCAAAGCCGCGAAGTCGACAAGCTGGTGGCGACGCCGTGGGCGGAACTATCGTGGGGCGATCGCATCCGGCGCACGCGGGTACTGGGACCGCCGCTGGTCTTGCTGTATTGCCTGTTGGGCAAAGGATTGATTCTCGACGGCTGGCCAGGGTGGTTCTACGCCGCGCAACGCACCACCGCGGATTTGATCCTGTCCATGCTGCTGATCCAACGCGATCTTGTCGGTGGTCCGCGTAACCCATAAAGCCTGTTCACATGACATACATTCTTGGCCTCAACGCATTTCACGCCGACTCGGCGGCCTGCCTGGTGAAAGATGGCGAGCTGATCGCCGCCGCCGAAGAGGAGCGCTTCCGGCGAATCAAGCACTGGGGCGGCTTTCCTAGCGAGGCGATCCGCTATTGCCTGTCGGAGGCCAAGATCGACCTGGACGAGGTGGCGCACGTCGCGATCAATCGCGACAGCCGGGCCAATCTGTGGCGCAAGATCGCCTATGTCGTCGCCAGACGCCCGAGCGTCGATCTGGTGATGAGCAGGATGCGCAATCGCCAGCAATGGGCCGATGTGCGCACCCATCTCGCCGACAGCCTGCCGGACATGCGCTTCAGCGGCGAAGTGCACCAGGTCGAACATCACTTGTGCCATCTCGCCTCGGCCTTCCTGGTGTCGCCATTCGACTCCGCGGTGGCCGTGTCGGTCGACGGCTTCGGCGATTTCGCCAGCGCCTCCTGGGGCATCGGCGAGGGCAACCATCTGAGCATCGACGGGCGGGTGCACTTCCCGCATTCCCTGGGAATCTTCTACGAGGGCATCACGCAGTTCATCGGCTTTCCGCACTACGGCGACGAGTACAAGGTGATGGGCCTGGCGCCGTACGGCGAGCCGGCCTACCTCGACCAGATGCGCCGGCTGGTGAACACCCGTAGCGACGGCAGCTTCAGCCTCGACTTGCGCTACTACACGCACGCCAAGGAGGGCTCCAAGTACGAGGTGCGCGACGGCACGCCGTCGGGCGGCCGCATCTGGTCGGCGGCGATGACCGAGCTGCTCGGCCCCGCACGTGACAAGGACGAGCCGCTGGAGCAGCGGCACAAGGACCTCGCGCGCTCGGCGCAGGCGATGTACGAGGAGGCGTTCTTCAACCTGCTCGGCGCGTTGCATCGCCACTACGGCCGCGACGCGGTCGTGCTGTCGGGTGGCTGCGCCTACAACTCCGTCGCCAACGGCAAGCTCTATGAGCGCTCGCCGTTCAAGCGCTGCTACATCCAGTCGGCGGGCGGCGATGCCGGCGGCGCGATCGGCGCGGCATTCCATACCTGGCACAGCTTGCCGGAAGGCCGTACCGCCAAGCGCAGCTTCGTGATGGACCACGCCTACTGGGGGCCGTCGGCCACGTCCGAGGAGATCGCCGCCGCCATGGCCGCGCGCCAGGCCGACATCGATGCCGCCAATTGCACGGTCGAGGTCGTGTCCGACGAAGAAGCTTTGTGCCGACGCACCGCCGCCGCGATCGCCGACGGAAAGGTGATCGGCTGGTTCCAGGGCAGGCTGGAGTGGGGGCCGCGGGCGCTCGGCAATCGCTCGATCCTGGCCGATCCGCGCCGCGCCGACATGAAGGATATCCTCAACCTCAAGATCAAACGCCGCGAATCCTTCAGGCCGTTCGCGCCGTCCATCCTGCGCGAGGCGGTGCCGGACTGGTTCGAGACTGACGACGACGTGCCGTTCATGATGCAGGTCTTTCGCATCCGCCCGGCACGGCAGGCTTCGATCCCGGCCGTGACCCATGTCGACGGCTCCGGCCGGCTGCAGACCGTGACCCGGCAGGGCAACGCCCGCTACCACCGGCTGATTGCGGCCTTTGGCGAGCTGACCGGCGTGCCGATCGTGCTGAACACCAGTTTCAATGAAAATGAGCCGGTCGTCTGCAAACCAGAGGAAGCGCTCGATTGCTTCCTGCGCACCAAGATGGACGTCCTGGTGCTGGGCGATACGCTGATTACCCGCCGGGACTGACGCCACCCATAGCATAGGTACTGCCGTCGCCGGCCGCGGTTGCGCGGCCGGCGTGCCTCCGTGTTGGACCATTCTCCACTGGTCCGAATGGCTAAAATCGCCTAAGAAGTGAAGTTGAAGGTAAGGTTAAGAAGTGTAGGAAGCGCGTTGGAATAGTTCACTAATTTTGGTTTAGGAAAGCTCTCCAATGTGCTAAGGAGAGCGCTGCAAACGGTTGACATTCAAAGCAGATTTGGAGGCTGGGACGGCATGGCGGTCCAAGACATTTCGATATCGCCACATTCTCGGCCGTCGTCGGTTGCCACGCAGTCCATCGTCGATCGGCTGAATAGCCTTCTCGGCATGTTCCTGACACGTCGGTTCGCCACCTTTTTGGTGTTTGGCGGGCTGGCAGCAGTGGTCAATCTGGGTGTCGGACGGGCGCTCTACACGCTGCCGTCGACATCGGCGCTGTTACCCTATTGGGTGGCAGTGGGCCTCGCCTCTGCTGCCGGCCTGCTGGTCAATTTCAGCCTGAACTACGCATTCAACTTCGGATACCGAGGTCGTTCGGCCGGCGCACAGCTGCGTACCTTCGTCATGGTGGCGATGGGTGGCGTGGCGCTGACGGCGCTGCTGGCCTCGCTGGTTCGGGCGCTGGCTGCCTGGTCAGGTGTGCCGGCGATGTTGGAGGTCGCCGGTACCACGCTGTCGGTCGAGTTCCTGGCGCATGTGATCGCCGTCGGGCTGGTGACCTTCTACTCGTTCATCGGCCACAGCGTGTTGTCCTTCAATGCCGGCCTGCGGGCCTTCCTCAGGCACCTGCCGGCGCTCAATCAGTTCCAGCGGAGAGCGTCATGAGCCCGATCAAGCCCACCGTGCTGTGCATCGGGGCGGGACCGGCCGGTCTGACGGCGGCTTATCAACTCACCAAGGCTGGTGTGCCGGTGACCGTTCTGGAGCGCGATCCGCTCAACGTCGGCGGCATCTCGCGCACCGAGAGCTACAAGGGTTTCCGCTTCGACATCGGCGGCCATCGCTTCTTTTCCAAGTCGGCCGAGATCGAGGCGTTGTGGCAGGAGATCCTCGGCGACCAGTTCATCGACCGGCCGCGCAAGTCGCGCATCTTCTACCGCCGCAAGCTGTTCGACTATCCGCTGCGCGCCATCGACGCGCTCCTGAAGCTGGGCATCGTCGAGTCGTTTCTGTGCATGGCGTCCTACGCCAAGGCGCGGTTACTGCCGACCCGCGAGCCGAAGAATTTCGAGCAGTGGGTCACCAACCAGTTCGGCGCCCGGCTGTTCGGCATCTTCTTCCGCACCTACACAGAAAAGGTGTGGGGCATGAAGTGCAGCGAAATCTCGGCCGACTGGGCGGCGCAGCGCATCAAGGGCCTGTCGCTCGGCAAGGCGGTGTGGCACGCGCTGGCGCCCAAGAAGCTCACCAGCCGCGGCGAGACGGTGAAGACCCTGATCGACAGTTTCCGCTACCCGCGACTGGGCCCCGGCCAGATGTGGGAGACGGCGGCGGCGAAAGTCGAGGCGCGCGGCGGCCAGGTGCTGCGCGGCCGCACCGTCACCGGCGTGACGCGCGCGGCCGACGGCAAGTGGACCGTGACGGCGCTCGACGCGGCGGGTCGAGAAGAGCGCTTCCAGGCCGACCATGTGATCTCATCGGCGGCGATCCGCGACCTGGCGGCGGCACTGCAGCCGGCCTTGCCGGCGACGGTCAAGGTGGCGGCCGACGACCTGAAGTACCGCGACTTCCTGACTGTGGCGCTGGTGGTCAAGGACCGCGGCCGTTTCGACGACAACTGGATTTACATCCACGAGCCGGGCGTGAAGGTCGGCCGTATCCAAAACTTCAAGTCGTGGTCGCCGGAGCTTGTGCCGGATCCGACCTTGAACTGCTACGGGCTGGAGTACTTCTGTTTCGAGGGCGACAACCTCTGGACCTCGGACGACCAGGCGCTGGTCGACCTGGCGCGCCGCGAGTTGGTGCTGCTTGGCTTGGCCGGCGACGACGACGTGGTCGACGGCCACGTCATCCGCCAGCCCAAGGCCTACCCGGTCTACGACGACGTCTACCAGCAGAACGTCGACACGGTCCGCGCCTGGGTCGAGCGCGAAGCGCCCGGCCTGCACCTGGTCGGCCGCAACGGCATGCACAAGTACAACAACCAGGACCACGCCATGATGACGGCGCTGCTGACCGCCGAGAACATCCTGGCCGGCCACGCCAAGTGGGACGTTTGGCAGGTCAATCAGGACGCCGAGTACCACGAGGCCGGCGAGGACCGCGGCCGTGCCCTGACCGAACGGCTGGTGCCGGCGCGGGCGTAGGCCGCAGCGTTGGGCAGAGTTCAGTCTGCCCGACTCATCAGTGACATAACGGGTCGCAAAAGTTCGACGTCGGCCACGACGGTTCGCGGGCGACGTTGTCGTGGCGCGACGGTTACGCGCAGAGCGCGCCACGTGCGCGTCAAGCGCCGCCGGCATAGTGTTGTTCCCGAGCACACACTCCGTCCGGAGACCGGCCATGGCGACGTTCCTGTCGAATCAGCTTCGCATCCTGCTGGCCGGGTTGCTGGCGATCCTGCCGCTGGTGCTGACGATTGCCGGCACTTACTGGGTCGGCGCCATCCTGCTGGAATGGACCGGGCCGGCCAGCGGCTTTGGCAGAGTGCTGCAGACCATCGGCTGGGCTTTCGTCCCGAGCCGCGAGGCGGCCTACATCATCGGCTTTCTCGCCGTTATCCTCTGCCTCTACCTCTTCGGTCTGTTGGTCCGGTCGCAGGTCCGATCCGGGGTCGTCGCCTTCATCGGCCGTATCATGGAACGCGCGCCGGTGATCGGTGCGGTCTATGGCCTGCTCAGCCGCTTCGTCGGCGCCTTCGGCAAGCAGAGCTCGACTGACACCAGCGCCATGGCGCCAGTATGGTGCTTCTTCGGCGGTGTCGGCGGCGTCGCCGTACTGGCGCTGCTGTCGGCATCCGAGGTGCTGGAGATCGCCGGCAAGCGCTATCTGGCTGTGCTGGTGCCCACCGCACCGGTGCCGTTCGGCGGCGGTCTGCTGTTCGTGCCGGAAGACTGCGTCGTGCCGGCCGATATCCGTGCCGAGGCGTTGACCAGCATCTACGTGTCGATGGGCATGACGGCACCGCAGTTCCTGTCCAACCGGCCGGCTGACGCGTGATCCGGCCCGATCGCTGATCTGACTCGAGGAAAGGTTCCATGGCACAGTTTCCAAATTGCCTGTTCATCGTCACGGTCGAGGTCGATGCCGAGGTCGAAGCCGACTGGAACCGCTGGTACGACGAGGTGCATCTGCCTGACGCGCTCGCCTGTCCCGGCGTGCTGCACGGCAGGCGCTACGTGTCGGCCGGCGATGCGACATCGATGGACCGCGGCCAGCGCGGCGCGGCGGCGCGCAAGACCTATGTGACCGTTTATGAGCTGGCCGGTCCCGAGGCGCTGCGCACGCCGGCATTCCAGGCCATGCGCGGCTGGCACGACTTCGGGCCGCGCGTCGTGTCGCGCTCGCAGGTCTTCCTGGCGCTGGCGGACCAGCGGTCCGCCGCCTGAGGACGGGCGGCGCAATGTGCCGACTACGCTGCGAGCCTCGCGCGGCGGCCGATCTCGGCGTCAATGCGGGCGGCGAGGCCGGCGCTGATCTCGGTCATCGGCAGGCGCACTTCCGGGCTGTGGATCAGGCCGGCGCGCCACAGCCAATGCTTGATCGGGGCCGGGCTGGGCTCGGCGAACAGCAGGCGCGGCAGGTCGACTAGGCCACGCCATTGCATAAGCGCAGCGCCAACGTCGCCGGCGCGAAACGACTCATATACGCGCGCGAACTGCGCCGTCTCGATGTGGGCGCTGGCCAGGATGCCGCCGTCGGCGCCTTGTGCCAGCGCGGCGTGGAACAGCGCGTCCTCGCCGGTCAGCACCGCGAAGGCCGTCGGCCGCTGGCGCAGCAGATCGAAGGATTGCGCGGCGTCGGCACAGCAATCCTTGACGCCGGCGATGGTCGGCAGCTCGGCGAGACGCAGCATCGTTTCGTTGCCGATGTTCACGCCGGTGCGATAGGGGATGTTGTAGACGACGATCGGCTTGTCGCTGTCGCGCGCCAGGGTCGCGAAGTGGCGGAACAAGCCTTCCTGCGACGGCCTTGAGTAGTAGGGGGCGGCGATCAGGTAGCCGTCCACCGGCCATGACGCGGTCTCGTCGACCATCGCCCCCAGCTTGCGGGTATCACTTCCCGACAGGCCGAGGCATAGCGGCAGCATCCCACGCACCGTTTCGGCGGCAAGCAATGCCAAACGCTGCGTCTCGGCACCGCTCAATGTCATGCCCTCGCCGGTGGTCGCGGCGAGGATCAGCCCATCGATCGGCTGCGTCATGTAGTGGCGAAGCAGGCGGACGAAGGAGGTCTCATCCAGCTCACCGTCGCGAAACGGTGTGATCAACGGCAGCCAGATACCGTGCAGTCGTGAAGAGAGGCTCATGTCGTTGCGCTCCTGTCTGGGACCGGTGGCGCGGGGACGACACACAAAAAGACCCCGTCCAATCCGGCGGGGTCGTGCGGTACTTGCGATGCGCGGCTTAACGCGGACGAAGCCCTTCAACCCCGTGGAACGGGGATTTTTTCGACTTCAGGGCGCGCCAACCGAGCATCGCGGCAAGATGACGACCGGTCGGGTGCCTGTCAACAACCGGTCCGTCCGCTGGCCACACGTCAGCGTACGACGTAGAGGCGATAACGCGACGCCGTACCGACCGGCCTCTCCGCCAGCCATGCCGGCGGCTGGCCTTTGGCGAGTGCTTCGCCCAAGCTGCCGGGACGGAAGGACTGGATCGAACACACCAGCACGGCCGTCGCGCCGGTGCGGCCAAGGGCTTCGGGCGGGGCGTCGGCGAATGATGTCGCGGTGAAGATGTCGATTACATCGAAGATGCGTCGCTCGGCACGGTGATAAGGCGCGGCCGCGACCGTGACCTTGGAAAAAAACAACACGGTCGGCGCGTCATTGAGCCACGTCAGCACGACCTTGCCCGAAAAGGGCGCGAGGTCCGCCGCCACAGCGCGGGCGTCACATGCGCTGCCGCCGTCGTCAAGATCGCCGGTCGGCCGAAACAGCGCGCCGCCGATGAAGGGCGCCAGCGCCAGGCAAAACGCGGCCGAGATCGTCGTCAGCCGGCGCACCGACTCGGCCAAGCGGCCGGTCAGATGCTGCAGCACCAGTCCGGCCGCCACCGCGGCGGCGAGCTGAAGGTAGATCGTCAGACGGATGTAGCGGCACGCCAGATAGGCGACGAGACAGGCGCCGGCCACCGCCAGCACATCGATCGGCCGACGCCGGCGCCACAGCAGCAAGGCGGCGGCCAGGCCAAGCACGGCGGTCGGCACGGCCATTGACACGGCGATGTCGTTGGCCGCCCGCAACGGCGTGCGCATCTCATTGTTGAAGCGCCAGATACGGGTCCAGCCTTCCGGTGAGAACACGCCCTCGGCGCCGTGCAGCATCGCCGGGTACATCACCACCCAGGGCACGATCGCCAACAGCGCGACGCAGCCGGCGCCGATCGCCGTCGGCCAGCCGACCGGCATCGTCGGCAGCAACCGCGCCAACAAGGTGACGGCGGTCATCAGTGCGGCCAGCTCCAGGAAGGGTCGCGACAGGCGGTCGAGCTCGACCGCCCAGCGTCCCGAGCTGGGTGGATCGATGACGGTGGCGAGTAACAGCACCGCGAGCAGGGCGGCGCAGTATTGCGTCGCCCTGCGGCCGAAGCGGCCATCTGCCTCGGTGTCGCGTATGATTGCAACCGCCCAGGCCAGCAGCGCGAAGGGCAACATTTCCGGGCTCAGCCAAAGGCCCAGCCCGGAGGCAACACCACCCCAGGCGGCCGGCCGGGCGAAGCCTGCGGTGCGATCGGCATAGGCGAGCACCGGCGCCAGCAGCCCGAGCGCGCCCAGCAGCACGTGATGATCGGCGCGACCCAATGCGCCATAGTTCATGATGCTGTGGCTCAGCGCGGCCACGACGCCGGCTGTGAAGGCGGAGATCGTCGCCGCTCCCAGCACCCTCGCGGCGTACATCGCTGCCAGCGCGGCGCCGGCCGCGGTCAGTGGTCCCAGCGCCGCACCTGCCAGGCGCAACGCGTCCGGGGCGCCCAGCAGCGGCCACAAAGGCAATGCCAAGAGCAACAGGATGGCATCGAGCAGGTGCGACCAGTGCAGCGCGATCGGGACGCCGGCATTGTCGCGCGGCACGTGATCAAGGATGGTGCCGGCTTCGATCGAGGCCAGGATGCGGCTGACCCGCGTGTAGGAGTCGGTGTCGATCAACAGTCCGTTGAAAGCGCCGCCTGTTGCGCCGCCGGCCAGCGACAGGGCGACCGCCAGGATTGCGACCAAAGCCGCCAGAAAGCCGAAATCGGCGGCGGCACCTGGGTGCAGGACGCGATGCGACCGTCCCAGGTTGGTGTCGATTTGGCTGACAGACATCGGCGCTCGCTGCAATCGGCCACTGCGTTCGTCGTAAGCATTAACGATAGTCATTAATAGACTGAAAAAGCTATAAAATCCATATTGAACCGGTTATGGCGGGTGGCATGTCGAGTTGCCGGGAATGGCCGACGATGGCCGACCGAAGCGCGCCGGTCTGATAGGGTTGGCCGGGCAATCGGCTCCAGCGCCGGAGGGCGCCATGCGACTGACGCGCCGCAAGCTGATCGTCGGCGGTATCCTGGGTGGCGGTGCCCTGGTGGTCGGCTACTGGTTTGGCCACGAGCGCGAGCGGCTGGGCGACCGTTCGCTGTTTCCGGCCAAACCCGGCGAAGTTGCCCTGAACGGCTGGGTGAAGCTGGCCAAGGACGGCACCGTCATTGTCGCCGCGCCGCGCGCCGAGATGGGGCAGGGCGTGCACACTGCCTTGGCGCAACTGGTCGCAGAGGAGATGGATGCGCGCTGGGCCGATGTGCGGGTCGAGGATCCGCCGGAGAGCGGCGTCTACCGCAATGTCGAGATCCTTCTCGACGGCCTGCCGTTCTCGCCCGAGGAAACCGGCCTGCTGGTCGACGGCGCGCGGTGGTTCGGCGCCAAGCTGATGGGCGTGCTGGGCGTGGCGGCGACCGGCGGCAGCACGTCGGTGCGCGACGCCTGGGCACCGATGCGGCTGGCCGGCGCTTCGGCGCGTGAGCTGCTGCTGCGGGCGGCGGCGCGCAAGTTCAACTTGTCGCAAGCCGAACTGCGCGCCGCCGACGGAGAAGTGCGCAGCAAGGATGACAGGATCTTGGCGCGCTACGGCGAGCTGGTCGACGCGATCGGCCAGCTCGCGCCGCTGGTCGACGTGTCGCTCAAAAAGCCGGCCGACTTCAAGCTGATCGGCACTTCGGCACCGCGTTTGGACCTGCGCCCCAAAGTCGACGGCACCGCCGTGTTCGGCACCGACGTGCGGCCGCCTGGCTTGCTGTTTGCCGCGGTCAAGAACTGCCCGACCTTCGGCGGCAGCCTCAAGAGCGTGACGCCGCCGGCAGGCGGCCTGCCGCGCGGCATCAAAAAGATCGTCGAGCTACCGCAGGCCGTGGCGGTGGTCGCCGACAGCTGGTGGCGGGCACAGAGGCTGGTGAACCGCGGCCTGGCCATCGCCTGGGAGGCAGGGCCGAACGCGGGCCTCGACAGCACCGCGCTGTGGCGTGACTACGAAGTCCAGGCCGACGTCGCCGAGCGCAAGAAGTCACGGGTCAATGGCGACGCCGAGCTGCTGGTCCGCAATCCGCGGCGCATCGAGGCGATCTATCGGGCACCCTACCTGGCGCACGCCACCATGGAGCCGATGAACTGCACGGCGCGGCTCGACGACGCCGGGCTGGAACTGTGGATGCCCAACCAGTCGCCGTCGCTGGTGCGCTACGTCGCGGCCAAGGCGGCCGACCTGCCGCAGGCAAAGGTGACTGTGCACACGACGTATCTCGGTGGCGGCTTCGGGCGGCGTGCCGAGGTCGACCTGGTGAAGCAGGCGGTTGCCGTCGCGCAGGCGCTGCGCGGCACGCCGGTGCAGGTACTGTGGTCGCGCGCCGAGGACATGCGGCACGACTTCTACCGGCCGATGGCGCTGGCCAAACTGTCCGCTGCCTTGCCGCCGGATGGCGCACCCGAGTCAGCGCTCAAGACGATCGCCTGGGATGAGGTGCTGGTCGGTCAATCCGCCTCAAGCCAGTTCACCAACCGTCTGCTGGGCATCTCCGAGCCGGGCGACCCGGACGCCAACAGCATCGAGAACCCGGCTTATGGCTTCGGCTTCCACCGCCTGTTCACCGTCGTTCCAAAGGTTGCCGTCCCCGTCGGCTTCTGGCGTTCGGTCGGCCACTCGCATACGGCGTTCTTCGAGGAGTGCTTTCTCGATGAAATCGCCCAGGCGATGCGCCAGGATCCGCTGGCGCTACGTCGCGCATTGCTGCACAGCAAGCCACGCCACCGTAAAGTCTTGGAAACCGCCGCAGAGGCGGCCGGCTGGGGAACGCCGTTGCCGCCCGGAAGCGGGCGCGGCATGGCGCTGCGCGCCTCGTTCGGCTCGATCGTGGCCCAGGTCGCGGAGGTGGCGATCGAGGGTTCGCGCATCGCGGTCAAGCGCGTTGCCTGCGCCATCGATTGCGGCCGGGTGGTGAACCCCGAAATCGTCAAGGCGCAGATGGAAAGCGGCATCGCCTACGGCCTGACGGCAGCGCTGTACGGCGAGATCACCATCAAGAACGGCGAGGTCGAGCAGGACCAGTTTGCCGAGTACCCGATGCTACGCCTGCCCGAAATGCCGGAGATTTCCGTCAGCATCGTACGCAACGACGAAGCGCCGATGGGTGGGGTCGGCGAGCCTGCTACGCCGCCGATCGCGCCGGCCGTGGCCAACGCCATCTTCGCCGCTACTGGCAAGCGATTGCGCAGCCTGCCATTGCGGTTGGGGTAGGCGAATCCCTCTGCGGGGGCAAGCGCGACACCTGTCATGTCGCGCGCAGCGAGACATCTAGGTAGCAATCCTGGATCGCTCGTTGCGCTCGAGATGACAGACCCGAGTTTGGTATGTTCGGGCGTAGCTACCCTTCGCTCCGCTTGATTGCGGTGAAGGCGTCGAGCGCGCGCTGGCGAGAGGCGGCGAGATCGACGATCGGCGCTGGATAGGTTTTGCCGATCGCGACCCCGGCTTGCTTCAGGGTATCGTTGTCGGCCGTCCACGGTTTGTGGATCACCGATTCGGGTAACCGCGCGAGCTCCGGCACGTAGGTGCGCACGTAGTCGCCATCCGGGTCGAACCGCTCACCCTGCAGCACCGGATTGAAAACGCGAAAGTAGGGCGCGGCGTCGGCGCCGCTGCCGGCGATCCACTGCCACCCAAAAGCGTTGTTGGCGAGATCGGCGTCGACCAGGGTGTCCCAGAACCAATCCTCGCCGTGTCGCCAGTGTTGCAGCAGGTTCTTGACCAGGAACGAACCGACGATCATGCGGACGCGGTTGTGCATCCAACCCGTTTGCCACAGCTGCCGCATGCCGGCATCGACGATCGGAATGCCGGTCCGACCCCTTTGCCAGGCGCGCAGCGCGTCAGGATCGTCTCGCCATGGGAAGGCGTCAAACGCCGGCTGGAAGTTGGCCTCTGGCAGCGACTCGTGATGGTACAGCAGGTGATGGGCGAACTCGCGCCAGATGACTTCAGACAAGAACTTCTCGGCGCCGGTCTTGCCGTTGCGGCTGTCCGCCCTCAGCCGTGTGGCGTGCCAGATCTGGCGCGGGCCGATCTCGCCGTTGGCCAGATGGGGCGACAGGCGCGACGTGCCGTCGACGTCGGGCCGGTCGCGGCGGCGCGTGTAGTCGTCGAGCTGGGTGTCGAGGAACGAGGCCAGACGATCAAGCGCCGCCGTCTCTCCCGGCGTCCATGCGTCGCGCAAGCCGCCGGCCCAATCGGGCGCGGTGGGCAGCAGCTCCCAGGCGTCGAGCGATTCAGACGAAGGCCACGCCTCCGCCGGCGCGAGCCGGCGCGGCGCCGGTGATGGCGCACCGGGCGCCGGCATGGCCAAACACGCCTTGTAGAACGGCGTATAGACCTTGAATGGCCCGCCGGCTTTGGTCTTCAACGTCCACGGCTCGAACAGCAGTGCCGCGTTGAAACTCTCGGCCTCGATACCCTGCGATCGCAGTCCGCTCTTGAGGCGCATATCGATGGCACGGCCGTCGCGATCGTAGCGCCGGTTCCAGTAGACCGCGGTCGCGCCGGTCTCGCGCGCCACTGCCGCGACGGCCTCATCCGCCGGACCACGGCGCAAGATCAGCCGGCTGCCGAGGCGGCGCAGCGCAGCATCCGACGCGGCGAGGCTGTGGTGCAGCCACCAGCGCGATCCACCACCGTGCCTCCAGGCGGCGGAGCGATCGTCCTCGAGGATGAACAGCGGCACGACATGGTCGGCCCGCTCGGCCGCCGCCAGCAGTGCCGGGTTGTCGGCCAAACGCCGGTCGTTGCGAAACCAGACGATGGCGACCTTGGCCACGACCAACGCCCTCCCAGGAGCTTCGGCCCGGCGGCCGTATCTGATTCTGATACGATGGCGACGCGCCGTCGGACCGCCGAATCATATCCCTAGGAATTGGGGCATTCCGGGCGGGGCAGGGGTTTGAACGCCACCAGGTCGGCACTGGCGGCGATCAGGCCGGTATTGATCGTCAACCGGTCGAGAACGCCGCCCTCGTGTATCAGCAGGGTCAGCGAGAACAACGGCCGTTCCGGCGCGCGGGGCCGTGTGAAGGCGATCTCGACTGGCCAGGTGGCGCCGGCGGGCAATTTGGACGTCTCGCGCGGCGGCTGCCGAAGGCTTTCAACCGGCACCACGCCGCCCTCAAGCTGCAGCCCGTCGCTGGTGAGCTCCGGGTCGTACAGCGTGAACCTGAACGCGCTGGCGCCGGCCTTCAGCGCACCGATGATCCGGGCGAAGCCGGCCACCGGCAGCACGATGTCGGCCGG
This sequence comes from Vineibacter sp., assembly GCA_035249115.1. Classification (GTDB taxonomy): domain Bacteria; phylum Pseudomonadota; class Alphaproteobacteria; order Reyranellales; family Reyranellaceae; genus Vineibacter. The sequence goes on from DATFGV010000465.1 coordinate 18,698, forward strand.
CAGGTCGACGACCATCGGTCCTGTCAGCAGGCTGAGATTGGCGCGCGCGCCCGTCGTGCCGATGGCGACCCTGCCGCCAATGGTCTGGGCGCGGCCGTTCTGGGCCCGGCGCAGCTGGTAGTCGAACGCGCTGCCATCGCGTGGTTCGGCGCCGCGCAATTCGGACTCCGAGGTTAGCCGCATGCTTGCCGCCAGCGCGATGTCGGTGGTGACGTCCCGCTCCAGGCGCCAGACTTGGCAGTCGAGTCCCAGCAGCTGGCGCGCCGTGCCAATCTCCGGCGCCATGCGCGACGTCCCCAGGCGCACGACGTAACTGGCCTCGTGCGGCAGCAGTTCGGCGGCGCCGGCCGGTGCCGACAGCAGAGCCAGTGTGAGAAGGGTCGACAGTGCCGTGCCGACGCGCCAGCGTCGCCAGGCCCTCCGCTTTCGCTGTCGTCCTTCGCCAAGCCAAGGACGATAAAGACTGCCATCAGCCATCGTGACCCCGCGGGAACCGCACAAAAAAGACGTAGCAACGATTGTGGGCAATCCTGTGGCTATGCGGAAGCGGCGGTGGATCATGGCGTCAGGCGCTGCCGGCGCCGTACTGGCGCTTTCGGCCGTCGGCCTGGTGCGCTATGGACGCCACGACATGCCGGTGTCGATTCCCGAGCTCGCGCCCGATGCCGCGCGCGCCGACCTGATCGAGGTGCGCAAGGCCGATCGCCAGCTGATTCTCAGCCGCGAAGGTCGCGTGCTGCGCACCTATCGCATCGCGCTGGGCTTTGATCCCGTGGGCCACAAGCGGCAGGAGGGCGACGGCCGCACGCCCGAGGGCCGCTACATCATCGACTGGCGCAACCCGCAAAGCCGCTTCCACCTGTCGCTGCATGTGTCGTATCCCGAAGCGCACGACGTCGCGGCGGCACGCGAAGCCGGCCTTGATCCCGGCGGCGACATCATGATCCACGGCCAGCCGAACGGCGTCGGCTGGTGGGGGTGGTGGCGCCAGCGCCGCGACTGGACGGTCGGATGCATCGCGGTCCGAAATGCGCAGATGCGCGAGATCTGGGCTCTGGTCGCCGATGGCACGCCGGTCGTCATACGTCCATGAGAGCCTGCGCGCCGGCAGTGCACCGGCCTTGCGTCGGCGGGGCTTCGAGCGCTATGGCGTGCTGATCAGGACCGTGGCACAGGAACGACGGCGAGCGGAACGCCGGAGGGACGCATGACATATCGGCACATCGAGGTGAAGCGCATCGCCGGTGGCTGTGGCGCGGAGATCGAGGGCGTCGACCTGGCGCGGCCGCTGGGCGCCGAGGTGGTGGGCGAAGTTCGCCGCGCGATCGTCGACAACCTCGTGCTGTTTTTCCGCGGCCAGAGCGACATGACCGACGCCGACCAGGTCCGCTTCGCATCGTATTTCGGATCCTTCGGCCGTGACCCCTTCGTCGAGGGTGAGGAGACACACCCCAACGTCATCAAGGTTGCCAAGGAGGCCGACGAAGGCGACAAGCCGACCTTCGGCGGCAACTGGCACTCCGACTGGAGTTTCCTCGAGACGCCGCCGGCCTTCACCCTGCTGCACGCGCGTGAGCTGCCGCCCTATGGTGGCGACACCATGTTCGCCAACCAGTACCTGGCCTACGAGACCTTGTCGGACGGCTTGCGCAGCCTGCTCGACGGGTTGCGCGCGATTTATTGGGCCAAGTCGTACGCCAAGGGTGGCGCGTTCCACGACAACCGCAACGCCCGCAGCATGAAGGTCAAGCACGACGCGGTCGACATGACGGAAATGGTGCATCCGGTGGTGCGGGTCCATCCCGAGTCCGGCCGGAAGGCGCTCTATGCCAACGGCGCCTACACGGTGCGCTTCGAGGGCATGACCGAACGCGAGAGCCTGCCGCTGCTGGAATTCCTCTACGCCCATTCGGTGCGGCCCGAGTTCACCTGCCGCTTTACCTGGTCGACGGGCAGCTTGGCGATGTGGGACAACCGCTGCCTGCAGCACTTCGCGATCAACGACTACGCCGGCCACCGGCGCGAATTGCGGCGCACGACGGTGCAAGGCGAACGGCCGATCTCGGTCGCCGAGGCTGGCCAGCTGCGCGCGGCGCAGTGATGGCGGCAGCGGACCCGCGCCGCCTGCTTTCCGGTCGGCCCAGGTGATGACCGAAACGGACGCGCCGCGATCCATCCGCATTTTTATCGACGCCGATGCCTGCCCGGTGAAGGCGGAGATCTACAAGGTCGCCGAACGCTACGGCTTGCCGGTCTTCGTCGTCAGCAACGCCTGGATCGCCGTGCCGCGCGATCCGCGCATTGAGCGCGTCGTGGTCGGCGATGGCTTTGACGCGGCCGACGACTGGATCGCCTCACGGACCGGCGTCGGCGATATCGTGGTGACGGCCGACATTCCTCTGGCTGATCGCTGCCTGAAGGCCGGCGCCGCCGTCATAGGCCCCAGCGGCCTGCCTTTCACCGTCGACTCGATCGGCATGGCCATGGCGGCCCGGGCGCTGACGTCGGATCTGCGGGCCATGGGCGAAATCACCGGCGGTCCCAAGCCGATGACGGCGCGCGACCGCTCGCGCTTCCTGTCGGCGCTGGACGAAGCGGTCCAACGCCTGCGACGGGCGCGTCGGCCGGCATGACCACTACGGCCAGATCGCATTGACCATCGTGGCAAGCGCCGGATTGCCACATGGCTTTCGCCACGATCAGCGGGAACCGCACCGATTGGCGGCAAGCCACTTGCGATCGCCCCGAGGCGGCGAAACAGCGCCCGGACTGCAACCTTCTGCGCTGATCCGCGTAGTGGGACTACCCGAGTGGGCAACGTGAGATTCAGGCGGGATGTCGTCATTTCGATGTCGCCGCCGTGGCTTCCGTCAGCTCACGCTGTTGAACGTCTGAAGGAGGCTATCTTGCCGTTGACCTCATCATCGCTTCGCCTGCTGGCAGCGTTGCTGCTGGCGGTGCCGGCCGCGGCCTGTACGGTGGTCGAAGGCCGCCAGACGGTCGGCGAGTATGTTGACGACTCCACGATCACCAACAACATCCGCGCAAAGTTTATCGAAGACCCGACCGTGAAGTTCCGCGACGTCGGCGTCAGCACCATGAACGGCGTTGTCCAGCTCAGTGGCTTTGTCAGTACTTCGGTGGAGCGCGGCCGCGCGGGCCAGATTGCGGCCAACACCAAGGGTGTCCGGCAGGTGCGAAACGACATCGTCGTCCGCTAGGAGAGCTTCTGCGGCCATCTGTGAGACGATGGCCGCCCTAGGTCGCCTCGATCTCCAGCCCGAGGACCAGGAAGCTAAACGACTTGCCGTGCGAATCAAGGTTGAGCGAGGCGTTGACGCCGCCTTCCAGCGCGTCGCGCAGCACGAAGTTCAGTCCGTGAAGGTGATCGAGTTCGTAGCGCGTGACCTCGCCGCGAATCAGCTTGGGAAAGGCTGCCTTGATCCGCTCGGCCGTCAGCTCGCGCTTCAGCAAGTCGTAGTCCTTGGGATCGTACACCCAGACAGAGATGCTCGAGACGTCGCCCTTGTCGCCGGCGCGGGCGTGGGCGATGTCGTGGATCCTCAGCCGCGCGGTCATGCGGTGAACATCCGCAAGCCGGGCTTGATCTGCTCGCGCGCCAGCAGGGCCGAGTGCGTGACCACCGACGGGGTGACCGAGCCACGGAAGCCGCCACCGCCGGCCGGCCCGCAGCACAGCAGGGACTCGACCTCCCACAGCATGGCGTCGATGTCCTCGCGTCGGCGCGAGCGCAGCGCCACGTGCACGCGCACGTCTTCGCAGTCGGTCGGCGGCTGGTGCGCCGTGCCGTGCAACGAATTGACGCCGATCATGTCGATCCGCAGGTCGCCCAGCAGGGCGTTGTTGCGCGACAGGCGCTGCCACACGATCTCACCGGCCAGGCGGGCGCGCGCCTGGGCATTGGCGCCGGCGTAGCTGACGCCGGCCTCGGCCAAAAAGCCGCCGTCGAAACCGATCGTCACTTTCAGCTTGTCGGGCCGCTTATGGCCCTCGGCGCCGGACACGCGCACGCTGTCGACATCGGTCTGCTCAACGCTGACGCGCGAGAAGTCGGCGGTCACGTCCGGAGTCAGGTAGGCCGCCGGATCGTGCACCTCGTACAGCAGCTGCTCCTTGACCGTCGCGGTCGTGACGCAGCCGCCGGTGTCGGGCAGCTTGCCGATGACGCAAGCGCCGTCGTAGCCGACCTCGGCGATTGGGAAGCCGCAATCGACCAGGTTGGGCACGTCCTTGAAGCCGGGATCGGCGAAGTAGCCGCCGGTGACTTGCATGCCGCATTCAAGGAGGTGTCCGACGGCGGTGCCGCGGCCCAGCATCTGCCAGTCGTCGAGGGTCCAGCCGAACCGGTGCGCCAGCGGCGCCAGGAACAGCGACGGATCGGCGATCCGGCCCGCGACAATGACGTCGGCACCAGCCCTGAGCGCCGGCAACAGCGCTTCGGCGCCGAGATAGGCGTTGGCGCCAACCAACGGCAGGCCGACGTCACGCAGCGTGCCGGCGCGGTCGGTGAGGGGCGTATCGGGGCCGATCTGGCGAGTCACGTCGTCGCCTTCGACACAGGCGACCTTCAAGCCGGCCAACCCCAACTCGCGGGCGACGCGCACCGTCAGTTGCGCCGCCGCCAGCGGGTTGGCGGCGCCCATGTTGGTGACCACCACAGTACCGTTGCGCCGGCAGGCCGGCAGTACGCCGCGCATGCGCGCCGCGAGCTGCGGGTTGTAGCCCTTCGATCCGTCGAGCATCCGGTCGCGGTGGGCGAAAGCCAGGGTCCGCTCGCCGAGGCATTCGAAGACCAGGTAGTCCAGGCCGCCGCGCTGCGCCAGGTCGACAGCCGGCTCCAGGCGATCGGCCGAAAATCCGGCGCCGCAGCCGATCCGCACCGATCGCCTCATCGCGGCCACCCCACAAATGGTATGCCAGGTCGCGTGCGACGGCCGCGCCCGGCGTCAACGGCATCGCCGGATTGCGTGCGTGTTACCATCACGCTGATCTCCCCCAACCGCGGGCTACTGTCACATCATCGTGCCACGCCTGTCTTGCGCCGCGCTCCCGGCATGCGGCCAAGGCAATGTGGCTCGAATGCGGCGGTCTTTGCCGCGCGCAATGATCCTGCATGCGCGCGCAGCGACGCGCCGCGGGCAATCTGCGGAACGCCCCGTCAGGCCCGCAACGGCGGGCTGGTCGCGGGACCCTTCAGCTCGATCTGGTTACCCTCGGGATCGTTGAAATAGATCGATGGGCCGTCACCCTCGGCGCCGTAGCGCTGCACCACGTCGCCCGGCGAAATTCCGAATGGAAGCAGGGCATGCTGGATGGTTGCCAGGTCGAACGGCTCGATGCGAAAGCAGAGGTGATCCATGTTTCTGCCTTGGCGCGGCGTGTCGCTGTGGATCAGGTCAAGCAGCGAATCGCCGGCGCGCAGTTGTACCAGCTGCAGCCGATCCAGCCGGCGCTCGACCCGGCAGCCCAGCGCCTGTTCGTAAAATCGTATCATGCCGTCGAGGTCGCGCACCCGTAAGACGACGTGGTCAATTCGCTGCACGCTGAAGTTCATGGCCGATCTCCATCGCGGCCGTTGCCGTTCAAGGATAGGTGAGGATCGTCTCGATCACCCGGTCAATCAAGAGGCGGCTGTCGGCTTCTAGCGCCACCTTTGCATTGGGCGTCGGGCTGAGCCGGGCCGGCAAGCGTGTGTCGGCGTGCAGGGCGCGCAGGTCACAGACGGTCTTGCCGCGGGTCAGCGCGCCCGACAGCTCGACCTGCACCGACGTCTCGGCGTAGCGGATCAGCTCCGGAAAGGCGTACGGCAGCACGGCGCACACGTCGTGCATCGGCGCCAGGTCGAGCCCGAAGCTCTCGCGCTGGCGTGCCAGATAGAATGCCAGCAGGTCGGCCAGCACGACGGCGACCCGCCGGCCGCTGGCCCGCAGTCGCTGCACGTCGGCCGAAGAAAACCCGGTACGCCGCGTGACATTCAGACCGACCATGCGGATCGGTACGCCGCTGGCAAACACGGCAGCTGCTGCTTCCGGATCGCAATAGATGTTGAACTCGGCCGCCGGCGTGACATTGCCGGTGGTGGTCGAGCCACCCATGACGGTGATCTCGCGCAGCCAGCCGGCCAGGCGCGGCTCGCGGCGCAATGCCAGCG
>DATFGV010000466.1:0-6706 GCA_035249115.1 Vineibacter sp.
GGAGCTCACCACGCCTTCGATCCAACCCGCGGCGGCGGCCGTGTGCGGCTGGGGCGGCAGCACTGCGACGGCGAGGAGGGCGGCGCGAACGGCGCATCGCATATGACGCCTCCGTATTGAGTAGGATCCGGGGCGATGTAAGAGGGTGTTGTTGATCATCAAGTATACAATAATATTATAAATATTCAAAGTTATTTATAAAAATAAAATGAAAATTATCAATAATATGTTCCGCTTGTTCTTTATAGGTCGCGATGGAATTCAGGCCCAGCGGGCTTCTCATGGTCCATGACGCGCATTGGCGGCGCGGCTCACGCTGCGGGGCTGCTGCGCGGTGGGCGGTAGGCGGTGCCGCGTTGGCACGAGACTGTCTCTGGCGGCGACAGCCTTCAGCGACAGCCGCTGTCACGAGCACCGGGCTTTGAGGCGGCCCGCACGCGTCGATCGGCCGGCCAGTGTCAATGTGCGGCGCGGCCGCGCGCGCGCGACGGTGGCGAGTCTAGCGGCGCGACGGTCGCCAGCCGGCAGCGTGGGCTTCCGCTTCGGTGCAGAACCAGCGTTCGCCGCGCGCCGCGTTCACGACCGTACGGTCGTAGTCCAACCGGGCAGGTGATAGATGCGCTCGCCGCGATCGTTGATGTTGCCTTTGATGACGCAGGTCGGCGGATTGGCGGCGAGCGCCCGCCCGACCGGCAGCAGTTGCTGCGTGAAGGCAAGACTGAACGCGCAAGTGGCCAGCGCCACCCACCAAGCCGGCGACCCGGCGACGTTCCGTCGTCGGGCAGTGCGTCGGAAGCGCGTGATCTGGCGGCGCGCCAGCCCGCGCTCGTCCATGGCAGGTCGGTGTCTACTTTGTCCGCTCCACCACCCGCGTGCGCCGCAGCGCCGCGAACACCTTGCGGTCGCGGCCGTAGACGTCGTCGCGGAACTGCATTTTGCCGGCGTCGTCGGCGAACACGGTCTGGTAGGTCACGTGGATCGCGATCGGGGCCGGAAAGGCGAAATGCGCCTGCCGGCCGGCGTTGGCCATCGCCTCGACCTGCTGGCGCGTGACGCTGCCGCCGCTCTTCACCGCGGCCTCGACGAAGTCGAACGGGTTCTGCAGGCGGATGCAGCCGTGGCTGAAGTTGCGGCTGCCCTCGGTGAACAGGAAGCGGCTGCCAGTGTCGTGCAGGTAGATGCCGTAGCGGTTGGAGAACGGAAAGAAGATGTAGCCGAGCGCATTGCTGGCGCCGGGCTCCTGGCGAATCCGGTAGGGGAAGGCCTTGGGATTGACATTCGACCAGTCGATCGAGGCCGGGTCGACCTCGGTGTCGCTCTGCCAATCAGCGAACAACCGCATATTCGACTTCTGCAGGACGTAGGGGTCCCGGCGCAGCATTGGCAGGAACTCTTCGCCGGCGATCGAGGTCGGCACCGTCCAATAGGGGTTGGTCTGGAAGGTCGTCATGGTGCTGGTGATTTCCGGCGTCTGGTCCTTGGGTGTGCCGACGATCACCTTGCTGCGGAACACCACCTGGCCGTCGTCGACGAACATCACGAAGTAGTCGGCGGCGTTGATCCAGAGGTAGCGGCTGCCCAGCTGCTCGGGTGCCCAGCGGCGGCGCTCGAGGTTGACGACAACCTGCTGCACCTTCTCTTCGACCGGGATGTTGAGCGAGGCGGTGACGCGCGGGCCGATCACGCCGTCGACGCTGAGGTTATGTGCCTCCTGGAAGCGCTTGACGGCGTCGACCAGCTTCTCGTCGTAGCAGTTGGCGTCGCCGACTGCCTCGGGGACGTCGGCCTCGGTCTCCGACAGGCGCTTGCGGATGAAGGGCACACGCGGGTCGCACTTGCCGGGCCGCAACAGGTCGCCGCGCGGCACGATGGTGTACTTCTCCGTCTTGGCGCGCTCGCGCCATTCGGCCAGCGCCTTCTTCAGCGCCGGGTACTGCCGGCCGGCTGGCGCCAGCGATTGCAGGAAGGCCTGCGGGTCGCTGGCCGTGAGCCCGTCGCGCGCCAGGGCGGCGAAATCCGGCCGGCGCTGTACCGGCGACATGTTGAAGTCGATGGCGTTGGCGTTGACCCGGCCGCTCGACATGTCGGCGGCGGCCAGCAGCAGGCCGCGGCTCATCAGGAAGTCGGCCCGCGCCCGGTCGGAAGGTGTCTCCGACGACAGCAGCTTTTCGATCAGGGTGACGTCGTAGTCCTCGGGCTCCAGGCCGTCGTCCGCCAGGCCCTTCAAGGCCGCCAGCAGCGCTTCGGCGCGGCGGCCAGGCTTGCCGTCGCTCAGCCACACCGGCGCGTGGTCGCGGTCGGCATAGGCCTTGGCGAGCGTCGCCAGCAGCGGCTCCCAGCCCTCGTTGGCGCTCTGACTCGCCGCCTTGACCCGCTCCTTGAGGGCGGACACGGTGGCCTCATCCTGCGCCGACGGTGCCTGCGTCGCTGTCAGCAATGAAATTGCAATGACAGTGAAAAAAGCGGCCCGACGGCGCCAGCCTTCGAGCGAATTGACCCCAATCACCAATGATCTCCCGCCTCTTGCTCACTTTATATGAAAAAATGAGCGGTAACGCCAGTCCGGTCTGGACGGGCAAGATTCGAGAGTTGAACTGGCCTGCTAACGCTTGGATTCAAAAGCCGTTGCGCTGCAGGAAGGCGATCAGGTCGCCGGTCGCGCGCCGCTTGAGATCGGCGGTGCCGCCACCGGCGTGGGCGCCGTGCCGCAGCAGGCCGGCGGTGCGCACCCAGGCGCGGTACTGGGCTTCGGCCATGGCCTGTCCGGCGGCGGCGACGAAATGGCTGCCGTCGTCCTCGATCAGGTTGGGGCAATCGGCGAAGTTCTGGGCGTTGGCGATGTAGTAGACCGACCCGACCGACTCCCAGCCATGGTGCGCGGCGTAGACCTTGACCCGGATCGCGTCGTTGCCGGCGGCACGCATGCGCTGGGCGTAGTCGATGGCGTAGCGGGCAGGGGTGTAGTCGTCGTGGCGCGCCAGCATGAAGAACAACGGCGCGCCGGTGGTGGTGGGGTCGCGGTGCTGCGCCACGCAGCCCGGGCAGATCGCGACGTGCAGGCCGAAGGTCTCGTCGATGCCGCGCCACCGCCGCCGCGCCGCGATGGCGCTGTTAACGGCGGCGACGCCGCCTTTCGACACCCCCATGACGCCGATGCGGGCCGGGTCGATCGCGGGATCCTGCCGCAGGTGCAGCAGCACGGCATGCGCGTCGCATTCCATCTGGAAGGCCGACACCAGGCCCTGGTCGGCCACGGTCGAGCGCACGCCGCGCGGCCGGAAGCTGTCGACGACGCAAGCGGCGATGCCGGCCCGGGCGAGGGCGGCGGCATAGTGCAGCTCGCGATGCCGCTGTACGCCGGCGCTGCTCGACAGGATCACCATGGCCGGTGCCGGCGCGCAACCTGTCGGCCGGTAAAGCGAGGCGGTGACGATCTGCGCCGGCACGGCGATCGGCGCGGTCGGCGCCAGCGACTCGACCGCCAGCGTTTCGACCGGCAGGTCGGCGTCGCCGGCGAGAGTCGTCGATGGGAAGGTGAGGGCATCCATGCGGCTGGCGCGGGCGTGGTGTCGATCTCATCGCCAATCTATCAGGCGCGTACCGCCGGGACGACGGCGAGAGGCGGGCGCTTCCCTTGTTTCGTGAAAATGCCGCCGATAGTGTCGGGCCATGAACGAAGTCCTCGCCGTTGCCGCCGGAGGCGCGCTCGGGTCGGTCGGCCGCTACCTGGTGGTCGACCAGATGGGGCGCTGGCTGGGCATCGGCTTTCCCTGGGGCACATTGACGGTCAACAGCCTCGGCGGCCTGGCGGTCGGCTTGATCGCCGGCGCGCTGGTGCTGCATCCCGCCTTCGGCGCCTGGCGCTACTTCCTGCTGACCGGGATCCTGGGCGGCTTCACCACCTTCTCGGCCTTTTCGCTCGACACCGTCTCGCTGGTGCACCGCGGTGCCTGGGGCAGCGCCGCGCTCTACGTGGTGGCGTCAGTGGCGATCAGCATCGCCGGCACGTTCGCCGGCCTGGCCCTGGTGCGCGCCGCCAGCGCATGAGTGCCGGATCGCCGCCGCCCAAGGCCGTCGCGTCGCGCGTGGTCGGCAGCGATGAGGCCGACCTGCGGCTCGACCGCTGGTTTCATCGCCATTTTCCGGAGCTGTCGCACGGGCGCCTGGAAAAGCTGCTGCGCACCGGCCAGGTGCGGGTCGATGGCCGCCGCGCCCAGGCCGGCGACCGGCTGGCGGCCGGCCAGACCATCCGGATACCGCCACTGCCGGCGGCGCCCACCGCGGTGGCGGTAGCGCGCGTCCTCGACCCGGCCGCGGCCGCCGACTTGCGGGCCAGCGTCGTCCATCGCGACGACCAGCTGATCGCGATCAACAAGCCGCCTGGCCTGGCGGTGCAGGGCGGCAGCCGCACGTCGGTACACGTCGATGGCCTGCTTGACGCCCTGCGCTTCGGCTCGGCCGAACGGCCGCGGCTGGTGCACCGCCTGGACAAGGACACCAGTGGCTTGCTGGTGCTGGCTCGCAGCGCCGCCTCGGCGGCACGGCTGGCGGCGGCATTTCGCACCCGCGAGACGGAAAAGGAGTACTGGGCCGTCATCGTCGGGGTGCCGAAAGCGACCCGCGGCACCATCGAACTGCCGCTCGCCAAGGCGGCCGGCGGTGCCTTCGGCCGCGAGTCGATGGTGGTCGATCACGCGGCCGGCGACCGGGCCGTGACCGACTATGACGTTGTCGACCAGGCCGGCAAGCGCGCAGCGCTGCTCGTGCTGCGTCCAGTCACGGGGCGCACGCACCAGCTGCGGGTGCATTGCGCCGCCTTGGGAACACCGATCCTTGGCGACGGCAAGTACGGCGGCGACCGCGCGTTCATCGAGGCGCCGACCATCGCCCGACAATTGCACCTGCATGCCGCCCGCCTGGCCTTGCCCCATCCCGGGCGGGGTAAACTGCGGTTGTTCGCCCCGCCGCCGCCCCATTTCCGGGCGACGGTGGCCGCCCTGGGGCTGGAGATGCCGCGCGACGGCGGCGGCGCTTCGGGGTAGAAAGGGCAGCCGCCGGACGGCGTTGCCGGCATGGCTTGGGACGACGCGTGAATAGGCTGAGACGCTATCTGCTGATCGCAGGCGGGGTTTTGGCGGTGTTGCTGCTGGCACCCGTCGGCCTCTACCTGTGGGCCAGCAGCCGCGACCTCGTCCGTTACCAGAACCAGATCGCCGAGCAGGTCCGCCGCGCCACCGGCCGCGAGCTCGCCATGAAGGGCGGCCTGCGGGTCAATTTCACCCTCTCGCCGTCGGCCGTCGCCGAGGACGTGGTGCTGGCCAATACCGCCGGCGGCTCGCGTCCCGAGATGGCCCGCATCAAGCGCATGGTGCTGCATCTCGACCCTTACAGCCTGATCCTGGGCGAGGCGCGGATCGGCCGCATCCAGGTGATCGGCGCCGACATCCTGATCGAGCACACTAGCGAGGGCCGCAGCAACCTGGCGATGGAGCCGCCGGTCGAGGGTTCCGGCCCGCATCCCAGCGAGCACCAGTCGCTGCGTATCAAGACCACACCCAGCCTGCCGTGGATCAGCCGCATCGAGGTCGAGAATTCGACCCTGACCCTGAAGGAAACTGGCGAGCGGCCGGCCATCGTGCTGGCGATCGAGCGATTCCAAGGGACCGCAACGCAGCCCAACGCACCCCTCAGCGGCCAGTTCCTGGGCCGGATCAACGGTGGCGAGCCACTGCTGCTGACCCTGAAGAAGGCCGGTACCTTTGAAGGCTGGATGAAAGGCGTGCCGGGCGACCTCGACATGCAGGGGACATTGGGCGGCGCGCCGGTGAACATCGTTGGCCAGGTCACATCGCGGCGCATGGACATCGCGGCCGACCTGGAAGGCCACAGCCTGGCGGGGTTCGGCCAGCTGCTGAACCTGGCGCTGCCCGAGTCGGCGCCGTACAGCATGAAGCTGAAGCTCAGCAATCCGCGGACCGGCCCCAAGCTCGAGGTCGCCGAGCTGAAGATCGGCGACAGCCTGCTGCGCGGCGAGCTGAACTTCCGCACCAACAAGGCCGGCAAGCCGGTGGTGATCGCCAGCCTGGCGGGCGACCGTTTCGATCTGGCCGACCTGAAGCCGCGGCCGCGACCGGCATCCGTGCTGTCGTCCACCGCCGCGCCGCCGCGACCGATGTCGCCCGGCAGCGCCCAGGCGGCGTCCACCCCGGCGTCGCCTCCGAGCCCGGCAGCGGCAGCCGCGCCGCCGCGGCCAGCAGTTGCGGATGGTCGGGTCATTCCGGCCGATCCGTATCCGATCGACGCGATCCGGCGCTGGAACGGCACCTTGGCGCTGCGGATCGGCGAGGTCGTGGGTGCGCCGGTCAAGATCCAGACGCTGTCGCTGGCCGTGGGATTGAACGACGGCAAGCTGAGCTTGCGGCCGACCGCCACCATCGGCTCGGGGCAGCTCGGCTTCGATGCCCTGCTCGATGGCAGCGGCGCCGGGCCGGTGCTGACCATGTCGGCGACCGCCTCGAAGGTGCCGCTGGACAGTCTGATGGCGCTGCTCGGCATCAGCGCCGGCGTCAGGGGCGCCACCGTCGACCTCGAGATGAAGCTGCGCGGCGCCGGCCGCTCGCTGCGCGAATCCTTCGGCCTGGGCGTCGGCAATCTCGACTTTGTCCTGGGCTCGGCCGAGATCACCAAGGAAGCGGCCCACCTGCTG
>DATFGV010000467.1:0-16852 GCA_035249115.1 Vineibacter sp.
TCGCATGAGCGGTTGATCGCCTTCGTCACGGATCGGCCGGGCCACGACCAACGCTATGCCATTGATGCCGGCAAGATCGAAACCGAGATCGGCTGGCAACCGCGCCACAGCTTCGAGTCTGGGCTGCGCGAAACGGTGCGCTGGTATCTCGACAATCGCAGCTGGTGGGAGCGCGTCATGAGCGGCGCCTATCGCGGCGAGCGGCTGGGCCTGCCGGGCTAGGCAGCGGGCGACGGATCGGCCTGCCGGCCCGCACATCGGGATCAAATCCGTCCGTGTCATCCGCCCAGGCGGGCGGCCACGAGCTGGCGGACCTGGCGCAATCGCTGGCGGTTCAGCAAGGTCAGCGGTGTGGTGCAAATCAACGCCGCGGCGGGCAGCGAAACCAGCCAGTTCACCTCCCGAGTCGACCAGCCAACCCAGGCCGCGAAGACGAGCAGGGCCAGGCTCGCCGCGCCCACCGCCCACACTCGTGGGGCAGGCGCATAGTCCAGTGCCATGTGGCTGATCACAACGAGACACAGCAGACGCAGGCTGGTCATGGCCATGAAAGCGACGCCTAACGCCTCCAGGCGTCCGAGCCCGAAACGGCTGCTATCGACGATGCCGGTCAGGACTGCCATGCCGATGCCAGTAAATCCGATGTACCAGGCTACGTCCGTAGCGGCACTCAGCAGCGGACGGCCGCGCGCCAGCAACAGGCAAACGTAGATCGACACCAGGGCGCTGAACAGGTTTCCGACCAGCATCCAGCGCAACGACTCGATCGCCGGCAGGAAGGCGCCAGAATACAGCAGCCGCAGGATCAATGGCATGAACAACAGGCCGACGCCGGCCAGCACCACAGTCAACACCATGATGACCGGCAGCGTGTCGTCGAGGAAGCGCCGCCGCTCCGATGGATCGTGTGCCGCCGCCAGGGTCGGCAGAATGTAGGTTCCCAGCGACGCCATCAGCACCGTCAGGTTCTGTTGCGTCAGCGTCCAGGAGGCCTGGAACAGGCCGTTGAACGGCTGCCCCTGGGTCTCGATGATCGTGGCGCGCAGGCTGAGCATGCAGGCCGAGGTGATCAAGCCGCCGCCGACGTTGGCCACGAAGAACGACAGGAAATGCATCAGGTCGGCGCGCTGCGGCACTTGGCGCAAAGCGGCGCCGATTTGCGGCAGCCAGCCGAAGCGATGGCACAACATCAGCGCCAGCACCAATTGACAGGCCAGCGGAGCCAGGATCAGGCCGACATAGGCGACGTGCGCACCCTCGCCGCCGGCCAGGCTGGCCAGCGGCCAAGCCGCCGCAAGTGCCGCAGTTGAGGCAGCGATCTGGACCAGTGCGATCGAGCCGATGGCGCCGGATACGTTGACGAAGCTCAGGGCGACGGCGCCGGCGATGGCGGTGCAAACACTGACCACCAGCCAGCGGACGGCGACGACGACGTCGGGCGACGGGTCGCGGAAGAAGTGGTTGGCGATCAGCGGCGCCCCGGCAATCAGAATGACCGAGAACACGGCCATGCCGACCAGCGTCAGCCAGACGCAGGCCACCAGCCGGCGCCGCCGCGCCTCGCCCTCGACCGAGGTCAGCGCCTGCACTTGCGCCGCCGTGCCGCCAAGCACGCCCAAGCCAACGAAGGTGTCCTGCACGACCCGGAAGGACGCCAGCAATCCGACGCCCATCGGCCCGAGCAAGACCGCCACCACCTTGTTCGTCACCAGGCCGAGCAGCATGGTGACAATGCTTGCGCCGCCGGTGGTCGCCATCGCCTTCAGGAGCTTCAACACTGCGGCGGTTCCCCGATTGCCACGTCGCGCGCCGCGGATTGTCTCTGGCGGAAGGTCGGATTGTCTAGCGCGGCCGCGCCGCTATTCAGGCGGAAGCTCGTATCGCGTCGACGACCGTATCGACCTGTTCGATCACCATGTGCGGACTGATCGGCAGGCTCAGGATTGTATCGGCGATCTGTTCCGCCAGCGGCAGTTCGCCGCGCTTGTAGCCGAGCGTGGCGTAGGCCTGCTGCAGGTGCGGCGGGATCGGGTAGTGGATGAGCCAGCCGACCTTGGCGGCGTCCAGCGCCGCGGTGACCCGGCTCCGGTCGCGGCACCGAACCGTGAACAGGTGCCATACCGGATCGGCCCATTGCGGCACATGCGGCGCCGCGACGCCAGGCATGTCGGCCAGTCGTTCCAGGTATCGGGACGCCAGCGCCTGGCGCCGGTCGTTCCAGGCGTCCAGGGCCGGCAGCTTGGCGCGCAGGATGGCTGCCTGAATCTCGTCGAGCCGCGAATTCACGCCGGGTTCGATGTTGACGTACTTCACCTTCGAGCCGTAGTTGCGCAACACCCGCAGGCGGTCGGCCAGACGATCGTCGTCGGTTGTTACCGCGCCGGCGTCGCCGAACGCGCCGATGTTCTTGGTTGGAAAAAAGCTGAAAGCGCCGGCATGTGCCAGCGCGCCGGTCCGCCGGCCCTTGTAGCGTGCGCCCTGCGCCTGGGCGACATCCTCCAGCACTTTCAGGCCATGGCGTTCAGCCAGCTCCATGATCGGGTCCATATCGGCCGGCTGTCCGTACAGGTGCACCGGCAGCACGGCCTTGGTCCGCGGCGTCAGGGCCGCCGCCACTCGATCCGGATCGAGATTGGCGGTTCGAACATCGGGCTCAACCGGGACCGGCCGGGCACCGGCCGACGACACCGCGAGCCACGTGGCGATATACGTGCTCGAGGGCACGATCACCTCGTCGCCCGGGCCGATATCCCAGGCCCGCAGCACCAGCTCCAGCGCCTCCAGACCATTGGCCAGTCCAACGCAATGCCTGGTGCCGCAATAGGCTGCGAACTCCTGCTCGAACGCCGTTACTTCGGTTCCGAGCGCGTACCAGCCCGACGCGGCCACGCGCAGCATCGCCGCGTCAATCACATCCTTGAGCTCGGCATAGGCCGGCCGCAGGTCGAGGAATGGGATCATCCCTGACCTCGTGCGGCCACTTCTCGCCGGAAGGCGTCATAGTCACGGATGTAGTCGGCCTCGGCATAGCCGGTCGAGGCCAGTACCAACACGACGGTGCCGGCTGCGAAGTCGTGCAGTTCATGCCACACCCAGGTGCCGACCAGCATGCCGACATCCGGCCGGTCGAGCCGCACTGTTTCGCGGCGCCGTCCATCGTCGAGCACAAGGCCGGCCGCACCGCTCAGCGCCATGATGACCAGGCGCGCTTCGCGATGGGCGTGATGGCCGCGATTCTGGCCAACTGGCACGCCATGGATCCAGAAGGCGCGCTGCACGGTGAAATCGAGGTCGGTTCCGGATTCGATAAAGTGAAGCCGGCCGCGCGGATCGGTGGCGCCGCGGATCGGCAGCCAGTGGCAGCCTTCGATTGACGGTTCAGGACGCGTCATGGCGTTTCCGTGGCGCGGCGGAGGCTCGTGGCGGCGACCATGCCGGCGGCGCGGTCAGTCCCCTTCTGCCGGGTGCGCCAAACTGTCCATAATGAATTGGGTTGTGCCATCCGCTCGCCTCCGCCGGACCGCAACCTACGCAGCGGCCATGGAGAATGTAAGGCAATTTGTGCCGCTTTTGGACCAAGCGACGCGCGCGACCACCGGCTTGGTTAGCCGCTGAACTTGCGCCACTGCATGTAGATGACGCCGGCCATGACGATGACACCGCCGACGATCTGTTCGGCCAGCGGGTAGATGCCAAACAAAGTGGCGATGACCACGCCGAATACCGGCACGGCGTTCTGCCACAGCGAGCCCATGGCGATGCCCAACCGGCTGACGCCGATGTTCCACATGAAATTGCCCAACGCCGTGGCGAACACCGCCGTGACCACCAGCCAGAGGATGGCATCCGGCGCTGGCGCCAGGTTGGGCGGGCCCGCCAGCCCGGCCAGACGAGCGACCGCCCAGAACGCGAACAGCCAGAAAACCGAGCTCAGCGACGCCGCATAGGCGCGCCGCAGCTGGCTGGTGCCGGGCGAAAACCAGCGCTGGGCCAGGACCGTGTAGATCGTCCACAGCACGATGCTGAGGATCACCAGCGGCTCGCCGCCTTGCAGGGTCAAACCGGCGCCGCCGGCCTGGCCATAGATGGCAATGACGCTGCCCAGCACGGTCAGCACCAGGGCCACACCGAAGCCGCGTTCGATAGGCGTCCGTGCGATCAGCCAAGATGTCACTACCGCGTAGATCGGTCCGCCGGCCATGACGGCCGCGGCGGTGATGGTGTTGGTATGTTGCAGCGCCACGTTGTAGTCGATGAAGAATAGGGCGATCGAGAGGCCGAGCAGTGCGAAGCGTGCCCAACTGAGCTCGATGCGCAGTGCCTGGCGCCCTTCCGTGGCCCAGATCACCGCGCCCAGCGCCAGGGTGGCCAGCAGCAGCCGCCACGGGGTCAGCCAGTAAGGATCGAACGAACGCAGCAGCACCGCCGTCAGCGGCAGATTGGCGCCCCAGAACAGGGTCGTGAGCAGGAAAGCGCCGAGGCCCAGCCATGCCGCCTGCCGGGCCAGCGCCTCCGCCGTCGGCGTGCCGGCGCTCACGCTCGCCTCGCGCGCCGCAGTTGCAACAGCTGCATGTACACAATGCCACCCAGCACCAGCAGGCCGCCGGCGACCTGCAGCCAAGTCGGCGGCAGCCCCACCAGCGCCGCCGTCAGCACCGCGAACACCGGCGTGGCGTTCATGTGCAGCGACGCCACCGGCAATCCGACCCTGCTGACGCCGACGTTCCACAGCACGATCGCGACCGCGACGCCGAAGACACAGATCCACACCAGATACAGCACATGATGCCAAGCCAGGCTTTCCGGCCAGCCGCCGGCCACGCCACTACCCCACAGCGCCAGGTAACCGGCCGCCATCCACGCGGCGGCGGCCGTCGAGGTGATCGTGCTCAGCCCGATCTGGCCACGATCACCGAGCCATTGCTGGGCGCGGATCGAGTACCACTGCCAGCAGACCTGGGCGATCACCAGAAGCGGTTCGCCGCCCTCGAGCCCCAGGCCGCGCTCGCGCGCACCTGGCGTGCCGTACAGCACCAGCAGGCCGCCCAGCAATGCCAGCACCAGCGCGACCGGGAAACCGTCGGCGACACGCGTGCCCAGCATCAGGCGCGCCATCACGGCGGAGATCACCGGTCCGAGGTTGAGCACGATGGTGGCGGTGACGGGATGCGAGTGGCGCACGCCGAAGGTGTAGAGGACTGAGAAGGCGGTCATGGCCAGACCGAGGATCGCGAGCTGGCCCGGTCGCAGCGCCCTCGGCGGTTGCCGCAGCGCCGGCGCCAGCAGCAGGCAGAGGCCGAGGATCGGCAGGCCGAAGACGTAGCGCAGCGCCGCCAGCAGCCAGACGTCCATGACCTCGGTGAGCACCTTCACGAGCGGCGTCATCGAGCCCCAGATCAGGGCCGTGAACAGCAGGCCGGCTGACGCCCATGCCAGCGCCGATCGCGACGCAGGATCAGCCATGGCCGGCTGCCCGCAACCATCCCTCTGGCGTCATCAGCGTGCCCGGGCGATCTCGTCGAGCACCGGCAGAATGTAGGTGCGAAACAGCGGCGGGTTCTCGCTCATCGGGAAATGGCCCAGGCCCTTCATCACAGTGACCTTGGCACCCGGCACGGCCTTGCCGACCTCCAGCGTGTACTCCGGCTTGCACGAATAGTCGTATTCGCCGGTCAGTAGGTAGAGCGGACAGCGGCGCGTGTCGATGCGCGCCAAGCGGTCCTGCAAATCGCCGTCGACGGTGTAGAAATGCAGATCACCGTGGAACACGCCCGGACCACCCTGCATGTAATGCCACAGCGTCTCCCAGCGCTCGGCGTCGGGACTCATCGGCGCCATCAGGCCGGAGACGGCGCCGACAGCGGCCTCGCTGTGGTCGACGCCGGGCCGATCGAGCCAGGAGATGTCGTAGTAGGCGCTGGGCGTCGCCGAGGATTGCAGGCCGATGATGGCGCGAAACGTGTCGGCATGGTCGGCTGCCAGGCCCAACACCACCCGGCCACCGATCGAGCAGCCCATCACCACCGGCCTGTCGAGCTCGAGCGTCCGCGTCACGGCGACGATGATGTCGATGTAGAAATCGCGGGTCAGTTTGTACGGCTCGTCCTGCCAGCCCACCGGCGGCGACGATTTGCCGTGCCATGGCAGGTCGAAGGCGATCACCCGGAACCGGTCGGTGATCCCGGGGTCGTTCATCAGGGCGCGGTACTGTCGCGAATCCGCGCCGGCAGTGTGCAGGCAAAGCAGCGGGATCCCTTGCCCCGCCACCTCGACGTACAAGCGATAGGCGCGGCCCGCGAACGCGAAGCGCAGGTAGCGGCCCACGATGGGTTCGAAATCGGCGCTCATGGCGCACCTCGGTTGCCACGCAGCGCCCCGAGGACGCCCTTGACGTAAAGCATGTTGGCCCACAGCGGCAGCAGGTCACCTTCGAAGCGCAGTTCGCCTTGGCGCAGCAGGCCGAAAATGTCCTGGTAGAAGGGTGGCGGCACGGGCTGCCAGAACTTCGTCCAGCCCGCCTCACCGCCACGCAGCGCGAAGCTCCAAGATGCCATGCGGAACGGTCCGCGCTCGACTTTGGCAATGTGTCCCTCGCGTACGTGTATCAGCCACGCCTGTTCACCGACTTCGACCAGGAAGGTCGTGCTCAGGCAGCGCCCGCGGCGCACCAGTGCCGCATTGCTGTTCACCAGATCGGGCAAGCGATCGAACATGTTGCCTCCCGGCATACGCCGACGCGTTTAGCAGCCCAACACCCGGCTGTCAGCATCGCCTGGGCTCAATCCCCCGCAGGCAGGCGTCCCGCGTGCCACGATGCACGCGTCGATGATCAACGCGCGACTTCAATCCATGGAACACCCGCACTGAAGGCTGCATTTGCCGGCACCGGGCCGCCATGACGGCACCGCATCGCCGCCATGAGGCTGTGGTGCTATCGACATCGGTGGGCGCGAAGGTCTAGCGTGGCGTGGTCCTTGCACGATCCACCTTGCCCTTCGGGGCGACCCCTCCTGCATCCTCACAAAGTCTTGCTTCGATCGCGGCAACGGACATCGGCGGCGTTGTAGCGAGCAATCCTCAGGGCGAATTGCGTGTTCGTGCCGACATCGGCCGATATGGGCCGCGCCGGCGCTGGCGGACAAGGATCGCCATGGACGTTGGGGTCAAGCTGGTTTTCGACATCCTCGCCTTCACCTCGGTGATGGTGCTCATCGTGCTCGGGCTGGGCGTCATCGCCAGCATGATGGGCATCTTCAATTTCGCCCATGGCGAATTCGTCCTGCTGGGCGCCTACACCGTGTTCCTGTTCCACGACTCGGGATTGCCGGTGTGGGCCGGCATCGTCGCGGCGCCGATCGTTCTGGCGGTGTTCGGCCTTGCGCTGGAGCGCACCGTGATCCGCCGTTTCTACGCCGCGCCGATCATCGCCATGCTTGGCACGTACGCCATCGGCCTGGTGATCCGCGAGAGCGTGCGCGGCCTGCTGGGCGGACACTACAAGACGGTCCCCGAGCCGTTGCCCGGCGTCTATACACTGGCCAATCTCGACTTCTCCATCTGGCGCAGCGTGATTGTCGTGACCACGATCGCAGTCATCCTCGGCAGCTGGCTGTTGCTGACACGCACGCCGATCGGCCTGCAGATCCGTGGTTCGCTGGAGAATCCGTCGCTGGCACGCAACTGCGGCATTGCCACGCCGCGGCTCTACGCGCTGACGTTCGCCTTCGGCTCGGCGCTGGCCGGCCTGGCTGGCGCGCTGATCGTGCCACTCTACCAGCTGTCCGCCGATATCGGCCTGCGTTTCCTGGTTCAGGCCTTCCTGTCCGTCATGCTCGGCGGCGTCGGCACGTTCGAGGGGCCGGTCTTGGGCGCCGCCGCGGTCGGCGCCACGGCCGCCGGATTGCCGTGGCTGGTAATCCCGGTGCTGGCCGATCCGCTCGTCTTTGTTCTGGCGTTGGCAATTGTGCGTTTCCGGCCGCAAGGCTTCATCAGCCAAGGGAGGCTCTGACGATGGCACATGAGAAAGATGTGGTTTCCGGCGCTGCGGCGCGCGGACTGGGTCGCCGGCGGGTCCTGACCGGCGCCAGCGCGCTCAGCGCCGCCGGCTGGATCGCCGGCTCGTCCGGCGGCTGGATGCTGAGGCCGAACTGGGCCAATGCCCAAGCGGGTGCCATCAAGATGGGCATCGCCACCGACATCACCGGCGCCATCGCGCCAGCCGGCAATGCAAACTGGCAGGTGGCGCAGTTCGCGGTCGAGCAGATCAACAAGGCTGGCGGCGTCGTCGGCAGACCGATCGAGCTCTTTCTCGAGGACACTGCGTCTGATCCCAAGATTGCAGTCGGCAACGTCCGCAAGCTGATCCAGGAACGCAAGGTCGACGTCGTGCTGGGCGGTATTACCTCAGCGATGCGCCAGGCGATCAAGGACCCGATCGTCAATCGCGGCCGCACGCTCTACATCTATCCGCAGCTCTATGAGGGCCTGGAGTGCACCCAGCACCTCTACTGCACCGGCCCGACCCCGGCACAGCAGTGCGATGAGCTGATCCCCTACATCATCAAGAAGCTCGGCAAGAAGCGCTTCGCCATGCCGTCGGCCAACTACGTCTGGCCGCAGCTGCTCAACAAGTATGCCCGCAAGGTGATTCAGGCGAACGGCGGCGAGATCGTATTCGAGGAGTACTATCCGCTCGACCAGGCGGAGTACTCCGCCACCATCGGCAAGATCCGCGACGGCAAGGTTGACTGCGTGTTCAACACCGTCATCCCGCCCGGCCTGCAGCCGTTCGTCAAGCAGCTGCACGAGTCCGGCTTCCAGCGCAATGGCGGCGTGCTCTCCTGCGTCTACTACGATGAGAACCTGCTGAACTACCACCCGGCGCGCGAGATGGAAGGTCTCTACAGCTGCCTCGACTATTTCCTCTCGGTGAACGACCCGTTCGGCAACAAGCTGCAGGAGGACTACGCCAAGAAGTTCCCCGGCACCAAATACCCCTTCACTGCCGGTTCGGCGGCCACGGGCATGTATCGCGGCGTGAAGTTCTACGAGGCCGCCGTCAAGGCGACCAATGGCGACTTGAAACGCGAGGCTGTGTCGGCGGCGATGGACAAGGCCAAGCTGGCGGATGGTCCGGGCGGCGGCGCGGAAATGGTGCCGGGCAAGTGGCACTGCAAGATGAACATGTACGTCGCGCAGTGCAAGGTTGACGGCGAGAAGACGCGCTATGAGGTCATCAGCAAGGCCAACATGGTCGATCCCAAGGAGTGCTGAGGCCGCCATATGAGCCGGGCGCGACGGTGCTCCCCATGACCACCACCATGCTTGGCCGGGTGACGCAACGCAGCGGCAGGACGCGTCGCGTCCTGCCGGTGATCGAGATCGCGACGCTGGTCGTCGCGATCATCGTGCCGTTCGCGCTCTGGGAGCGGACGGAGCTGGTGACGCTGGCGACCAACGTGCTGATCCTGGCGCTGCTGGCGATCAGCTTCGACCTGTGCTGGGGCCTGTCCGGCATCATGAGCTTCGGCCAGGCCTTGTTCTTCGGCGTGGCCGGCTACGCCATCGCGCTGGTGGGCCGGGATCTCGGCTTCAGCCACATTTGGGGCACCCTGCCCCTGGCGCTGCTGGTGGGGTTCCTGCTGGCGGCGCTGATGGCCGCCTTCCTGCTGCTGGGCCGCAAGACGCCGACGACGATCTTCGTGGCCCTCGGCACATTGACCGGCTCGTACGCGGCCGAGCGGCTGGTGTCGGGTTGGCAATATGTCGGTGCCGGCAACGGCCTGTCGTCGGTCAAGCTGCTGCAGGCCGGCAGCTTCGGGTTCGTCGAGGGCGTGCCGTTCTATTTCCTGGCGCTGGCTGTCCTGCTGCTGGTTTATCTCGGCACGCGCGTCCTGATGCGCTCGCAGCTGGGGCTGGTGCTGGCCGGCATGCGGCAGAACGAAGAGCGGCTGGCTTTCCTCGGCTATCGCGTCCAGTTGTTCAAGGCGCTGGTGTTCTCGCTGGCCGGCGCCGTCGCCGGGCTCGCCGGCGCGCTCTATAGTTACCACCAGGGTTTCATCGGACCGGGCAACATGGGCCCCGGCCTGTCGACCACGGCGGTCCTTTACTGCCTGTTTGGCGGTTCCGGCACGTTGATCGGGCCAGTTCTGGGCGCGGCGTCGGTCGAGGTGATCACCTACGTGCTGGCCGACATCGACCTGATCAAGCGTATCTGGCCGATCGTGCTGGGCCTCGTGCTGCTCGCCGTCGTGATGTTCCAGCCCAAGGGGGTGCTCGGCATATTCGTCTCGGACCGCGAGCGGATCGGTTCCTACGGCGACCGGCCGGAGCGGCGTGAGTAGAGGCCATGGCGCTGCTCGAGGTCCGTAGCGTCGCCAAGTCATTCGGTTCCCTGCGGGCACTGGATGGCGTCGACGTCGCTGTCGAAGCCGGCACCTTTCACGGCCTGATCGGGCCAAACGGCTCCGGCAAGACCACCTTGCTGAAGGCGATCGCCGGCGCGCATTTCCCCGACAGTGGCACGATCACGTTCGGCGGACGCGACATCACCGCCGCGACGCCCTACGAGCGGGCCCGGGCCGGGCTCAGCCTGAAGTTCCAGATCACCGCCGTGCTGCCCGAACTGTCGGTCTACGACAATGTGCTGTTGGCGCTGCAGTCCGGCCAGACCCTGTGGTCGCTGGTGCGCTCGCGCACCCGGCGGCACCTGGATGGCGACGTGATGACGGCGCTGGACCGCTTTCGTCTGGCCGATCGCGCCGACGATCTCGCCGGCGAGCTGAGCCACGGCCAGCAGCAATGGCTGGAGATCGTCATGGCACTCGCCTCCCGGCCCAAGCTGCTGCTGCTCGACGAGCCGACCGGCGGCATGAGCCCGGAGGAGCGGCGCGTCACCGGCGAACTACTGGAGCCGATCCGCGGCCATTGCGCCCTGGTGATCGTCGAGCACGATCTCGATTTCATCAAGGATATCTGCGACCGCCTGACCGTGCTCGACCAGGGCAAGGTGCTGGACGACGGCACCATCGCGCACATTGAGGGGTCCGCCCGCGTGCAGGAGGTCTACACTTCCCGTGTCTGACGATGCCCCGCTGCTGCAGGTCGACAGGCTGAGCGCCGGCTACGGCGGCAGCCGCGTGCTGTTCGATCTGTCGCTGGCGGTGCCGCCACAGGGCGCCGTCGCGGTGCTGGGGCGCAACGGCGTCGGCAAGTCGACCCTGCTGAAGACGCTGGCCGGAGAGATCCGACCGATGGGCGGCAGTATCCGCTTCGACGGCGTCGACGCCAGCGGCGAGCCGACCGAGCGGCGCGTGCGCCGCGGCCTCGGCTACGTGCCGCAGGAACATGCGGTGTTCGCCAAGCTGACGGTACGCGAGAACCTGCTGCTGGGCGCCATCGGCCAACGAGACAAGTCGGGCATCGACGACGTGCTCGGCGTGTTTCCCAAACTGGCGCAGCGGTTGGGCCAGACGGCGGGCACGCTCTCAGGCGGCGAGCGCAAGATGCTGGCGATCAGCCGGGCGCTGTTGGGAAGGCCGCGGCTGCTGCTGCTGGATGAGCCGACCGAAGGCGTCTGGGTCGGTGTGATCGGCGAGATCGCCGAGCGCCTGCGCCAGCTCGCCTCGACCATGGCGCTGGTGCTGGTCGAACAACACATCGAGCTGGCGCTGGACGTTGCGCGCTACGCCTACGTGATGGACCGCGGCCAGGTCGCCCTCGAGGGCGCCGCCGACGTCGTCAAGGCCGATCCGCGTTTGTTGAAGTACCTATCGCCCTGAACCGGCCCAGCCCGCCGGTTCACGGTTCCACTCCAGCGGCTGAAGGAGGACATCATGGCCGTGCAGGTGCCAACACCCGAGCAATTGCGTGAAGTCGCCCGCGACATGGGTCTGTCACTGACCGATGCAGATGTCGAGTCGTTCATCGGCCTGATCCGCCCCAATGTCGCCGCCTACAACGTCGTCGACGCCATGCCCGACAATCTGCCGCCGGTGAAGTACCCGCGTACACCGGGCTATCGGCCGGGACCGGAGGAGAACAAGCACAACGCGTGGTATGTCAAAACCACCGTCAACGGCGCCGCCAACGGCAAGCTCAAGGGCAAGACGGTGGCACTGAAGGACAACATCATGCTGGCCGGCGTGCCGATGATGAACGGCGCCGCCACTCTGGAAGGCTACGTGCCCGACATCGACGCCACGGTGGTGCAGCGCGTGCTGGACGCCGGCGGCACCATCCTCGGCAAGGTGCATTGCGAGTTCTACTGCCTGTCCGGCGGCAGTCACACCAACGCCACCGGACCGGTGCACAATCCGTACAAGATGGGCTACTCGGCCGGCGGCTCCTCGTCGGGCAGCGCCGTCGTGGTCGCTCTGGGTGAGGCCGACATGGCGCTGGGCGGCGACCAGGGCGGCTCGATCCGCATGCCGGCGTCGTTCTGCGGCATCTACGGCATGAAGCCGACGCACGGGCTAGTCCCATACACCGGCATCATGCCGATCGAGATCTTCGTCGATCACACCGGCCCGATGACCGCCAATGTCACCGACAACGCCCTGATGCTGGAGGTGTTGGCCGGACCCGACGGGTACGACCCGCGGCAATATGACGTCAAGGTGCACGCCTACACCGAGGCGCTGAAAGGCGGCATCAAGGGCATGAAGATTGGTGTCGTCAAGGAAGGCTTCATGCAGGCCAACGCCGAGAAGGACGTCAACGAGAAGGTCATGGCGGCGGCCAGGAAGTTGCAGGCACTGGGCGCGACCGTGAGCGACGTCTCCATCCCGATGCACCTGGTGGCGCCGGCGATCTGGATGCCGATCGGTGTGGAGGGCCTGACCCAGACGATGATGTGGGGCGACGGCTACGGCGTCAGCCGGCCAGACCTGTATGTCACCAGCCTGATGGATTTCCATCGCAACTGGCGCAACCGCGCCAACGAGCTGTCGGAAACCACCAAGCTCTTCACGATGTTCGGCACCTACATCCGCAAGTACTACGGCAGCCGCTATTACGGCAAGGCGATGAACATCAACCGTCGCCTCATCGCGGCTTACGATTCGGCGCTGGCACAGCACGACCTACTGTTGATGCCGACCACGCCGATCAAGGCGACGCCGCTGCCGCCGCCCGACGCGCCGCGCGAGCTGTATGTCGAGCGGGCCCTGAACATGATCAGCAACACCGCGCCGTTCGACATCACGCACCATCCGGCTATGGCGGTCCCTTGCGGCATGGCCGACGGTCTGCCCGTCTCGCTGATGCTGGTCGGCAAGCACTTCGACGAGCCGACCATCTACCGCGCCGCCTACGCCTTCGAGCAGTCGGGCGACTGGAAGAAAATGTAGAGCAGAGATCAGAACCGACGACATTGGTCGTCAGCGGCCTTCTCCCCTGCCAACGGGGAGAAGGCCGGGTTCAGTGGGATCGCACCTGCGTCGCCTCGTAGCCGACCGCCTCGCAGTCGGGGTAGACGTCGGGCTTCTCGCTCGAGACCCGCGCCAGCAGTACCTCTTCGCGCGACAGGCAGAAGTCGAGGATGGCGTGGACCAACGTTTCCTGCAGGTTGAATCGGCGGCCCGCTATCAGGCGCGCAATGCCCTCGCGGAGAAAGTCGTAGTCCAGGGTATTGGCGATATTGTCGTCCAACGCTGCCGCGGGCGGGCGCAGGTAGACCTCGATGTTGATGAGCAGGGGTTGCGGCGCCCCCTTCTCGAAATCGTGGATGCCGATGTCGACCATCACCCGGTGATTGCGCAGGAAGATGCGCCGCGTCTCGCCATCGCGTGCCAGCAGGTCGGCCGGTGACGCAGCACGCCCAGTCATGGTCGCCGCCCGCGGGCACGCCCGGCCGCGCCCTTGTCGAACGCAATGTCGCGCGGCCGACCGGTCAGATGTTCGCCGCTGTCGATCACGACCGTGTCACCGGTATAGGTCGGCGTCGCCAATATGAAGCGCAGCGCCGCCA
Organism: Vineibacter sp.; assembly: GCA_035249115.1. Taxonomy (GTDB): domain Bacteria; phylum Pseudomonadota; class Alphaproteobacteria; order Reyranellales; family Reyranellaceae; genus Vineibacter. The sequence goes on from DATFGV010000467.1 coordinate 13,970, forward strand.
CGAGGTGGGCTGGTGTGACTCCGACGCCTAGCGGATTGGCGGCGTGCTGCGCCTGGAAGCGCGCTTCGGTTTGGCTGCCGCTGCGCAACGTCAGACCGGGTGCGATGCCCGCCACACGAACGCGCGGCGCCAGCGCCTGCGCCAGCATCGTTGTCAGGCCCTGCAGGCCGATCTTGCTCAAAGTGTAGCTGAGGAAGTCGGGATTAAGGTTCCACAGCTTCTGGTCAAGCAGATTGACGACCACACCGACCTGATCCGCCGGCAGGCCCCGCGAGAAGGCCTGCGCCAACAGCAGCGGGGCACGCAGGTTGATCGCCATGTGCCGGTCGAAGGAGTCGGCCGTCAGGGTGGCGATGCGGTCAAGCTCGAACAGCGAGGCGTTGTTGACGACGCAGGTCAGCGCGACGCCCGGTGAGACACAGCGGCCGATCAACAAGGCGGCGTCTTTTGCCGAGGCGAGGTCGGCCCGCACGGGCTTCGCCCGGCCGCCGGCGCTTCGAATGCGCGCCACTGTCTGGCGCGCGGCGTCTGCCGAGCGGTTGTAGTGAACGAAGACAAACCAGCCGTCCGCCGCCAGCGCCTCGGCCAACGCCCTGCCGATACGCTGGCCGCCACCGGTGACCAGCGCTGCCTTTTGATCCTCGGAACCCTTCATCGCGGCGGATCATAGGGTCAGGATGGCGAGCGACGCCACAAGCGATGCAATGAAGGGCCAGACCGCTCCGCTCCAGCGGCACATCTTCGTTGCGGGCCATCCCACATGGCGTGAAGCGCGCGGCGACATCGTGACCTCCCCCGGAAGGCAGGGCTCACAGACCTTACCCTGAGGAGGCCGCGTCGCGGCCGTCTCGAAGGGTGGGCAACCGTACGAGCGTTGAGACAAGAGCTGAGACGATCGAGCGAGACTGTAGCCCATCCTTCGCGACGCCGGCTGCGCCGGCTCCTCAGGATGAGGCTGTGCGTGACCATACGAGATCGCCCTCATCATCCAGTCGAATCTGCAGACAAGAGCGCCGCTGGAGCGGCGCGGTCCCAGCCGTCGCCAGCAACCTCGGTGACCGTCCCCGTAGCGTCTCCCCGCCTCGCCCACTACAGTGCGCCGTCATGAGCGTTGAAGCGGTCGATTGCGTCGTGGTCGGCGCCGGCGTCGTGGGCATCGCCGTCGCCCGCGCGTTGGCGCTGGCCGGGCGTGAGGTCATCGTTGTCGAGGCGCTGGAGGCGATCGGCACGGAGACCTCATCGCGCAACAGCGAGGTGATCCACGCCGGCATCTACTACCCCAAGGGCAGCAACATGGCCCGGCTGTGTGTCGCTGGACGGCGTGCGCTGTACCGCTTCTGCGACGACCACGGCGTGCCCTACAACAACTGCGGCAAGCTGATCGTCGCCACCACCGAGGCCGAGCGCGAGACTCTGGCCAGCATCAAGGCGCGGGCCGAGGCCAATGGCGTCGAGGGCATGCGTTTCCTGGCTGCCGCTGACGCCGTGGCAATGGAACCCAACCTGCGCTGCACCGGCGCGCTGTTGTCGCCGACCACCGGCATCCTCGACAGCCACGCCTTCATGCTGGCGCTGCAGGGCGATGCCGAGGAGGCCGGCGCGGTGTTCGCCTTCCATAGCCCGGTAGAACGTGGCCGGGTGCGCGCCGACGCCATCGACCTCGACATCGGCGGCGCCGAGCCGATCACGCTGCGCGCCCGACTGGTGGTGACCAGCGCCGGCCTGCATGCGCCCGACCTGGCGCGCCGTTTCGAGGGGGCGCTCTACAACACCATCCCGCAGGCCTACTACGCCAAGGGCAACTATTTCCGGCTGATGGGCAAGGCGCCGTTCTCGCGCCTGATCTATCCCGTGCCGGTGCCCGGCGGGCTGGGCGTGCACATCACGCTCGATCTCGGCAACCAGGCGCGGTTCGGTCCGGACGTCGAGTGGATCGACCGCATCGACTACGGCATCGACCATTCGCGCGGCGACAAATTCTATGCCGCGGTGCGCAAGTACTGGCCCGGCCTGAAAGACGGCGCGCTGCAGCCAGACTACGCCGGGTTGAGGCCGAAAATCGTGCCGCAGGGCGCGCCGGCACAGGACTTCACCTTCCACGGCCGCGAATCCCACGGCATCCCAGGCCTGATCCACCTGTTTGGCATCGAGTCGCCCGGCCTGACCGCGGCACTGGCCATCGCAGACCACGTCGTCGACATGGCGCGTTCGTGATCGCCGGCGCGGCACCGGGAACATCCACCGGCGCCAGACAGTCGTAAAGCCAACAGCCGGGGCGTCGCCCCACGTCCGGACGGTGATCTCGTGCGCTCAATCGCCCTTGTGTCCCGCGCGCTGCTGGTGCTCGTCAGCTTGTCGGCCTGCAGCCCCGCCGACCTGTTGAACGCCACCGTGCCCGACACGGGCTACCGGCGCCTGAGCGACATCGCCTATGGCGACGACCCGCGCCAGCGGCTCGACCTCTACATCCCGCAGCGGCCCGACCCGTCGCGCTCGGTCGTGGTGTTCTTTTACGGAGGCTCGTGGGACAGCGGGCGTCGCCAGAACTACCACTTCGTCGCCCAGGCGTTGGCCGATGCCGGTTTCTGGGTGGTCCTGCCGGACTACCGCATCTTCCCGCAGGTGCGTTTCCCCGCGTTCGTCGAAGATGGCGCGGCGGCGGTGCGCTGGACCCAGTCGCAGATCGCCGCGCACGGCGGCGATCCTGGCCGCCTGTTCCTCGCCGGCCATTCGGCCGGCGCGCACATTGCCCTGATGCTGGCCACGCGCACACCCTATCTCGAACGCGCCGGCGTCGAGCGCGGCAAGCTGCGCGGCGTGATCGGCATCGCCGGCCCGTACGACTTCCTGCCGCTGTCGTCCGACCGCCTGAAGGAGATCTTC
>DATFGV010000468.1:0-2347 GCA_035249115.1 Vineibacter sp.
CATAGATTGCAATTTTCGGCGGCCTGGTCAGGCCGCCCTGGGCAACAGGGCAGGAGCGTGTTCCGGTCGCACGGCGGCTCGCGCGCGGACCGCCTCTCCGCGGCGAGAAGGCTGGTGTAGCGACGTTCCTCTCCTGGGAACGCAGTCTACGGCAGCTCGTGGCCGCGGCCGATGTTGATGATAACCTGCCGCAGCTGCGGCTTGCGCGCCAGAAGCGCGCGCCGATAGGCCGCCAGCCCCTCGAGCATGGCGCCGTTGCGCGCCAGCAGGCGGTCGGCCAGATCGACGACGCGCGTGTTGGGCCAGGCGTGCGGGCGCATGTCGAGCAGCGCCTCGAACGCGTCTATCTCGCGCCCGGGGTTGAACTGCGCCATCAGCACGGCGGCCGAGGCGGTCGAACGCGAGATGCCGGCGTGGCAGTGAACCAGCAAGTGGCGGGCCGATACGCCGGCGTCATGCAGGCGCTCGCCAAACGCCAGCAGCCGCTCGATGTCGCCTCGACTACAGGCCGTGAAGCCGGGAAACTCCGCCACGACGTCGTCGAACCGCAGCAACTCGCGATCGACGCCGGCGAACGCGTCCAACGACTCGGGCACCGGGTGATGCATGTCGAGAAGCGACAGCACATGCGTCACGCCGGCGTCGGCATGACCTGTCAAATCGGCGATGCCGCAGACGGTCACCTTGAACGGGGTCAACGGCGGGCGAACGGGTGACGCGTTATCGGGCATGTGCGGTCGGAAGGTTGGCGCCGTCCGACATAGCCGCGCGCCGGCGTGCTGTCCACCGCATGGCCGGGAAAGAAAAACGCCCGCAGTTGGCTGCGGGCGCCGGAGTTGGGGGTGACGTCGACGAAGGCCCGTTGGGGTAGGCCGATCATCGCGCCCTATACATGTCGCACCATCTGCTGACAGACACCTGACACAGCGCGACGCAAGAAGTGACGTCTGACGTTGATTCGCCCGTGCGTTTCGCCTTGCAGCCTGATGCGGCGCGATCGCTCACACCAACGCCCGCGCGAGATTGAGGCCCAACCCCAGCAGCACGACCAGGAAGAACTTGCGAAACGCTTCGGGTGAGATGGCGAAGCGAAAGCGCTGGCCAAGCCAGACCCCGAGCATGGTCGGCAGCGTGGCGAGCGCGGCGCCGGTGAGATTGCCGGCGTTGAGCGCGCCGACGTCCCACAACGCCACGGTCAAGGCGGCGGTGAACACCACGAACAGGATGCCCAGGCCCTGCACCAGTTCGTCGCGCAGAATCTGCAGCGACTGCATGTAAGGCAGGAAGGGAATCGCCGCGACGCCGGCGATGCCGCCGATGATGCCGGTAGCCAGGCCGCACAGCGGGTTGGCCCATGATTCGGCTTGCGGCGAGACGCGCGGCCGCCACGCCGTCAGCGCCGCGATCGAGAACAGCACCAGCATCACGCCGAGCCAGCCGGCCGACTGCGGCGAGCCCAGCGCCTTGAGGCCGCGGGCGGCGATCAGCACGCCGATCACCATCATCAGGCCCATCAGCCAGAAGCGGCGCAGCATGGCGCGGAAATGGCCGCCATAGAGCGCCTGCCAGGTGTTGGTGACCAGGGTCGGCACGGTGAGCAGCGCCAGCGCCTCGGAGACGGGCACCACCAGCGTCGTCAGACCGAGCGCGATCGGCGGCAGCCCCATGCCGGCCGCGCCCTTGACCAGGCCGGCAACCAGGAAGGCAGCGGCGACGATGGCGATCGACTCGATGCTGTAGTTCATAGCGCGGCGAAGCCGGACGGTCGCGATGCGCGGGCCGGCAAGGCGTTGCGCAAGGCAGTCATCACGCCGCCGCCGGGAAGACCTGTTTCACGAAGCGCGGATAGGTTTCGCCGATCTCGCGCGCGATGCGGCTGCGGATCAGGTCCAGGGATTCGGCGTCGGGCGACCGGGTTTGCGGCACGTCGGCGGGGCAATCGAAATCGAAGCCGGTGTTGTCGCGGACTTCCTCGACGCTGTGGCCGGCGTGCACGCTCTCGAGCCGGAAGCGACGGCGGTCCTTGTCGAACGCGAACCAACAAAGACTGGTCAGGAGGCCGACCGGGCCGCCCGGCCGGTAGACGCCGTCGGCGCGCGGGCCGGGCGCGCTGACGAAATCGACCCGGGGCACCATGACGCGGCGCGAATGCTCTTCGCGGAACAGGATCACCCGCGGCACGAGATAGTAGAGATAGGCCGAGCCGAACGATCCGGGCCAGCGCACGGCCGTCCGCGGATAGTCGCCGCCGGCGCCGACCAGATTGATGTTGGCGTGGCCGTCGATCTGGCCGCCGCCGAGGAAGAAGGCGTCGACCCTGCCTTGCGCCGCCATGTCGAACAGCTCG
>DATFGV010000469.1:0-26486 GCA_035249115.1 Vineibacter sp.
CAGATGCCGCGCCAGGAACTCGTTGCGCAGCGGGTCCTGGCCGATCAGCCGTGGACCGGCGTATTCATGGACGTAGGCCTCGACCGCGGCAGCGCCCATGAAGGTCTCGCCCAGGCCATGCACGCCTTGATCGGTGCGTACCCGCACCCACAGCAGATTGGGGAACTCGCCGAGGCGGATGGTTTCGACGGCGGTGATCTTCATAGTGCCTCCCGCCGACAGCGTAGCAGACGCGGCATGGCCCCAAAATGACGACGCCGGGCTCGGCGCCCGGCGTCGCATGGGCGCAATGTGGCTTCACCGCAGCGCGCGCGGCAGCCACATAGCGATATCGGGGTAGAACAGGATCACCGCCAGGCAGATCACCTGGATGACCATGAAGTCGGCCATGCCGCGGTAGATTGTGGCCAGCGACCATTGCGGCACGACGTTCTTGAGGTAGTAGGCCGACATCGCCACTGGCGGACTGAGGAAGGCCGTCTGCAGATTGACCGCCACCAGGGCGCCGAACCAGATCAGCTGCTCCTGCTTGGTGCCGATGCCGAGGTTCAGCTTCTCGATCACCGGCAGGAAGATCGGGAGGAAGACCAGGATGATCGCCGGCCACTCGAACGGCCAGCCGAGCACGAAGATCATCACCATGATGATGATCAGCACCACCATCGGCGAGAACGGCAGGCCGAGCAGCGTGTTGGTGATCACCGTCGCGGTGCCGAACTTGGTGAAGATGGCGCCGAAGACGTTCGAGGCGGCGGCCAGGAACAGCACCATGCTCGACGTCGCCATGGTCGCGATGGCGGCGTTCTTGAGCGCCGTCCATGTCAGCTTGCGGTAGGCCGCCGCCAGCAGGGTGGCGCCGGCGGCACCGGCCGACGCCGCCTCGGTCGGCGTCGCCAGGCCGCCCAGGATGGTGCCCAGGGTGAAGCCGATCAGGCAGCCCAGCGGCACCATACCGACGATCACTTCCTTCAGCCTGATGCCCCAGTCGCCGATGCGTTCGTCCTTCGGCACCGACGGTCCGAGGTGCGGGTTCATAAACGCGCGGAACATCGTGTAGACGATGTACATCGACGCCAGCAGGAAGCCCGGACCAAACGCTGCCGCGTAGAGCTGGTTGACGGGCACGCCCATGGTCGGGCCCATGACCACGAGCATCACGCTGGGCGGAATGAGGATACCCAAGGTGCCGCCAGCCGCGATGGCGCCGGAGGACATCCGGGCGTCATAGCCGGCCTTGATCATGATCGGGCCGGCCATGATGCCCAGCACCGTCACGGCGGCACCGACGATGCCGGTGGCCATTGCGAACACGGTCGCGGTCAGGATCACCGCCAGATAGAGCGCGCCCGGCATCGACTCCAGCAGGCCGCGGAACGCCCGGAACAATCGTTCCATCAATCCGGCCTGCTCGGTCATGAAGCCCATGAAGATGAACAAGGGCACCGCCGGCAGCACCTCGTCCTTCATCAGGCCCCACAGCTGCAGCGAGGCGAGGTTGAAGGTCTGCGACGTCCCCAGCCCGACGACGCCGAACGACAAGCCGAGGAACAGCAGGGTGAAGGAGATGGGAAAGCCGATGAAGATGACGCCGACCATCGCGGCCAGCATCACCAGCCCCATGATTTCCGGGCCGGTCATACTTCGATCTTCTCGTGATGGACCAGCTCGCGGCCGGTGCGCCAGGCGTAGATGCTCTTCAGCAGCTCCGACACGCCCTGGATCAGCAGCAACGCGCAGGTGATCGGAATGCACCAGCGCAACGGCCAGATGATCGGCTGCCAGGCCGAGACGTTCGATTTCTCGCCGATGCTGTAGGAGTACTGCGCGTCCTCAAGCGTGATCCAGAACAGCACCGCGATCGCCGGGAAGAAGAAGACGATGTAGGCGATGCTGTCGATCTGCCCCTTGGTGCGATCGCTGAATTTCTCCCACAGCATGTCGGTGCGCACGTGCGCGCCACGGAACATGGCGTAGGCGGCGCCCAGCATGAACATGCCGCCGAACGCCATGGTGGTGATTTCCTGGGCCCAGTCCGTCGGGTCGTTGAAGACGTAGCGCGACACGACCTCGTAGACGTTGGGCACGATCAGCGGAATGCAGAGAAGCGCGACAACGTAGCCCGACCACTCGGTGAACTTGTCGATGCTCCGGATCACCGCCAGGTACCCTGGCGACGGCTGGGTCATCCTCGGTCTCTCCCCCTGCTCCCCAACAGCCAACGTCCGGACGGAACGTACCCCGTGGTCGCAAAGAAACGGGCCGCGTTCATCACGCGGCCCGTCTCATGGCGCCCGTCTACTTGTCGGGCCAGTAGTGGTCCGCCGAGGTCCGGTAGGCCGGGAAGTACAGCCGCTTGACCGGCACCACGACCGAGGCCCAGGCCTTCTGGTGATCCATGACCTTCTTGAAGAACGGGTTCTTCTCCGCCTCCTTGGCGGCGATACGGTCCCAGGCCTTGAGGAACTCGCTGTGGATCTCGTTGGGAGTCTGCAGCACGTTGACCTTGTGCTTTTCCTTCAGCTCGACCACGGCGTCGGCGTTCTGCTTCTGCCAGCCCACCCACCACTTGATCAGCACCTCGGTAGCCACCGCCTTGATGATCTCCTGCTGCTGCTTGGTGAGCTCCTTCCACACGTCGCCATTGATCAGCACGTCGCCGATCGACACCGACTCGTGCAGTGAAGGCGCGTAGTGGTACTTCCAGATCGTCTGGAAGCCGAAGCGCAGGTCCTCGATGCCACCGACCCACTCGGCGCAGTCGATGGTGCCGCGCTCGGCCGCCGGCATGATCTCGCCGCCCGGCATGTTGACCGTGCGCATGCCCATCTCGTTGAAGATCTGGCCGGCGACGCCGGTCTGACGGCATTTCATGCCCTTGAAGTCGGCCAGGTTCTCGATCCGCTTCTTGAACCAGCCCAGCGCCTGCGGGCTCGACACCAGGATCGGCAGCGACACGACGTTGAGCTTCAGGTGGTCGCGGTAGAACTCCTCCAGCAGTTGCTGGCCGCCGCCCCACCACATCCAGCCGAGATAGTCGGCGTGGTCCATGCCCCACGGCCCGCCCGGGCCGCCGGTGAACAGGATCGCGGCGCTGTTCTTGCCCTGCCAGTAGCCGGCCCAGGTGTGGGCGCCGTCGATCACCTTCTTATGGGTAGCGTCGAGCACCTCGAATGCGGGCACGATCTGGCCGGCCGGCATCGCCTCGATCTTCACCTGTCCGCCGGTCAATTCCTCGACCCGCTTGGCGAACATCGTGAAGTTCTCGTACAAAGTGAGTGATGCGGGCCAGCTCGCCTGCATCTTCAAGACCTTTTGCGCCGACGCCGGCGTGGCATCGAAGCCCAGTCCCGTGACCGCAGCCAAACCCGCCGCGAACACGGTCGCCAATAACCGCGATTTCATCATCAGTCCTCCCAAACGGCAGCTTTGAGCCCGCTTTCCGGCTTCGTATTTGCGCGCTGCGGCAGCAAACTAGGCTGCCGGTCCAATCTGTGTCAACGTCGCGGCCGATGGTTGCGGGCCTGGACGCGGACGTTCCGCGCAGTGTGCCTCGGCCGGCAGCGCGGCAGGAAACGGTGCCATGAAATTCGTCAACCCCAACCGCTTCACCACCCGGCCGGAGATCACCGGTACTTTCGGCGTGGTGACCTCGACCCACTGGATCGGCACCGCGGTCGGCATGTCGATCCTGGAACGGGGCGGCAACGCGTTCGATGCCGCCGTCGCCACCGCCTTCACCTTGCAGGTGGTCGAGCCGCATCTGTGTGGCCCCGGCGGCGACGTTCCGATCATTCTCTATGACGTTCGACGCGGCAAACCGGAGGTCATCTGTGGTCAGGGTCCGGCGCCGGCCGGCGCCACCATCGGCTACTACCGCGCCCAGGGACTGGACATGGTGCCGGGCACCGGGCTGCTCGCGGCCTGCGTCCCCGGCACCTTTGACGCCTGGATGCGACTGCTGCGCGACTACGGATCCTTACGTCCGTCTGACGTGCTGGCGCCGGCCATCGCCTATGCGCGCGACGGCCATCCGATTGTCGAGCGCGCCTGCGCCACCATCAGCACAGTGCGCGAGCAGTTCCAGACGCACTGGCCGACCTCAGCCGCCGTCTACTTGCCCGGCGGGGACGTGCCCAAGCCCGGTACCTCGTTCAAGAACGCGGCGTTCGCCGAGACGTACAGCCGGATTGTCCGGGAGTCCGAGAGTGCCGGCGGCGATCGACTGGCGCAGATTGAGCGGGCGCGTCGCACCTGGTCGCAGGGCTTCGTGGCCGAGGCGATTGACCGGTTCTGCCGCACCCGGGAGGTGATGGATGTCAGTGGCCGGCCGCACCGGGGCGTGCTGACCGGCGAGGACATGGCCAAGTGGCAGGCGACCGTCGAGGCGCCACTGACCTATCGCTACGGCCGCTACACGGTGTGCAAGACCGGTCCGTGGGGCCAGGGACCCGCCATGCTGCAGCAGCTGGCATTGCTGAAGGGCTTCGATCTCGATGGTTTGGACCCCACCAGCGCCAGGTTCATCCATCTGCAGGTCGAGTGCGCCAAGCTGGCCTACGCCGACCGCGAGGCGTTCTACGGCGATCCTGACTTCGTCGATGTGCCGATGGCGACCTTGCTGTCGGACGCCTACAACGCCGAGCGCCGCAAGCTGGTGGCCGACACTGCCTCGCTGGAGCTGCGGCCGGGCCGCATCGACGGTTTCGGCGGAGTAGTCCGGCTGCGGCGCGCCGAGGGCCAGCGCGCCGCGGTCGGCGCCAGCGGCGCCGGCGAGCCGACCGTCGGCCGGCTGGGTCAGGTCAGCGGCGATACCGTGCATTTCGACATCGTCGATCGCGACGGCAACATGGTGACCGCGACGCCCAGCGGTGGCTGGCTGCAGAGCTCGCCGGTCATCCCCGAGCTTGGCTTCCCGCTCGGCACGCGGGCGCAGATGTTCTGGCTGGAGGAGAGCCTGCCGGGCTCGCTGGCGCCGGGCAAGCGGCCGCGCACGACCTTGACGCCGACCCTGGCGCTGCGTGACGAACAGCCCTACCTCGCTTGGGGCTCGCCGGGTGGCGACCAGCAGGACCAGTGGATCGCGCAGTTTTTCCTGCGCCACGTGCATTGCGGCATGAACCTGCAGGAGGCGATCGACGCGCCGGCCTGGCACAGCGAGCATTTCCCGAGCTCGTTCTGGCCGCGCACGGCGCGGCCCGGGGTGATGGTGGTCGAGAACCGCGTGCCGGCCGACACCGTCAAGGAACTCCGCCGCCGTGGGCACGAGGTCGAGGTTGGCGACGACTGGTCGGAGGGCCGCCTCACCGCGGCCTCGCGTGACGATCCCTGGCGCCGCGCCGCCGCCAACCCGCGCGGCATGCAGGGCTACGCTGCCGGGCGGTGAGGGCGCATGACCTGGTCGATCGTCGCGCGCGATGAGGCGACCGGCGCCTTCGGCATCGCCGTCGCCACGCACTTTTTCGCTGTCGGCGCGCGGGTGCCGCACATCGCCAGCGGCATCGGCGCGGTGGCAACCCAAGCGCTGGTCAATCCGTTCTACGGCACGCGCGGCCTGCAGCTGCTGCGTGAGGGCGTGCCGGCGCCGGATGTCGTGCGACTGCTGACCGAGGCCGACACCGGCCGGGATCATCGGCAAGTCCATCTCATGGACGGCGCCGGACGCATCGCCGCCCACACTGGTTCCCGTTGCGTCGACTGGTGCGGCCACGTCATCCGCGACGGATTTTCGGTGGCCGGCAACATGCTGGCCGGGCCGCGCGTGGTTGAGGATACGGCCACGGCCTACGCCGCCAGTGCCGCACTGCCCTTCGCGCGCCGCCTGATCGCGGCCCTGAAAGCCGGCGAGGCCGCCGGCGGCGACAAGCGCGGCAAGCAGTCGGCGGCGCTACTGATCCACGGCGTGGAAGAGTATTCCGACCTCGACCTGCGGGTCGACGACCACGACGATCCGCTGGCCGAGCTGGGGCGCCTCGAGACGGTGAGCCGGCAGCACTGGGCGCACTTCCGCAAGTTCATGCCGACGCGTCGCGATCCGGCCGGCACCACCGACCGCGCCACCATCGAGGCGGGCATCGCCGCGGGGCAAGCCGCCGATTCGGTATGACTCCACCGCTGCTTGCCGTTGAGGACCTGCGCGTCGCCTTCGCCGGTGACGACGGCCGCTCGACCCTGGCGGTGGACGGCGTCGGGTTCACGCTCAACCGCGGCCAGACCCTGGGCATCGTTGGCGAGTCGGGCTGCGGCAAGAGCGTGACCTCGCTGTCGATCATGGGCCTGCTGCCCAAGCAGACGGCGCACGTCACGGGGGTGGTGAAGTTCGAGGGCGTCGATCTGTTGCAGGCTGCCGACCGCACCCTGCGCGACCTACGTGGCGATCGGCTGGCGATGATCTTCCAGGAGCCGATGACCTCGCTCAACCCCTCCTACACGGTCGGCGACCAGATCGCCGAGGCGGTGGTCAGGCATCGCGGCGCCGCGCCGCGCGCCGCCCGGGCACATGCCATCGACATGTTGCAGCGGGTACGCATCCCATCGCCTGAACAGCGGGTCGACGACTACCCGCACCACCTCTCGGGTGGCATGCGCCAGCGCGCCATGATCGCCATGGCACTGGCCTGCGATCCGCAACTACTGATCGCAGACGAACCGACAACGGCGCTCGACGTCACCATCCAAGCGCAGATCCTCGATCTCATGCGCCGGCTGCGGGCCGAGACCGGCACCGCCATCATCCTGATCACGCACGACCTGGGCGTGGTCGCTGAGCTGTGCGACGACGTCGTGGTGATGTACGCCGGCCAAGTGGTCGAACGCGCGCCGGTCTCGGCGCTGTTCGCGCAGCCGCAGCATCCCTACACCGTCGGACTCCTGGGCTCGCTGCCACGGCTCGACCACCGGCGCGACCGGCTCGCCGCGATCGACGGCACCGTGCCCGACATGACCGCGCCGCCGCCCGGCTGCCGCTTCGCGCGGCGCTGCCCGTTCGCCGACGAACGCTGCCGCCTCCAACCACCGCCCGCGGTCGAGATCGAGGCTGGCCATTTCTCACGCTGCTGGAAGGCGCCGCTGGAGCATCTCGTCCAATGACCGCGCCGCTGCTCCAGGTCGACGGATTGGTGAAGCACTTCGTGGCGCGACGCTCGCTGCTGGGACGGCCGACCGCCACTGTGAAGGCAGTCGACGGCGTCGACTTCAGCCTGCGGTCCGGCGAGACGCTGGCGCTGGTGGGCGAGTCGGGCTGCGGCAAGTCGACGGTCGGCCGCCTGGTGTTGCGCCTGATCGAGCCGACGGCGGGCGCGGTGCGCTTCGAGGGGCACGACATCTCCTCGGCCGGCGAGGCCGAGGTACGCAGCCGCCGGCGCCACGCCCAGCTGATCTTCCAGGATCCCTATGCTTCGCTCAATCCGCGCATGACCGTCGGCCGCATCCTGGAGGAACCCCTGGCGCTGCATCGCGTCGTGGCGCCGGAACGACGCAAGGCCCGCGTCGGCGAGCTGCTGGCCACGGTCGGCCTCGATCCGACGCACGCGAGGCGCTATCCGCACGAATTTTCCGGCGGCCAGCGCCAGCGCATCGGCATCGCCCGCGCGCTGGCGGTGGAACCCAGGCTGATCGTCTGCGACGAGCCGGTGTCGGCGCTCGATGTGTCGATCCGCGCCCAGGTGCTTAACCTGCTACGCGCCCTGCAGCGGCGTCTGGGGCTGAGCTACATCTTCATCTCGCACGACCTGGCGGTGGTGAAGCACATCGCCGACCGCATCGCGGTGATGTATCTCGGCCGGATCGTCGAGATGGCAGACGCCGACCGGCTGTTCGCCGCGCCACGCCATCCCTACACCCGGGCACTGCTATCGGCGATCCCGGTGCCGTCGCCCGCGGCGCACCGCGACCGGCAAATCCTGCAGGGCGACGTGCCCAGCCCGATTGCGCCGCCGCCCGGCTGCCATCTTCATCCACGCTGTCCACATGCCGTCGAGCGTTGCCGCCGCGAGCGCCCGGCGCTGGTCGACGAGCGCGATGGTCACGCCACCGCCTGCCACCGCTGGCGCGAGCTGCCGGACGCCGCGCAATTGCTGCCGCGCGAGGCGGTTACCAGCCCGACACTCGAGAAGCTGCAGGCCGCCTTCGTCGCCGGCGCCGGATGAGTTGATTTCCGTCACGCCGCCGGTTTCAGGGTACAGTGGCGCACCCCAGGTCGCGAATCGCGTCCGCAAAACGACGCGGCGACCGGTTGAGGGAGGGGCAGATGACGATTCGGATGCGATTTACCGTGGCCGCCGCCTTTGCGATGTCGCTGGCCGGCGCGGCGCAGGCTCAGACCCACTTGCGCATCGGGCTGGCCGAGGATCCCGACGTGCTCGATCCGACACTGGCCCGCACCTATGTCGGGCGCATCGTGTTCGCGTCGATTTGCGACAAGCTGTTCGACATCGACGACAAGCTCAACATCGTTCCGCAGCTGGCCTTGTCGCACGAAACCTCGAGCGACGGCCTCGCGGTCACGATCAAGCTGCGGCCCGGCGTGAAATTCCATGATGGCGAGGCGTTCGACGCCGAGGCGGCCAAGTACAGCCTCGAGCGTCACCTGAACATGACCGGCTCGTTCCGCAAGCCCGAGCTGGCGCAGATCGACAAGGTCGAGGTCGTCGATCCCACGACCATCCGACTGGCGCTCAAGGCGCCGTTCTCGCCACTGCTGGCGCAGCTGACGGATCGCGCCGGCATGATGGTCTCGCCCAAGGCGGCCAAGGAGGCAGGCGACAAGTTCGGCAACAAGCCGGTCTGCGCCGGCCCCTACCGCTTCGTCGAGCGTGTGCAGCAGGACCGCATCGTGGTCGAGAAGTTCGCGGACTACTGGAACAAGACCAACGTCCACATCGACAAGATCACCTACCTGCCGATCATCGACTCGACGGTTCGCCTGGCGAATCTGCGCTCCGGCGGCCTCGACCTGATCGAGCGGCTGCTGGCGACCGACATCAAGACCGTGCGCGATACGCCGAGGCTGAAGCTGGTGAGCGCCATCGAGCTGGGGTACCAGGGCCTTACCGTCAACCTGACCAACGGCCCCAAGGCGAACACGCCGCTGGCGAAGAGCGCCAAGGTACGCAAGGCCTTGGAGTTGGCCCTCGACCGCGACGCCATGAACCAGGTGGTGTTCAACGGCGAGTTCCTGCCGGGCAACCAGTGGGTCAGTCCGCAGCACCCCTACTATCAGCAGAGCGTGCCGATGCCGAAGCGCGACCTGGCCAAGGCCAAGGCGCTGCTCAAGGAGGCCGGCGTGAACGGCCCGATCACGATCGACTTCATGGTGCCGAACAATCCCGAGGCCCGTCAGGTCGCCGAGCTGATCCAGTCGATGGTCGGCGAGGCCGGCTTCGACATGAAGATCCGGGTCACCGAGTTCGCGACCTCGCTGAAGCAGGCGGAACAGGGCGAGTACCAGGCGTTCCTGATCGGCTGGTCCGGCCGCACCGATCCCGACGGCAACATCTATGCCTTCGCGATCTGCAAGGCGCCGCAAAACAACTCCGGCTACTGCGATCCGGGCACTGAAGAGGCGCTCAACAAGGCGCGCACGCTGTCCGACCCCAAGGACCGCAAGCGTATGTACGAGGCGGTCGCCAAGCGGATGATCGGCGAGAACGAGGGCCACATCCTCTACCTGTATCATCGCAAGGTGCTGATCGCCCATACCGAGCGGCTCGAAGGCTTCACACAGATGCCCGACGGACTGGTCCGGGTGGTCGGGTTGAGGCTGAAGTGAGTGCCGGTGATTGGCAGGATCGCCTTGCGCTCAAGACTAGACCTCTTCCTGAGGAGCATCGCAGAGCGATGCGTCTCGAAGGGTGAGGCGGGGTTTGCGGAGCGCTGACGTCAGCGCTCCATCCGCGGTTCGAATGCTTTCACCATGCTTCCCTTCCTCGGCCGCCGGCTGCTCCAGCTGATCCCGACGCTGTTCTTCGTGTCGGTAATCATCTTCGGCCTGCAGCAGCTGCTGCCGGGCGACCCAGCGCTGATCATGGCCGGCGAAGACCGCGACCCGGAGGTGATCGCGCAGATCCGCAAGCAGTACCGCCTCGATCAGCCGATCCCCGTCCAGTACGTCTACTGGATGAAGGGTGTGCTGTCGGGCGACCTCGGTGAATCGATGCGCATCAAAAAGCCGGTGCTCGAACTGGTGCTCGAGAAACTGCCGGTGACCGCCCAGCTGGCCGGCATGGCCATCGTGATCGCGCTCGGCGTCGGCATCGGCGCCGGCATCGTGTCGGCGGTGTACAAGGATTCCTGGCTCGACTATGGCGCCAACATCTTCGCGCTGTGGGGCATCAGCACGCCCAACTTCTGGCTCGGCATCCTGCTGATCTTCCTGTTCTCGGTGCAGCTGGGTTGGCTGCCGGCATCAGGTTACGTGCGACCGAGCGAAGACCTGCGGGCGAGCCTGGCCAGCACCATCATGCCGGCTTTCGTGCTGGGCAACGCCATCGCCGCCATCCTGATGCGCCATACCCGCGGCGCCATGCTGCAGGTGCTGTCGAGCGACTATGTTCGGACGGCCCGCGCCAAAGGCCTTCTGGAACGCGCCGTGGTGCTCAAGCACGCGATGCGCAACGCGCTTACGCCGGTGATCACCCTGGGCGCGCTGGAGCTCGGCACCCTGCTGTCGGGCGCCGTGCTGACCGAGCAGATTTTCACCATCCCCGGCTTCGGCAAGCTGATCGTCGACGCCGTCTTCAACCGCGACTACGCCGTGGTCCAGGGCGTCGTGCTGGTGACGGCGACCGCCTACATCACGCTCAACCTGCTGGCCGACGTCGCCTATGTGCTGGCCAATCCGCGGCTGCGGAGCTGAGCCGTGGCCGCCGTCACCACCATCGACGTCCCGGTCCGCGAGGCGCACCAAGCCGAGAGCCCGGCGCGGCGCGCCTGGCGGCGGTTGCGGCGGCGCAAGGGCGCGATGTTCGGCCTGGCCGTCATCGTGATCTTCATCCTGCTGGCCCTGCTGGCGCCGTGGATCGCGCCCTATGATCCGCTGAAGCAAAGCTGGTCGCTGGTGCGCAAGGCGCCGTCGGCGGCGCACTGGTTCGGCACCGACGAAGTCGGCCGTGACCTGCTGAGCCGCGTCATCTTCGGTGCCCGCGCTTCGCTGAGTGCCGGCATCATTTCCGTCGGTATCGCGCTGTGCATCGGCGTGCCGCTGGGCATGGTCGCCGGCTACATCGGCGGCTGGGTCGACGCGCTGATCAGCCGGATCACCGACGCCATGCTGGCCACACCGTTCCTGATCCTGGCGATCGCGCTCGCGGCCTTCCTTGGCCCCAGCCTGGGCAACGCCATGATCGCCATCGGCATCACCGCGACGCCGATCTTCATTCGCCTCACGCGCGGCCAGGTGATGGCGGTCAAGGTCGAGGATTACATCGAGGCGGCGCGCGCCGTAGGTAATCCCAAATGGCGCATCGCGCTGTTCCACATCCTGCCCAACATCCTGCCGCCGCTGCTGGTGCAGGCGACCCTGGCGCTGGCCACCGCCATCATCGCCGAGGCGGCGCTTTCCTTCCTCGGCCTGGGCCAGCAGCCGCCGGCGCCGTCCTGGGGCAGCATGCTCAACAACGCTCAGCGCTTCCTGACCAACGCGCCCTGGATGGCAATCTGGCCCGGCGTCGCCATATTCCTGGCGGTGCTGTCCTTCAACCTGCTGGGCGACGGCCTGCGCGACGCGCTCGACCCGAGAGAGGTGAGGTGAGACCATGGACACCGAGGCGCTGCGCAAGGCCGTGATCGACG
Source organism: Vineibacter sp. (assembly GCA_035249115.1). Lineage (GTDB taxonomy): Bacteria > Pseudomonadota > Alphaproteobacteria > Reyranellales > Reyranellaceae > Vineibacter. Next base: position 11,788 of record DATFGV010000469.1, read on the forward strand.
TGCCAGAGCGGCACCGCTATGAACTCGCGGTCGGCGACGCTGTGGCATTCGTCGACTATCGCCTGACCGACGGCGTGGCCACGGTGCCGTACACCGAGGTGCCGCCCGCGCTCGAAGGCCAGGGCGTCGGCACGGCGCTGGTGCTGGGCACGCTCGATCGCCTGCGCGAGCAGGGCCGCAAGGTCGCGCCGCGCTGCGGCTTCTTCGCCAGCGTGATCCGCCGCCACCCCGAGCAGGGCGACCTCCTGGCGTAGCGGGGCGGAGTCGCGGCCGCTGCAGGGCCGAGGGGTCGACGCCGCGTCGTCCGCGCCCTACATTCCGGTTATCACCATCCGCGCAGGAGCCGCGCCATGACCGCCTGCATCGTGGGCTGGGCCCATTCGAAATTCGGCAAGCTCGACGGCGAGACGAGCGAATCGCTGGTCGTCAAGGTGGCGAGCGAGGCCATCGCCCATGCCGGCATCGAGCCGCGCGACGTCGACGTCATTTACGTCGGCAACATGAACGGCGGCTTCGTGAAGCAGGAGTTCCATTCCTCGCTGCCGTTGCAGACTCATCCCGATTTGCGCTTCAAGCCCTCGACCCGGGTCGAGAACGCCTGCGCGACCGGCTCGGCCGCGATCCACATGGGCATCAACAGCCTCGCCGCCAAGAAAGCGCGCTTCGTGCTGGTGGTCGGCGTCGAGAAGATGACCGAGCTCAACAGCACCCAGGCCGGCGACGTGCTGATCAAGGCGTCGTACGTCGCCGAGGAGGCCGACATCGAGGCCGGCTTCGCCGGCATCTTCGGCAAGATCACCTCGGCCTATTTCCAGCGCTACGGCGACAAGTCCGACGCCCTGGCGCGCATCGCGGTGAAGGCGCACAGGAACGGCGTCAAGAACCCCTACGCCCACTTCCAGCGCGAGTTCGACTACGCCTTCTGTCGCAACCCGTCGGACAAGAATCCGTTTGTCGCGGGACCCTTGAAGCGCACCGACTGCTCGCCGGTCACCGACGGCGCTGCCGCCGTGATCCTGGCCGACACCGACGCGGCGCTGGGCATGAAGCAGGCGATCGCCTTCCGCGCCGCCGAGCACGTCAACGACTTCCTGCCGATGTCCAAGCGCGACATCATCCAGTTCGAGGGTCCGACCTTGGCCTGGCAGCGGGCGCTGCAGTCGGCGCGGCTCGACCTGCTCGACCTCAGCTTCGTCGAGACCCATGACTGCTTCACCTCGGCCGAACTGATCGAGTACGAGGCCATGGGCCTGGCGCCGCGCGGACAGGGCGAGCGCGCCATCCTCGAGGGCTGGACCGAGCGCGACGGCAAGCTGCCGGTCAACGTCTCGGGCGGCCTGAAGGCCAAAGGCCACCCGGTCGGCGCCACCGGCGTCTCGATGCACGTGATGGGCTGCCTGCAGCTTTCCGGCACCGCCGCCGCCATGCAGCTGCCCAAGGCGAAGCTGGCCGGCGTCTTCAACATGGGCGGTGCCGCCGTCGCCAACTACGTCAGCATCCTCGAGCCGGTGAAGTGAACTTCCTCCCCCTGCGCGGCATGGGGGAGGTGGCCGAAGACCGGAGGGGGAGCGCACGCGGTGCCCCAATGGAGAGACCACGTGGGCTCCCCTCGCCCCTTCGGGGCACCTCTCCAGCTCCGCCGGGAGGAAGTCTACGCCCGGTAGAACGGCCGGTCGCCGCACACCGTGACGCGGTGGCCGTAGCGCCCCTGTGCGGGTGGTCGCCGAACAGCGCGTCGTGGATCTCCTGGAACTGCTGGTTGCCCGGCGGCCGTGACAGGTCGACGCCACCAATCTCGGCGCCGATCACCGGGTTGAGCTTCCGCACCTCGATTGTCTGATGGGCCAGCGCGCTGGTCTCACAGGCTCCTGGACCCTGCCAACCCATGGCGCCGCCCTGGAATCAGCAACGGCGGCCAGCAGCCCGCGGCGCCGGTCGATTCCGCGCGAGAGCTCCCCCAGGCAGCCATCTCGGCGAACGCGAACCGCCGCCGGAAAGGCGCCTCGCGACGGTTGCATATGGCGCATGAAGGCCGACGCCCGGTCATCGTGCTTTTCCTTAGCGCTGCGGTGACCGGCGGGCCAAACCTGCCACAAATCACAAAGGTTTGCTGTTTGCATTCAAACTGCAGAGTTAATTTTCCTTTACAATCATTAATTGCACTGCGATGAACGTCTGGTCGTAGAATTGGGCATGCATATTGCGTAAGGGCCGGTGGCGGCGCCGGTTTATCGTTGGGGGAGACGGTGGGGACATGAGCAAAACGTTCTTGGTCGAACCCGGCCATGAGGCGCTGCACCGTGGTGTCTGGTACGGCCCCGGCGTGATGGTGATCCTGGAAGAAGGCGAACGGGTCGAAGTTTACGCCGCGCCGAACGGCAAGCGCGGCGCCTGCATCGGCAATCACGACTACGTAAAGCTCGACCCGGATCGCCCGCCTGGCGGCTTGCGCAAGGCCTGACTCATCCGCCCTTGCCCGCCCACGGACGCACACCTAGGCGAAGGGCGGTAACTCCAGGTGGCGCGGCAGGCCATCCGCAAGTTGCAACCACGGCATGCGGCGCGAATCCCAATAATGCAGCGTCGGCGGCAGCTCCTCGGGACGATCGAGGCTGCCGATCGCGATGTCGATCAGGCCAGGGATGAAACTGGCGGTGAAGCTTATCGGCGTGCCGCAGGCGCGGCAAAAGCCGCGCCGCGCCTCAGTTGACGAAGCGTGGCTGGCGCGGTCGTCGGCCGTGAAACTGACCTGCGATTCGTGGAACATCGCCCAGGCGACCGCCGGCGCGGCGTGCGCCCGGCGGCACATCGAGCAATGGCACAGCGCCGCCATCAGCGGCTCGCCGGCAATGCGATAGCGCACCGCGCCGCACTGGCATCCGCCTTCACGCTGTCGATCGGTCATGTCCGCCTCCTCGCCTGGCGCCGGTCCGCCATCGCGCGGCGGGTTGCGGCGGCATCAACAAACAAACAGACTGTATGCGACGCAGTTTAGATACAGGCTGTATGTATGTCAAGGGCCAAGACCAATCCCGAGCGGCATGCAGCGACCCGGGCCGCGCTGCTGCGCCAGGCGCGCCGCATGTTCAGCGAGGTCGGCTACGCCGGGGCGGCGACCGAGGAGATCGTGCGTCGCGCCGAGGTCACGCGCGGCGCGCTCTACTACCACTTCCGCGATAAACAGGCCCTGTTCGAGGCAGTGTTCGAGGACGTGGCGCGCGAGATCGCCGCCCGAACCGACGCCGCGGCGGCGCCGGCACGCGACGCCCTGGACGGCCTGCTGCGCGGCACGAAGGCCTTTCTCGACGCCTGCCTCGAACCGGCGGCGCGGCGCATCTACCTGATCGACGCGCCGTCGGTGCTGGGCTGGCACCGCTGGCGCGAGATCGACGGCCGGCACGGCGTGCGCTCGCTGCGCGAGGGCATCGAGGCGGTGCTCACCGCCCACCCCGATCGGGCGCTCTCGCCCGAGGTGCTCACCTACCTGCTGTCGGGCGCTCTCAACGAGGCCGTGCTGTGGCTCAACGAAGCCAGGGACGAGAAGGCGGCGCGACGCGAGATCGACCGCACCCTGCCGTTGCTGTTCGAGCGGCTGTTTGGCGTTCGGCGGCAAAGCCGCCAGGACGGCACGGCAAAGCGCTGACTCAAGCGGTGCTTGCCGCCGCACGGGTTCGTTGCACCGCCGTCAGCACCCGCTCGGGCGTGGCCGGGGCGTCGAGGGTAACCGCCACCTTGTGGTCGGCGACGCTGGCGATGGCGTCCTTCAGCGCCGTCCACACCGCGGTCGCCAGCAACAGCGGCGGCTCGCCGATCGCCTTGGAGCGGAAGATGGTGGCCTCGCGGTTCGGCGCGTCCGCGAGAATGCGCACGTTGAAGACCGGCGGCATGTCGCGGCTGCCCGGGATCTTGTAGGTCGACGGACCGGCGGTGCGCAGCCGGCCTTCGGCGTCCCACCACAGCTCCTCGCAGGTGAACCAGCCCAGCCCCTGGGCGAAGGCGCCCTCGATCTGGCCGAGGTCGACAGCCGGGTTCAGCGAGCGGCCGCAATCCTGCACCAGATCGGCGCGCAGCACGCGCGTCTCGCCGGTCAGGGTGTCGATCGCCACCTCGGCGACGGCGGCGCCGTAGGAGAAGTAGAAGAACGGCCGGCCCTTCATCGCCACCGGATCCCAGTGGATCTTGGGTGTCTTGTAGAAACCGGTCGATGACAGCGAGACGCGCCCGAGATGGCAGAGTTTCGCCAGCTCGCTGAAGGTGATGACCCGATTGTCGCCCGGCAGCGCCACGTGCACGTGGTTATCGCGGAAGTCGATGGCGTCATCCGCCACGCCGAAATGCCCGGCGGCGAACGCCGCCATGCGCTGGCGCAGGGTGCTGGCGGCGGCGAAGGCCGCCCAGCCGTTGAGGTCGGAGCCGGTCGAGGCGGCGGTCGGCGAGGTGTTGGGCACCTCGCCGGTCGAGGTCGAGGTGATGCGGATACGGTCGAGGTCGACCTGGAACACCTCGGCGACGACCTGCGCCACCTTGACGAACAGGCCCTGCCCCATCTCGGTGCCGCCGTGGTTCAGCCGGATCGAACCATCGCTGTAGACATGCACCAGGGCACCGGCCTGGTTCATGCTGGGGATGTTGAAGGAGATGCCGAATTTCAGCGGGAACAGGCCAAGGCCGCGCTTGAGGACGGGGCTGGCGCGGTTGAAGGCGTCGATCTCGGCACGACGTCGGTCCCACTCCGCATCGCGCGCCACCTGCGCCACGCAGCGCCGGACCAGGTTGTCCTCGACCTTCTGGCCGTACGGCGTCTCGTCGTCCTTGCCTTCGCCGTAGAAATTGACGGCGCGCACCGCTTCCGGCGGCTTGCCCAGTGCGTGCGCGATGCGGCCAATCACATCTTCCATCACCACCACGCCCTGCGGGCCGCCAAATCCGCGAAAGGCAGTGTTCGACACGGTGTTGGTCTTGCACGCCAGGCCGGTGAGGCGGACATGCGGCAGCCAGTAGACGTTGTCGACGTGGGTCAGCGCCCGCGCCAGCACGCCCGGCGTCAGGTCGACACTGTGCCCGCCGTTGGCCGCCAAGGTCGCGTCGAGCGCCAGCACCCTGCCGTCGTCGTCGAAACCCGCCTCGTAGCGATAGAGGAATCCGTGGCGCTTGCCGGTCGCCAGCATGTCGTGCGCCCGCGGCAGGCGCAACTTGACCGGCCGGCCGGTCCGGCGTGCCAGCAGCGCCGCCGCCGCCGCCACCCACGAGGCGTTGCTCTCCTTGCCACCGAAACCGCCGCCCATGCGGCGCACCATCACGGTGATCTGGTTGTAGTCGAGGTCCAGCACGCGGGCGACGATGTGCTGCACTTCGGTGGGATGCTGCGTCGAGGAGTGGATCGTCAGGTCGCCATCCTCGCCGGGGATCGCGAGCGCAATCTGGCCTTCGAGATAGAAGTGCTCCTGGCCACCGACGCGGAAGTTGCCCGACAGGCGCCGCGGCGCGGCCGCCATCGCCGCCGCGACGTCGCCGCGCGCCACGATCGCCGGCGGGTAGAGCAGTGATTGTTTCGCCAGCGCCTCATCAATCGTCAGGATCGGCGGCAACGCCTCGATTTCGGGCGCGACCAGCTCGGCTGCCGCCCGCGCCTGATCAAGCGACGTCGCGGCGACGGCGGCGATGGGCTGGCCGGCGTACTCGACCAGGGTGTCAGCGAACAGCTTCTCGTCCTCGCGGACCGGTGCGATATCGTTGCGTCCAGGGATGTCGCTTGCCGCCACCACCGCGACCACGCCGGGCGCGGAGCGCGCTGCCGCCAGGTCGAGCGGGCGCACCCTGCCATGCGCCACCGATGACAGCACCAAAGCGGCGTGCAGCAGGCCGGCCGGTTCAGCCATGTCGTCAATGTAGATCGCCTCGCCGGTGGCGTGCTTCAACGCACTGTCGTGGCGCGCCGCCTGGTGCGCACCGCCTTTGGCCGTGCTGCGCGCATTTTCGGGATCGGCGGCCGTCATAGCTGGTCGACCTCCACGGCCATGTCGGGCCGGCTCGTGCGCAGGTGCAGGCGGCGCAACAGGTTGCCGGCCACGGCGAGCCGGTAGACGGCGCTGCCGCGCCAGTCGTCGAGCGGCTGGAAGTCGCGCGCCAGCGCCACGGCAGCCCGCTCGACGGTGGCCTCGGCCCATGGCTGGCCAACCAGCGCGGCCTCGGCCTGCCGCGCCCGCGCCGGCGTCGCGGCCATGCCGCCGAAAGCCAGCCGCGCCGTGCGCACCACCCCCGCCTCGACACGCAACCGGTAGGCGCCCAGCACCGCCGAGATGTCCTGGTCGCGGCGCTTGGAGACCTTGTCGACATGGAAGATGTCACTGGTCTCCGGTATCTCGAAGTCGATGGCCTCGATGATTTCGTCGGCCTGCAACGCCGTGCGGCGATAGCCGACAAAGTAATCGTCGATGGCGATCGATCGCGATCCGCGCATCGCCGAGCGCACATGCACTGTGGCGCCGAGCGCCAACAGCACCGGCAGCGAGTCGCCGATCGGCGAGGCGGTGCCGAGATTGCCGCCGACGGTGCCCAGTGACCGGATCTGGCGCGAACCCAGTCGCCGTACCATGGCGCCGAACGGCGCCAGGCTGCCTTCGAGATGCGGCAACAGTCGCGCATAGGTCACGGCAGCGCCGACGCGGAGCTGGTTGCCGGTCTGCGACAGGACCTGCAGCTCCGGCACGCCCGCGACGTGGATCACGTGCGCCGGCACCTTGCGATCGTGGCTGACACGCAGGCCAAGATCGGTGCCGCCCGCCAGCAGCCAAGCCGCGGGATTCTCGTGCCGCAGCGCCAGCAGCGCGTCGAGCGACGTCGGTGCGTCGAAACGCGTCGGGCCGCCGGCGGCGCACCACTCCAGAGCCGCGTCGTGCGCCGCCTTGAGTGGAGATGCGTCACTGGATTGGCGCGCCCCCAGCGTCGCCACGCGCGCCATCGCCTCGACGATCGGCCGGTAGCCGGTGCAGCGACAGAGATTGCCCGCCAGGGCGTCATGGATCAGCGCCGGTTCCGGCGGCTCGCCGCCAGCGGCGAAGGCGTACAGGCTCATAATGATGCCCGGCGTGCAAAAGCCGCACTGCGTGCCGTCGCCTTCGGCCAGCGCCACCTGCACGGGGTGCGGGCTGCCGTCAGGGCCGCGCAGCCCTTCGACCGTGCGCACCGACCGGCCATGCACCTGCCCCAGCATCACCAGGCAGGCGTTGACCGGCTCGCACAGCGTACGGCCGCCGACCCCCTGCTCCAGCACCACCGTGCAGGCACCGCAATCACCCTCGGCACAGCCCTCCTTGGTGCCCGTGAGTCGCGCCGATTCTCGCAGCCAGTCGAGCAACGTCATCGCCGGCGATGCGTCGCCCACCGTCATGGCCTTGTCGTTGAGGGTGAACTGGATCGCGTCGGCCATTGTCTCCTGCGTGCGCTTCGCCGGACCTCGCTCGTCGGCCGATTTGACAGCGACTCGGCGAGCGGCTGCAATACCCGGCTTTGTCACGCCGCCTTCGGCGATCGATTTCCGAGAGTCACGTTTGCCCAGGACACCCGCGCGCAGCCGGACCAACATCACCCAGGCCAGCCTGGAGCGGCTGGGCGCGCCACGCCTAGCCGAGATTCTGGCCGAGCAGTCACGACTCGATGCGGGCCTGCGCGAAACACTGACACGGGCATTGGCCCAGGCGGCCAGCCCGCCGGATTACGCCCGCTATATCGAGCGTCGCGTGCGGGCGCTCGCCAAGGCGGCGCGGGTCGGCGATGCGACTGGCACCAATGCGCGACTGCGCGAGCTCGACCAGCTGCGCGGCGGCGCCGTCGGCGCGGTCGCGGCGCACGACCGCATGGCCGCACTTGACCTGTTGCGGCAGATGGCCGAGCTTTCACCGACGATCGCCAAAACCTTCGTCCCGGTGTCGAAACAGGTCGAGGATTGGCAGGCCGCGGTGCTGGGCAGTCTGGCGCAGTTGTGCCAGGCGGCGGGTCCGGACGGCCTCGAGGTGACAGTCGACGCTGTTGCCACGTGTTGCGCCCGCTACACCTCGACGCCACGCGTCGTTGTCGGGCATTTTACCATTGCCCTGGGCGACTCTGGCCTTGAGCGACTGCGCGACCGGCTGCAGGCCGATCTTGCCAGCTTGCCGGCCGAGGTCGCGGGCGGGCGCTGGGGCGTCGCGGGCGATCGGCATTTCGACTCGGGCAACCAGGCCTGGTTCCTGCGTTTGCGCCTGGGCGAGATCGCCGACCTGCGAGGCGACGTCGACGGCTTCATCGCCCTGCAACTGGCCCAGCCGCGCAAGCAGGTCGACGTGCGCGCCATCGTCGAGCGGCTGCTGCGGGCCGGCCGCGGCGCCGAAGCGCTGGCCTGGCTCGACGACGCCCGCTACCAGAACCGCCTGATCGACACCGCCAGCGAGCGGCTGGCGGCGCTGGAGGCGGCGGGCCGCGCCAGCGAGGCGCAGGCGCTGCGCTGGCAGCGCTTCGAACGTCAGCTCGATCGTGCGGCGTTGAAGGCCCACCTCGAACGGCTGCCCGACTTCGAGGATTTCGAGGCCGAGCGCCGCGCCATGACGCTCGTGCTGGGCCACAAATCGGCCACCGAGGCGCTGGCTTTCCTGCTTGCCTGGCCGAACCTCGACGCCGCCGCGCAACTGATCGAAGGACGCTGGCACGAGTTCGGCCCGACGCCGCCCGAAAGTCTGCTCTCCGCCGCCGAGGCCTTGCACTCCCGCCACCCGCGCGCCGCCGTCCTGGCGGCCCGCCTCGCCGTGGACGGCGTCTTGCGGCGCGGCCTGCAACGCCTGTTCGAGCGGGCCGCCCGGATTCTGGCCGACTACGCCTCGCTCGAACCACCGCTCGAGCCCAACCACGAATCGAACGCCGCCTTCGTCGAGCAGCTGCGTCAGACGTTTCCGCGGCAATGGGAATTCTGGCGCGTGTACGATGGGCTGGCGCGTTGAGATAGCGCGGCGTCGTATGTCTCTTGGCACCAGCCCTGTTCTGTGAGCCTGCGCGCCGACCATGCAACGACCACATGCCGATTCCTTTGACGCGTTGCGTGCCGCGTTCCGGTGGGAGATCCCTGCCACCTTCAACTTCGCGACCGAGGTGGTAGAGCATTGGGCTAGCGATCCGGCGCGGCCGGCGCTGCTGTGGTCGAATGCCGCCGGTGAGCGGCGCGACTTCACCTTCGCCGAGATCGCCCGGCTGTCGCGGCGCTTCGCCAATGTGCTGCGCGCCGCCGGCGTGCGTCAGGGCGATCGCGTGGTGGTCATATTGCCGCGGCTGCCGGCGTGGCAGATCACGATGGTCGCCTGCTTGCGAATCGGCGCCGTGCCGGTGCCGTCGATTGAGATGCTGACCGCGTCCGACATCGCCTACCGCGCCGAGACTTCGGAGGCGGTCGCGGCCGTGACCACAACGGCCAACGTCGGGAAGTTCGCCGGCCTGCCGGGCCTGTCGGTGCGAATCGCGGTCGGCGGTGCGCCGGGCTGGATCGGCTTCGAGGACGCAATCGCCGCGGCCAGCGACAATTGTCCAGCTGCCGTGGTGCAGGCGGAAGATCCGGCGCTGCTCTATTTCACCTCGGGCTCGACCGGCAAGCCCAAGGGCGTGCTGCACGCCGCCCGCACGCTGTTCGCCTGGCGCAATGCCATGTGGTTCTGGCCCGACCTGACCGAGCGTGACGTGATGTGGTGCACGGCCGACACTGGCTGGGTCAAAGCCGGCACCAGCATCCTGATCGGACCGTGGTCGTGCGGCGCCGCTGTCGTGTTCCACGACGGGCCGTTCGATCCGCGCCGCCGATTCGAGCTGATCGCCCGGCATCGGGTGAGCGTCTTTTGCGCGCCCAATACGGAACTCAGGCGACTGGTGCTGGAGGATGTCGGCGACATCGATCTTTCGTCGCTACGGCTGTCGATCTCGGCCGGCGAGGGCGTCAATCCCGAGGTCATCGCCCGCTGGGAGGCGCTGACCGGCCGTCGCCTGCTGGAAGGCTACGGCCAGACCGAGGGACTGATGCTGGTCAGCAACCATGAACTGCTGCCGCCGCGCGCCGGCTCGATGGGCAAGCCGTTCCCCGGCCTTGACGCCGCCGTGATCGCACCTAATCGCAGCCGCTTGCTCGGTATCGGCGAGGTGGGGGTACTGGCGATCCGCCAGCCACAACCGATGCACATGCTGGGCTACTGGCGCGATCCGACGCGCACTGCCGCCGACCGGGTGGTGATCGACGGCGTCGACTGGCACCTGACCGGTGACCTCGTGACCATGGATGGCGACGGCTACTTCTTCTACCAGGGCCGCGACGATGACATCATCGGCTCGGCCGGCTACCGCATTGGGCCGGCCGAGGTCGAGAACGCGCTGATGGAGCATGCCGCCGTCGCCGAATGCGCCGCCGTCGGCAGCCCCGACCCCGAACGCGGCGAGGTCGTGAAGGCCTTCATCGTGCTCAAGCCCGGGGCGACTCCGTCCGACGCCCTGGCGAACGACATCCAGGAACACGCCAAGCGCGCCACCGCGCCCTACAAGTATCCGCGGCTGATCGAGTTCGTCGCCGAGCTGCCCAAGACGCCGACCGGCAAGACCCGCCGCCGCGAGTTGCGTGACCTGGAGTACCGCCGCGCCGGCAAGCTGTGACCGTCGCCTTCACCTTGCCCGCGCGCGGGAGAGGCGTGGTCAAATCCGCTTCACGCGGTCTGATTTCAAGATGCGCTCGACCGCCGGTGTCATGGTGGCGCCGGCCTTGACGGCGGCCTCGGCCGCCGCCTCGGCGCTGCGGATCGCCGCGAGCCGTGCGATCACCTGATCGAGCATCGCCTGCGGCACGACGACGACGCCGTCGGCGTCGGCCACGATCACGTCGCCCGGCGCCACCGCCACGCCGCCGCACACGATTGGCAGGTTGGTGGTGCCCGGCCCGCTGCGCGCCGGCGAGTTGGGCGAGATGCCGGCGCAGAACACCGGCAGCCCCGACGCGAGAATGCCGGCGCGGTCGCGCACCAGACCATCGGTGACGAAGCCCGTGACGCCCTTGTTCCGCATCATGCCGCAGACCAGGTCGCCGATCAGCGCCGTGCCGGTGTAGGCATCGTTGGCGACCACGATCACGTCGCCGGCCCTTGCCTGCTCCAACGCGCCGAACACCGCGAGATTGTCGGCCGGGTAGGCGAAGGCGGTGACCGCGACGCCACAGACCGAGGCGCTGGCCGGGTCGAGCGGCTTGATGCGCCAGTCGAGCGCGCCGCGGCCCTCCATGCAGTCAACCAGGTGGCCGGTCTGCGCGCCCACCAGCGCCGCGACCTGGCCAGCGGCGGGACGCGGGAACGATTGGCGGATGGTCAGGATCGGTGGATCGTCGAGCATCGGCTGCGGTCTCCTCGGCGGCGCGACGCATCCTGCCGCAGGTTGCGCGCCGCCGGTAAGCCCGGCGCGCCGGCTTTTCGATCCGCGACACGGGTGCCATAGTCGGCCCAAGGACCGAACGGGAGGACAGGATGAAGAGACGATCGGCCGCGCTGCTGCTGGCGGCAGCGATGCTCGCGGCGCCGGTCTCGGCGATGGCGCAGACCGACTGGCCGACGCGGCCGATCCGGGTCGTGGTGCCCTACCCGCCGGGCGGGCCGAGCGATTCCAGCACCCGCATCGTCATGGAGCGCGTGTCGAGCCTGCTCGGCCAGCCGATCGTGATCGACAACAAGGGCGGCGCCAGCGGCATGATCGGCGCCGAAGCGGTGAAGAACACGGCGCCGGACGGCTACACCTTCCTGATGGTCACCACCGCGATGGTCTGCATCACGCGGCACTTCCAGGCGATCCCGTTCGACCCGGAGAAGGACTTCGTGACGGTCGGCCGCATGGCGACCTCGTGGGGCGCCATGGCGGTGCATCCATCGGTGCCGGTGAAGACGCTGGGCGAATTCGTCGCCTACGCCAAGGCCAATCCCGGCAAGATCAACGTCGCCTCTTCGGGCCAGGCGACCATCACGCACCTGTTCGGCGAGATGCTGAAGCTGGAGGCCGGCATCGACACGGTGCACGTGCCGTACAAGGGCAGCGCGCCGGCGACCCAGGCGCTGCTCGCCAACCAGGTGCAGGTGCAGTTCGACTCCGTCGTGCTGCCGCACATCAAGGCCGGCACCTTGCGCGGACTCGCCATGCTGGGCGACGCGCGCTGGCACCAGCTGCCCGACCTGCCGACGATGCTGGAGCAGGGCTACGGCAAGGACGGCGGCGATAGCTGGTTCGGCATCGTGGCGGCGACCGGGACGCCGGCGGTGGCGATCGAGCGCCTGGCCAAGGCGATGCAGCAGGCGATCGCCGCGCCCGACATCCAGATCCGGCTCGACAACGCCGGCCTGCGCCCGACCTGGCTCGATCCCGCCACGTTCCGCGCCACGATCACGGCCGAGACAAAGTCGTTCGGCGACATCATCCGCAGGGGCAATATCAAGGCGGAGTGAGGCTCTTTCCTTCCCCGCTTGCGGGGAAGGTGGCCGAAGGCCGGATGGGGAGCCGTCGTGGTCTCTGTTGCATAAGTCACGAGAGCTCCCCTCCGCCCCTTCGGGGCACCTCCCCAACTTCGTTGGGGAGGGAAAGGCACATGAGGAGCGCAGTGACATGCCAGACGTGGTGACGGTGACAAAGGAAGGCCCGGTCTCGGTCTTCACCATCAACCGGCCGGAGAAGGGCAACGCCATCAGCCGCCAGGTGGCGATCGACCTGCAAGCGGCGTTCGCCGCTTTCGACGCAGACGATGACCAGCGGGTCGCCGTCATCACCGGCGCCGGCGAGAAGGCCTTCTCGGTCGGCGCCGACGTCACCGACCTGCCGGAGCTGTGGCGCTGCGTGCCGACCCTGGGCATCCAGACCGAGAAGCCGGTGATCGCCGCCACCTCGGGCTGGTGCGTCGGTGGCGCCATGGTGGTCGTCATGATGGCCGACCTGGCGATCGCCAACGAGACCACCCGGTTTTCTTATCCCGAGGCCAAGCTCGGCTTCACCGGCGGCATCATCTCCGGCCTGCCGGCGCGCATCCCGCACAAGATCGCCATGGAGATCATCATGATGTGCCGGCCGATGGAGGCGCAGCGCGCCTACGAGGTCGGCCTGGTCAACAAGATCGTGCCGGCCGGCAAGCATGTCGAGGAGGCCGTCGCCTGGGGCCAGGAGCTGGCGGGCTTCGCGCCGCTGGTGCTGAAGACCATCAAGCGCTTCGTGACCCAGCAGGTGCTGCCGCGCGGACCCTCAGAGCTGATGGCGCGCGCCATGGTCGACCTGCAGCGGGTGCGCGACAGCGAGGACGGCCAGGAAGGCGCCCGCGCCTTCAAGGAAAAGCGCACGCCGAAATTCAAGGGGCGGTAGGCGAACGCCACCCGCCGCGGCGCAGGGGAAGCAGCCGTCGCGACAGCGATGCGCATGTGCGAGGAATTTCGATCCGCAGACGATCGACGGGATCGCCATATCGGCGCTGCGTTCCGCACACCGGTGCCACAGTCGACGAAGTAGCCGAACCCTTCACTGGCGCCGTTGACTTCCAAATCCACCATCAGCTCTTTCGTGTTATTGTCATCAATAGTTTGTCGCGACGTCGCGCTGTCCAGGGGAGCGAACGAAATGACCGCGCAAATCACATCGGAAACCCGCGCCGGCCAGGAACCGCCGGGTGGCGGGCTGCGTCCCCCCGACCAGGTCGATTGGCGTGCGCGGGCCTGGATCGATGGATTCATGGCCAGTGGATGGCCCCGGTTTGCGGATCGCACGGTCGAACAGGCGCGCGACGATCTTCGTTTCCTGATCCGGGCGACATCGGTCTGGCTGCCGGTGCGCTCGGTGGGCGAGGCCGTCATCGCATCGCCGCGCGCCGATATCCCGGTCCGGATCTACGTGCCGCTGTCGGGCACCTCGCCGCGCCCGCTTCTCGTATGGTTTCACGGCGGCGGTTTTACCGTCGGCGACCTCGAAACCGCCGACCCGACCTGCCGCGCGCTGGCCAATCGCTCCGGCGCCGTCGTCGTCTCGGTGGACTACAGGCTGGCGCCTGAACACGGCATTCTCGACGCCGTCGACGACGCCTGCGCCGCGACGCAGTGGGCGATCCGCAACGCCGCGGCGCTGGGCTGCGATCCCGGCCGGGTCGCGGTCGGCGGCGATTCGGCCGGTGCGACGCTGAGCGCCCTGGTCTGCCTGCGCTGCCGCGACAATGGCGAGCCGTCGCCCGCGTTTCAGGTCCTGGTCTATCCGTGCACCGATTGCACGATGCAACTCTGCGACCGCGGCATCGACCGGCCGTTGCTCGACTGGGCCACGATCGACTGGTTCCGCGAGCACTGCCGCTTCAGCGGACCATCGCCGGTTCTCGATGGCGCCGATCCGCGGATCTCGGCCTATCGCGCACCGGATCATTCGGGGCTGCCGCCGGCGCTGGTGCTGACCGGCGGCGCCGATCTGCTCGCGCCCGACGGCGAAGCCTACGCGCAGCGCCTGCGCGCCGCGGGTGTCGCGGTGAGCGAGCGCCGGTTCGAAGGGCAGATCCACGGCTTCTTCACCATGGACCTCGTGTTCCGCGCGGCGCGGCAGGCCCAGCGACTGGCGGCGCAGGCGATTGCCGCCATGCCGCGGCGCCCGGCATTCGTCGCACCACCGGCGCCGCCGGCCGCAGCGGTGACCTGGGTCGACCCGAT
>DATFGV010000470.1:0-7258 GCA_035249115.1 Vineibacter sp.
GCCGGATCAGCGGCAACGTCACTTCGAAGAAAACCCGCGTCGGCGGCGCGCCGAGGCTGGACGCCGCCTCCTCGACACGCATATCGAAGTTGGCCAACACCGCCAGGGTCGTGCGCAGCACATAGGGCACCGCGACGAGCGTGTGGCCAACCACCAGGCCCCACACCGGCCGGTCGAGTTCGGCCAGCTGGAACATCTGGAACAGCGCGAGGCCGGTGAGGATCGCCGGCAGCATCAGTGGCGACATGAAGAAGGCGGTCAGCAGGCGTGCGCCAGGCAGCCGGCCGCGACTCAGCGCCAACGCGCAGGCGCCGCCGATGGTCATCGACAGCACCAGCACGATGACAGCGACCCGCAGGCTGAGCCACAGCGCGTTCATGAAATCGTCGTTGGCGAAGAACTTGGCGAACCAGCGCAAGGTGACGCCGACCGGCGGGAATGAGATGTAGGGCGTCGGGTTGAGCGCGAACACTGCCACGACGGCGATCGGCGTCAGCAGGAACGTCAGGATGGCGCCGTTCAAGGTGTAGTAGGCGACGCGGCCGAGATCGACGCTGCGCGCGCTCATGTCAACCCCTCCTGGCCGGAGAAGCGCGCCAGCACTTGGTTGTAGGCGACGACCACGATCAGCGACACGGCCAGAAGAATCACGCCCAACGCGCCAGCGAAGCCGAGATTGAACGACGAGCTGACCTGTTGGTAGATCAGCATCGGCACGGTCAGCACGTTGGTGCCGCCCATCAGGAAGGGCGTCACATAGGCGCTGATCGACAGCGCGAACACCAGCAGCGAGCCGGCGAAGATGCCAGGCAGGCTGAGCGGCAGGGTGACTTCGGCGAAGGCGCGCAGCCGCGAGGCACCAAGCGTGCGCGCCGCCTCCTCCAGCCGCTCGTCGATGCGGCCGATCACGCCCGTCAACGTCAGCACCATGAACGGCACGTAGATGTGCACCAGCGCCACGATGGTGCCGAACTCGTTGTACATCAGCGGCAGCGGCTTCTCGATCAGCCCCAGCCCCATCAGGGTGGTGTTGATGGCGCCCTTGTCCTGCAGGATGGTCATCCAAGCGAAGGTGCGGACGACAATGCCGGTCAGCATCGGCGCGATCACCGCCATCAACAGCAGTGCATGCCCCAGCCGCGACTTCAGCCGCGCCATCCAGTGCGCCAGCGGATAGCCGATCAGCAGCGCCGCAAGCGTGGTGATGAGCCCGATGCGCAGGGTCGACCACAGCGCGTCGTGATAGAGATCGTCGCCTAGAAAGCGTACGTAATGGCGAGCAGTGAAGGAGACGTTGGGGTTCTGCGCCGGATTGCCACTCAATATCGACAGCAGCGCCATGACGCCGAACGGCAGTACGAAGAACAGCACGAACAGCAGCAGCGCCGGACCGACCAGCCAGGCGATCGGCGACACGGCGGCACGCGCCTGCCGCGGCGCCAGCACCGGCGTGGCCAGGGTGTCGGCGACGCTAGCCATGAGCCCGCCGCGGCGTGCTCGCCTCGCCTTCGCCGAACCGTGCCGCCAGCGACGCCTTGATGTCGAGCAGCATCGCCGCGAGCTCACGGCGGCGCGCGCGATCGACGTGCCGGGCCGAGAAGGCGACGTACAGCGAAAACGTCTCGCTTGACTGCGGGTCGGTCACGGCCACCGACACCGCCGCGACGCCTTCCAGCGCCTCGTCGTCGGACTCGTCGAAGCCGCGGGCGCGGGCGCGCACGATGCGCTGCATCAGGCCGGCCAGATTCTGCGGTGCGTTCGGCCGGTCGAGCCTGGGATAAGGCGTGAAGCGGCGCGCGATCTCACGGTTTGCCAGCCGCGCCAGCAGGTTGCGGCCGGTCGAGTTCGCCCAGGCCGGCCCGCGCGTGCCCGGCGGCGTCACGACCTGCAGCGGGTGGGTGCCTGGCCGCGAGCGCAGCACCACGACGTGGATACCGTCGAGCAGGCTGATGCCGGTGGCGTAACCGGTGCGCCGCGTCAGCTCGGCCAGCGCCGCGTCGGCCGCCTCGACCATCTTCTGGCCGGCACCATAGTGGCGACCGACCTCGAACAGCAGCACGCCGACGCGATAGCGCGCGCTCGCCGCGTCGCGCTCCAGCAGGCCGTGCGCCGCCATGTCCTTGAGCACCCGCGACGTCGTGCTCTTCGGCAGGCCGAGCGCCACGGCCACCTCGCTGACGCCCGCCTCCGGCCCGTGCCGCCGTAGCCAGCGCAGGATCGACACGGCGTTCGACAGGGCGCTCATCGACGTTCCATATTCCGGAACCGTGTTCCTGTTTTGCGAACGATAGGAAGCGGCGGCGGCCGTGTCAATCGTTCCCGAACTGCCGCTTCGCACGATTGCGCCGGCTGCGCGACAGATGAGACTGCCGTGCCGAACAAAACTTGGAGTCATCGATCAACGCCGGGATTTCCTTCTGCGCTCTCCATGACAGCGCATGTGCGACCGACCCATGCGGCGTTGCAGGGCTGGCAATGAGCGACAACCCGATCTTCCGCTACGCCATCCTGGGGGACGAGCGAGAGATCGCGTCGGTGGCCAAGCCCGACACGCAATGACGCCGAGGCGCTTCCGGCAGTGGCACCCCATGTGCCGGTGCGGACCATGGTGGAACGCTACCGATCGTCGGTGGCGAACGGCGCGCTCGCTGCCCAGTTCGGCCTTGCCGACCATTGCACAGCACTTCAATGTTGCTTGGCGTTGGCCCGCTCGGTGGTGTCAACCGCCTAGAAAAAATGGCGTTCGGCCAAGTTGGGGAAACACCATGGTTATGAAGGTTTCAAAGAGCCGCCTCGCGCCGGGCAGGCTCTCGGAAATGCCGGGCATCTACGATCTCAGCGAACCCGTTGGAATTTCGGGAGGCCGCGCGACGCCGCCGAACAAGCGCGACGATGTGCTGCTGGTGCAGTATTTCCTCCAATCTATTTTCAAGGCCTCCAGAGTGCGTCCGCTTGGCCATATGTCCATCGACGGTATCTATGGACCTATGACGCATTACTGGTCGCTTTTCTTCATGCACGTCGTCGAGGTGCTCTCGGACGGCCAGAGCAACATCCGCGAGGAAGCAGGCAATATCAACCCGTTCACGAGGAACGAACACAAGTTCCCGATCGGCGGTGGCGACACCTCGATGATATTCCAGATGAACTACCAGTTCTGGAAGTTGCACAAGACGACATTCGCTCATCTCGAACGCGACGAACCAACGGTTCCTGGCGAGCTCAAGCAGGTTCTGTTGAAGTCAATCGAGGCCAACCGCAAAGCAGCCGGCTAGCACGCCGGGCAAATGATCGGCACGCACTGGTGGCTGATCTGCCCTGCTTACCGGGACGGGGAGAAACAGTCATGTCGACCAGCAATGACGCAGCGCGCATCAAGGCGCTGGAGGCCCGGGTGGCCGATTTGGAGTCGCAGTTGCGGGCGCGGCCGGGCGTCGAACGATGCTCGGCTTGCGGCAAAGGCTCGTTCAAGGTCATCAAGGTCAATGTCGCGGCCCACAAGCGTACGTTGCAATGCGACAACGCGGCCTGCGGCCACGTCGAGCGCCGGCGGGTCGACTACCACGCGAGGGATGCCTGATCGGGGAATACGTGTCGATGAATGGCAGCGCTCTTCCCCCTTCTCGACCGCGTGCTAGTACATCTGGGACCGAGAGCCTGACATCCGATCGTTGTGCGCGGGATGTCTCGAACATTGTTTTCCTTCGGGCTCGCGTGCAAGTGACCGCCTCCGTCCCAATCGGCTGGGCACGTGACCGTTTCTCGCTCATTCGAGATCCGCTGCTTTCTCGCCGTGCTCAACTCAGCGACGGAACTTGCGGCGCATCGTTCAGCATAGTGGCAGCCTTGACTGTCACCGATGTCAGCTTTGCCGATCCAGCATCAGAGGATTCATCGGTTCATTCGCGATGACCAGCGGCATTCCTTATTGGGCCGCTTCGGTCCAGTCGGACACGCGCTAGTTCGGACCCAAAACTTCCTCAACCCAGGCGGCCGCGTCGAGCAGGTCATCGTCGGTGTCGCGCGCCGCCACCAATTGCACCGATAGCGGCAGATCGTTGGCTCCCTGACGGTAAGGCAGCGCGACGCAGGGGACGCCGAGCAGGGTCCAGGGCCGGTTGAACATTGGATCGCCGGTCGCGCCCAACCCTTCGGGTGCTTCGCCCGGTGCGGCCAAGGTGATCCACACCTCGCCCGGCGGCAGCAGCCGCGTCGCCTCGGCGCGATAGGCCTCCATCCTGTCGCGCGCCGCCGCTTCCTCCGCCGCGGTGATCATCTGGCCCTGCTCGATCTGGGCGCGGATCGCGCCGCTCAGCTTGTCGCCATGGGCGCTCAGAAGCGACGCGAACTGCCGGCCCATGTCGGCGTACATGACGGTGGTGTGGGTGGTCACGATGTCAGCCCAGGAATCGGGTGTCGCCGCTTCATCGGTCGCCGCCCCGGCGTCGCCCACCATGCGCAGCGCGCGCTCGACGGCGCGGCGCGCCACCGGTGACGCCTGCTCCCATATGGCGGTGCGAAACAGGCGGATCCTCGCCGGCTGGCGCGGCGTCACCACGCTGCGGGCGCCCGGCGCCAGCACCGCGCGCACCGGCGCGATGTCGGCGACGCGCCTGGTGAACAGCCCCAGCGTATCGAAGGTCGGTGCCAGCGGATGCACGCCCGTCAGGTCGGTCCAGCCCAACGTGCCTTTGTAGCCGACGGCGCCGCAATAGGCGGCCGGGCGGATCACCGAACCGGCGGTCTGCGAGCCCAGCGCCACCGGCACCATACCGTCGGCGACGGCGGCGGCCGAGCCGCTGGACGAGCCGCCGGGCGTATGCGCCGGGTTGCGCGGATTGCGGGTCTTGCCGGGAAAGGCCGAGGCGAACTCCGTGGTCACGGTCTTGCCCAGCACCAGCGCGCCAGCACGCTTGAGTGTGGCAACGCAGGCCGCGTCCCGCTTGGGCTGGTGGCCGGCGAAGATCGGCGAGCCGTAGCAGGTCGGGAACTGGACCGTATCGATGATGTCCTTGATGCCGACCGGCAGGCCGGTTAGCGGCCCGGGAACCGGCGCCGAATCCATCGCGGCGCGTACGTCGAGCGCCTCCCAGGCACCGACGGCGGGCTCGCGTTCCGTGATGCGCGCCTTGCAGGCGTTGAGCACCATCGCCACGCCGGTGCCGCCCATTTGCAGCGCGCCGGTGACGGTTGGACAGAGCGGCGCGGCCATGGCGATCTCCTCGGATGTCGGCGACGCAGCATGGCGCGGCCCGCCACCCGAATTCAACCGCGCGATTGCGGACCGCCGAACGCCCGAATGCCGCCACACGCCAGCGCCAGCCAGCCGGCGATCAATGCCGCACCGCCGACCGGCGCCACCATGCCAAGCCATGCCGGCCCGCCGAAGGCCAGCAGATAGAGCGCGCCACAGAAGAGGATCACCCCGGCGGCGAACAATTGCGCTGCATGCGCCAGCCAGGCCGTGCCGCCCGTCGGCGTCATCTGACGCGCCAAGCGGTACAGCGCCAGCGCGCTCAACATACCCACGGCACGAACCAGCTGGTAGCGCGACGCCGTCTCGACCAAAGCGACCGCCCGGGCACCATGGCTCGCCGCCAGGCCGTGCGCGGCCCAGGCGCTCAGCGCCACGGCCATGGCGCCAAAGAACCCGGCCAAGACGATCAGGACGGAGGTTCGCGTCATGCGGTCGAGGTGGCGCTCAGGTGTGGCCCGATGTCGGGTACTGCCGGCTATTGTTGACCAGCATGCGCCGCCTGTCATGCCGAGCGATGATCCTCTGCGCCCGGCGCCGTCGATCGCCCTGCCGCTACTGGTGCGACGCTTGCAGCGGCCGCGTCGATCCGGTCGGCCGTTCCATGTGCCAGATGCTGCCGGTCCGGTAGGGATAGACCCGGCGCGCCACGCCGTTGGCGTAGAGCAGCAGCGCACCGCTCGCCTCGGTCGTGACGTCGGCATAGATGTCGACCGGCTCGCCATAACGGGACTCGGGCAGCGGCGGTGTCCGCAGCGCCGTCCGCTCATTGCGACGGGCGGCCGCCAGATCGACGAACCGCACCGAGCCAGGATCGCGCGGCAGCATCACGGGCATCTCGTCAATCGTGACGTGCGCCCGGCCGAACATCGCGACCCGCCATGGCAGTTTCTTCAGCCCGTGCGACTGCAGCGCCTCGATATGGGCAGCCGCCAGCGCGACCAGCGGCACCAGGTCCGCTCGTTCGTCGGCGGAGGCCTCCGTCACGCTGGGACCATCGAACAAGGCGCGGCGCATCATGTCCAATGCGCTGGCGGCGCCGCATGCGGGCTGGTCGATGCAGTCGAGGCCAACCGCCGCCGGCGCGGTCGCGCAACGACCAGGGCCG
Source organism: Vineibacter sp. (assembly GCA_035249115.1). Taxonomy (GTDB): domain Bacteria; phylum Pseudomonadota; class Alphaproteobacteria; order Reyranellales; family Reyranellaceae; genus Vineibacter. The sequence continues at coordinate 6,363 of DATFGV010000470.1, forward strand.
CGGGTGGCGGCGCCGACCTGAGTTTGAGGGGACATTTTTTGGGGTGCTCCGGGGCGTCGATGCGTGTGGTGGTCACATTGTGTCTGCATTCATATCTACGGATGATGTGGCCCGCGCGCCAATTGGACTTTCAGATGGGCGCCATAAGCGGTTCTTTGGGCAAGCACGACGGCCGTGGAGCCTGTCCAGCGCGAGGGCGCGCAGTATGGTGGGTTCCGCCACGTGGCCAAACAGACGCATTGGGGGACAAGAACCATGGACCAGCGCAGGCGTTGCGAAACCAGCCGGCGACGCCTGCTGCAGTTCCTGGCCGCCAGTCCGCTGCTGGCCGGCGGCGGCGCGGCGGTCGGCCAGCCGGACGGCGTCATCGCCGATCCGAGCCAGGCGTTGAACCTTTTCGACTTTGAGGCGGCGATGCGCAAGGCAGTGCCGCCGGCTCACTACGGCTACATGGCGACCGGCAGCGACGGCGAGTTGACCCTGCGCGCCAATCGCGCCGGCTTCGAGAAACTGCAGCTGCGGCCACGGCGCCTGGTCGATGTCAGCCGGATCGACATGGGCGTCGAGCTGTTCGGCACGCGCTACGACAGCCCGATCGCGCTGGCGCCAACCGGCAGCAACAAGGCGTTCCACGACGATGGCGAAATCGCCGTGGCGCGCGCCGCCCGGGCCGGCAACCACCTGCAAATGCTGTCGACGGTCGCCACCACCTCGATCGAAGACGCGATCGCCGCCCGCGGCAGGCCGGTGTGGTTCCAGCTTTACCCGACCGACGACTGGAAGATCGGGGCGGCGCTGGCGCGGCGCGCCGAACGTGCCGGTGCACCAGTCATCGTGCTGACCGTCGATGTGCTGGCGCGACAGAACTGGGAGGCCTTCACCCGCCTGTGGCGCTC
>DATFGV010000471.1:0-10770 GCA_035249115.1 Vineibacter sp.
AGGCCAGGTGCCAGCCGCGCCAGCCGATCGACGCGCCGACCCAGGCGGCCAGCGGCACGCCCACCACCAGGGTCAGGGACTGGCCGCTCATCGCCCAACTCAGCGCCCGGCCGCGATGGCTGGCGACGACGCGGGCTGCCACCTCGGCAAGAATCACGCCCATGAAGACGCCGCTGCAGCCGCCGCCGAGCGTCGCCCAGATCGCCACAGCAAGAAAATCGTCACCCTGCGCCACGCCCAGCATGCACACGGCCAGCGCCAACGGCCCGCCGATCAGGAATGGACGTCGACCCCAGCGGTCCGACGCCATGCCGGCGACCAGCGAGGTGATGCCCCACGCAGTGGCGGTCATCGACACCAGATTGGCCACCAGCACCAGGCTGACCGACAGGTCGCGCGCCATGTCGATCAGGAACGGCGCGCGCGTCGTGCCGCTGGCGGTGGCTGCGAACGAACCCAGGCACGCGGCGCCCAGAAGCATCCAGGGCATGACGGGTGCAACGGCGGCAGAATGTGCGGGAGCGGCTTCGGCCTCGGCAGACATGGGGCGCCGGTTTTAGCTGCCGCACGTCAGGCGCACGACCGCCATTGCCGCAACACGGCCGTGCGCGCCAGGATTCGAGGCGCGCGATGCGATGTCTTCAATCGACCCTTGCGCCTGACAGTTTGACGGCGGCTGCCCAGCGCTCGGCATCGCGGCCGATCAGCGCATTGAAGGCGGTGACGCTCATCGGGTTGGCCTCGAGGCCCATGTCCGACAGCCGCTCGCGGAAGACAGGATCGGCGAGCGCGGCATTCACTTCGGCGTTCAATTTTTCGAGAACCGCTGGCGGCGTGCCGGCAGGCGCGGCGATCGCCTGCCATGCGACGAGATCGATCGTCGGATGGCTCTGAGTCAACGGCGCGATGTCGCTGAACAGTGGCGAGCGCTTGGCGCCGGACACCGCCAACGGCCGCACGCGCCGCGCGCGGATGTGCGGCGCCACGACGGTGGCGTCGATCCACATCATGTCGACCCGGCCAGACAGCACGTCGGTGATCGCCGGGACGCTGCTCTGGTAGGGGATGTGGCGCACCTGCGCTTTCTCTTCGCGGCACAGCATCTCCATCAACAGATGATGGATGGTGCCGTTGCCGGGCGACGCGTAGGTGTAGGCGTCGGGCTTAACCCGCAGGGCCGCCATCAGGGTGGGCACATCGATCGCCGGCACGGCCGGATGCGACACCAGGAACAGGCTGACGGCGCCCAGCATGGCGACACCCGTCAGGTCGCTGATCTTGATCGGCGGATTCGCGAGCAGCGCCGGTGCGATTCCCAGGGTCGTGCTGGTGGCGACCATCAGGGTGTAGCCATCGGGCGCCGCCTTGGCGACCTGGCTGGCGCCCAGCAAGGTGCTGGCGCCGGGCTTGTTGTCGACCACGACCGGCTGGCCAAGCCGGTCCTTCAGGCGCTCGGCGATCACCCGTCCCAGCGCGTCGGTCAGTCCGCCGGGCGGGAATGGCACCACCAGACGGATCGCCTTTTCGGGATAGGCGCCTTGCGCCGCGGCGACGTGGGCGGCCAGCGCACTGCCGGTGGTGGCGATCGCAAGCAGCCGTCGTCGGTCCAGCGTCCGCGGCATGCGCGTCTCCGCTTCAGTAGAGATCGCGCTCGAATTCGCGAATCGGCCGCTTGCCGGGCGGCGCGATGCGGGCGCCCTTGCCGTCGGGCAGCGGACCGACGTCTGCCTCGGGCGCGTAGGGACCGATGACGCCGACCACCGGATCGCCGGCCACCGTGACGCGCTCCATGGTGCGCCGCTGTGGGTAGTAGTCGTGCGCCGCGTAGTGTTGCACCGCCCGGTTGTCCCACATCACCACGGTGTGCGGCTGCCAGCGCACCCGCAGCTGGTACTCGGGGATCGCGGCGCGGCCATAGAGGTAGCGCAGCATCATGTCGCTTTCGTCGTCCCGCAGCCCCCTGATGCGGACGCAGAACTGGGCGTTGGCGTAGAGGATGCGGCGGCCAGACACCGGGTGCACCCGCACCAGCGGATGCCAGGGATTGGGAAAGCGCGCCTCGATTTCGCGCAGCTTCTTCTGGTGCGCCTCCGACGAGGTGAACAGCGGCCGCCAGGGCTTGAAGTCGTGCAACGCCTCGAGGCCATGGATGTACTGCTTCATGCGCTCCGACAGGCCGGTGTAGGCGGCGGTCATGCTGGCGAACAAGGTGTCGCCGCCGATCTCGGGCACGACGCGGGCACGCAGGATGGTGCCGAGCGGCGGTGCGGCGCGGAAGGTCTCGTCGGCGTGCCACTGGTCGGTCAGATGCGGCGGGTTGTCCTTGGAATAGTCGAGCACGATCACTTCGCGCTTGTCGTCGAGGTTGGGCGAAAAAGGATGGATCGAGAGCTCGCCGAACAGCCGGCCGAACGCCATCTGCTGATCCAGGGCGATGTCCTGGTCGCGCAGCACGATCACTTCGTGCTTCACCAAGGCGGCGTGCACGACGGCGAACTCCGCCGGCGTCAAGCCGCGCCGCAGATCGATGCCGCCGATCTCGGCGCCGATATTGCCGTTGATCGGCGCCACCTTGACATGCGGCGCGGCCTCGGCGGCGGTGGTGACGTGCGTGTCCATGGCCATCCTCCCGACGGCGCTGGTTGACTGTGGCGTAGTTTCCGTCCCGCAACGGCGCGAGTCACGCGCAAAGGCACAGGTTCAATGCGTGTTGCCGGCGGCCTGGGCGCGATCGACCCGCAGGCGCGGATCGATCACGGCGTAGGTCAGGTCGACCACCAGGTTGATCGCGACGAAGAACGCCGAGACCATGACCAGATAGGCGGCCATCACCGGGATGTCGGCGAACTGCACCGACTGGATGAACAGCTGGCCCATGCCCGGCCACTGGAAGACGGTCTCGGTGATGATCGAGAAGGCGATCAGGCCGCCGATCTGCAGGCCGATCACTGTGATCACCGGCAGCAACGTGTTCTTGAGCGCGTGCCGGAAATGGACGGCGCGGTTGCTGAGCCCGCGGGCGCGGGCGAACTTGATGTAGTCGGTGCGCAGCACCTCCAGCATCTCCGAGCGCACCAGGCGCAGCACCAGGGTCATCTGGAACAGCGCCAGGGTCACCGACGGCAGGATGATCGCCTTCAGACCCGCACCGGTCAGCAGGCCGGAACTCCACCAGCCGATCTTCACCGTCTCGCCACGGCCGAACGACGGCAGGCACAGGCTGGTCGGCAGGCCGAGCCATCCCATCCAGCCGGTGCATTCGACGGAGAAGATGTAGATCAGCAGAATGCCGCTGACGAAGGTCGGCATGGCGACGCCGGCCAGCGAGAAGGTCATGACGGCGCGCGTGTCCCAGGTGTCGCGGCGCAGCGCCGTCAGCACGCCGAGCGGGATGCCGAACAGCAAGGCCAGCAGCGCGCCGCAGAACACCAGTTCAAGCGTCGCCGGCAGGCGCTCGACGATCAGGTGCTCGACCGGCCGCGCCATGCGGTAGCTCTTGCCGAAATTGCCGACCGCGGCGTTGCCGAGGAAACGCAGGAACTGGATCGGCACCGGATCGTCCAGCCCCAAATCGTGGCGCAGCTCGGCGCGCTCCTGCGGCGTCGCCTCCTGGCCGACCATGTTGTTGATCGGATCGCCGACGAAGTTGAACAGCACGAAGCACAGGAACGACACGGCGGTCATCACCGCCGCGGCCTGCAGCAGACGGGAGACCAGGAACGACAGCATGGCGAGGCGGACGGGGCCCTTGGCGTCTGGCGCACGGCGCGCGCCGGTCTTGTAGGCGCGGCGCGTCCGGCGGGCAAGTCACGGCCGTGGCCCGGCCTCAGCGGCCGGCCGTTTTCTCGCGATTTCGATCGTGCAGTTCGGCGACTTGTGGTGTCACGGCGTCGCCGAAGTCGGCCATCTCGAACACCGGCCGGATTTCGACTTCGCTCGGGCCGGGCATCGGGTTGGGGCAGCGCTTCACCCACGCGACCGCTTCGGCCATGTCCTTGACCTGCCACAGCCAGAAACCGGCGACCAGCTCGCGAGTCTGGGCAAACGGCCCGTCAATCACCGTACGGCTCGGACCGTCGAAGGCCACGCGCTTGCCCTTCGAGGATGGATGCAGGCCTTCGCCGGCCTGCATGATGCCGGCGTTGACCAGCTCTTCGTTGTACTTGCCCATCGCCTCGAGCAGTTCGGTCGAGGGCATGGTGCCCGCCTCGCTGTCGCTCGTCGCCTTCACCAGAACCATCACGCGCATCTTCGGCACTCCCTTGAGCCACTGAGGCCGGACCGGCCGTCCTGCCTCAAAGACGAACGTCACGTGTCGCGGCCGACATCGGCGCACGATTTTTGCCCTGTAAGGTAGGGGCGGACCAAGCCGCCAAGCCCGCACCACATCGGCCTGCGGGATCGCCACCTGCGCCGCTCGGCCGCAACCGACCGCCCGCGCCGGTTCGGGCGCGGGCGGCGATTGCGCCTACTTCATCTTGGCGTAGCGGAAGTTCGGCGAGTCGGTGGCGAAGATCGGCATGTCGACCTTGTCGCTCATCGACCAGACGATCACCTGGTGGTGCAGCGGCAGGTAGGCATTCGAGGCACGCGCGATCTTCCAGGCGTCGGCCACCATGCCGTCGCGCTTCTCGATGTCGGTCTCGCTTGCCATGCTGACGGTGAGCGCATCAAGCTTGGCATCGCTCAGCCCGGTGAAGTTCCAGGCGCCGTTCTTCTTGCCGTCGTTGGTCTGGTAGAGGAACGAGAAGACATAGTGCGAATCGAGCGTCGGCACGCCCCAGCCCAGCAGGAAGAAGCTGCTGTCCTTCTTCTGCAGCTTGGGGAAGTGCAGGGTCTTGGAGCGCGCCTGCAGGTCGATCTGGATGCCGATCTGCGACAGCATGCCGACGACCGCCTGGCAGATCGCCTCGTCGTTGTTGTAGCGGTCGTTGGGGCAGTCCAGCGTCACCTTGAAGCCGTTGGGATAGCCCGCCTCGGTCATCAGCTTCTTGGCGCCGGCGACGTCGAAGGCCGGCCGCGCGTCAAGCTCCTTGGTCCAGCCGGCGACGCCATTGGGCGTGATGATGCCGGCCGGCGCCGCGAAGTTGCGCATCACCTTGGTCTTGATGGCGTTGATGTCGATCGCCTTGTTCATCGCTTCGCGCACCTTGGCGTCGGCGAACGGGTTCTTGCCCTTGACGTCGCTGTACTTCAGCTCGGGCGAGCCGACGTCCAGGCCGAGGAAGATCGAGCGGACCTGCGCCGTCTCCAGGGTCTTCAGGCCGGCGGTCTGCTTGACCCGCGCCACGTCCTGCAATTGCACGTCGAGCACGAAGTCGAGCTGGCCGGAAATCAGCGCCGCCACCCGCGTCGCCGGCTCCTTGATCGGCGTGTAGACGATCTCGTCGGGATAGTTCGGGAACTCGGCCTTGCCCCAGTAGGTCGGGTTCTTGACCAGCACGGTCTTGATGTCGGGGTCGCGCTGCTTGACCATGTACGGCCCGGTGCCCATGGCGTTGCGCACCGCGAAGGTCTCCTCCTTGTCTTTGAAGCTCTGCGGCTTGGTGACGTTGTGCTTCTCCGACCACGCCTTGGACATGATGAAGATGTTGGTCAGCTGGTCGGGCAGGATCGGGTTGGGGCCGTCGGTGACCATGTGCACGGTCAGCGGGTCGACCGCCTTGGCCTCCTTGACCGACGCAAGGTAGGTCTTGAAGTCCGAGGTCGGCGACAGCACGCGATTGATGCTGAACACGACGTCGTCGGCGGTGAACGGCGTGCCGTCCGAGAACGTCACGTTTGGCCGCAGCTTGAACTCCCACACCGTGGGTGAGATCGGTTTCCACGACAGCGCCAGGTTGGGCACCTTCTTCAGCGACGGATCGCGCTGGATCAGCGGATCGTAGATGTGCTGGTTCATGGCCGCGGTCGGGCCTTCGTTCTGCGCGTGCGGATCAAGCGTCAGCGCGTCGCCGACGCTGGCCCAGCGCAAGCTCTTGGCGGACGCCGGCGCGGCCAGCGACAGCGCCACCGCTGTGGCGATGAACAGACGGGAAAGACGCATGGTGAACACCCCTTGTGGTCCATTGCTGGCGTGGATTAGGGGGCGGCAATGGCCATGGTGTCAACGGAGTCCAGGGCCGGACCGAGCGACGGAGGCAGGCCCTGCCGGGCACGCAAGGTTCATGGCCGGGTCCGCATCGCCGGCATTTCGTGCTACCCGAATGGTCATCAAGGTGTGTCACCGCCAGCCGGAGGAGGGTGAGTTGCGCTACGTCAACGGTGTCATCTGGCTACTGCTCACGCTTGTGCTGGGCGGATCGCTGGCGGCGCAGCCGGCTGATTCCGGCGCCGCCAACGCCGCCAAGGCCTTCTACGACGCGTACATTCGCCTGAAACCGCTGGGCGTGCCGGACGCAGCGCAACGCGCCCAGCTGCGATCCCTGATTTCGCCGGCGCTACACGATCTGCTGGCGGCGGCCGACGCAGCGGAAGCGCGCCATGCGCAGAAGACCCGGAAGCAGGAACCGCCGCTGGTGCAGAACGACCTCTTCACCTCGCTGTTCGAGGGCGCCAGCCGATTCGAAGTCGGTGCATGCAGCGCTGACGCGTCGGACGCCAGCTGCCTGATCGATTTCGTCTACCAGGACACCAAGGGCGGACCGGAGACCAAATGGCAGGACCGCGTTCATCTCTTGAAGGCGGCGACCGGCTGGCTGCTGGACGACGTCGAGTATCGCGGGTCGTGGGCCTTAGCGGCCCGCGGCCGGCTCAGCGAGACGCTCAAGGCGGTGGTGCGCGAGGCCGACAAATAGTGCTGCGTCAACCGGCGTTCGATTGCCTGATGCGAGGTTCCGTGCCGGCCGGCAGGCGATTGATGTTCTCGTGGTGCATGACCCAGACCAGCGCGATGGCGAGCGACGCGGCGATCGCCAACGGCGCCGAGGACACGGCATGGCCCCAGGGTGGCGCCAGCGCAGCAAGCCAGGCGAGAGCCGCCGTCAGCGCCAGGCCGAGCAGGGCCGACAGCGAGCAGATGCGGAACAGCACCGCGAGCAGGAGCCACGGCAGACAGGCGCCGAAACACACCGGATTGTCCGTTGATGTTCGATGGTCGTCGGGAATGTTTGGCGAGGAGGTGTGTTAACGGTAATCGACGTACTGGCTCGGACCGAAGTCCAGTAACGTTGAAGGGGAGAACAAAAGTGGTCGACTATATTGCCCTTGATCCCAACTCGCCCGGCCTGCCGCCCGGCATGGAGGCATTCTACGATATCAGCCATGCCGTTGGTGTTCCCTTGGCACCTGGCGATGCCGGAACTCCTCCTAACCATCGTCACGATGTCCTGCTGATTCAGTACATGCTGGACAAAGCCTATGAGGGAGAATCGCTGCGGCCGATGGGAAGGATGCTGATTGACGGAAAATTCGGCCCGATCACCCACTACTGGATGTTGTTTTTTCTGGTCGAGCTCGAATCGCAAGACGAAACAACCAAGTTTGGCGAGCGGGCAAATTTCATTTCGTTTCGGAGCCACTTCGATAAGCGATTCAGTGGCACGTTTCACTTGAGCTTGATTGGTCAGTTGAACATGCGGATAGCTGGAAAGTCGCCGATCCCGATCCATCAGCTGGCTGAAAAGGATCCCAAGTTTCCCAAAGAGGTTTCCCAGGAGCTGATCAGGCGGGCGAAGAGCCGGTTGAAGGCGCAGCAAAAAGGCTAGCGCCGTTCGGGCGACCGCGAGCATGACGCAGGGTTGGTCGGCACCGGACTGACGGTCGCCGCGGCCAATGCGGCGCCGCGCTTGCTGCGAGCCCCAGCCCTTCAATGAAGCGGTGTCACATCAGGGCGTTGCTCATCGCCCGATGCGCGGCTCCGTGCCGGCCAACAGGCGTTTGATGTTCTCGTGGTGCATGGCCCAGACCAGCGCGATGGTGAGCGTCGCGACAATCGCCAGGGGCGCCGAGGACACGGCATAGCCCCAGGGAGGCGCCAGCGCAGCAAGCCAGGCAAGCGCCGCCGTCAGCGCCAGGCCGAGCAGGGCAGACAGCGAGGAAATACGGAACAGCACCGCGAGCAGCAGCCATAGCAGACAGGCGGCAATACAAAGCGGCCACGACCACGCCAGCAATGCACCCAGGGTCGTCGCCACGCCCTTGCCGCCCTTGAACTTCAGCCATACCGGAAAACAGTGGCCCAGGACGGCGCCCAGGCCGGCGGCGAGCGATACCGGTTCGCCCGCGAACGCCCCGGCCGCCAGCACAGCCAGCGCTCCCTTGGCGGCGTCGGCCACCAAAGTGGCGGCGGCCAGTCCCTTGCGGCCGGTGCGCAGCACATTGGTGGCGCCGATGTTGCCCGAGCCCACCTTGCGGATGTCGCCGGCGCCCGCCAGGCGTGTGAAGATCAAGCCGAACGGGATCGAGCCCAGCAGATAGCCGAATGCCAGCCCGGCCAGCAGCCACGGCCAGACGGCAGCGAGTGCGTAGGGCGAGGCGGGCATCGTCGGACCTCCGGTGGCGCGCCGCGGCGCGCTACTTCAGCGCCGACGCCAGGAACGGCATCATGCGTTCCCACGCCAGGTTGGCGCATTTGACGTCGTAGGCCTCGCTGCGCTCGTTGGCGAAGGCGTGCGCGGCATCGTAGCGATGGATGTCGGGCTTCTGGCCGGCGGCCTTCATCGCCTTTTCGAGCTCGTTGACGGCGGCCGGCGTGCACCAGTCGTCCTTGTTGGCGAAATGACCCTGGAAGGGCTTGATGATCTTCGAGGGGTTGGCGAAGTCGGCCGGCGGGATGCCGTAGAAGCAGACACCGGCGTCGGACTCGGGAACATGCACGCCAGCCGCGACCGTCAGCGCGCCGCCCATGCAAAAGCCCATCACCGCCACCTTGCCGCCCATCGCCTTCAGGTGTTGCACCGCGCCGCGGATGTCCTGGTGCGTCGCGCCAGGGAAGTCGAGCCCCTCCATCAGGTGGTTGGCCTCGTCCGGCGTGGTCGTAACCCGGCCCTTGTACAGATCGGGTGCGATGGCGTTGTAGCCGGCGCGCGCGAAGCGGTCGGCGACGCCCATGATCTGGTCGTTCAGGCCCCACCATTCCTGGATCACCACCACGCCCGGTTTGCCGCGCCCGGCCTCGGCGAGATAGCCGCGCACCGTGCCGCCGTCCGGCCGCTTGATGTCGATCATCGCACCCATGGCTTTCCTCCCATCGCGATTGCGTCCTTGCCGTACATGCTAGATGACCGGGCGGCGTCCGTCACGGGGCGCCGAGCGGCCGCGGCGTTGCTATGGCAACCCCTCGATCAGCGCCCGGCAATGTGAGATGAAAGCGACTGCCTTCAAACGAGCGTCGACCGCCCGGTCGGCCGCTATGGTCGCAGCATCATCATAGTCGGCAAGCAGCCGCAGATCGTGGACGGCCCTAAGGCTGCGACCAGCCTCGCGATCAGCGTTGTCGCCGTCCCGCATGCGGAGGCCGAACGCTCCAACCATCTGGCTATGCGTCTTGGGTGGCCGTTCTCCGCAAGCCATGACGAATGCGGTAGCCGCGTGATACATGGCGTAGTACGCGTTCGTAATCAGCGATTCGGTGTCTTCGACCGGGTCGTCCCGATGGCACTGCTTGAGGAATCGCTCCGCCTTCGCGAGGCGCCGTACGATCTCCGGCCTCAAACGACGACACCCTCCGTGCGCACATCTTCCATAAAAAACGTGCGCTCGCGTTCCCGCTCGGCCGGAAGAGCGATCGTCTGTACTTGGGCTCCGGTTTCGTAGAACAGGTCCATTCCCACTGCGGACAACGTATTGCCCTCCGCGACTCCCACGTCGCCATTCACAAAAACGACGATATCCCAGTCGGAGTCCGGGCGCGCATTACCCCGCGCACGCGAGCCGATCACGACGACCTTGGCGATGCGGTCAGGCAGAGCCGCCTCGGCACGACGCCGGTATTCGCGGGCAAGAGCGAGATCAGTAGTCATGTCGCAACTATAGGCCATTTCCAGGAGCGAGAGAACGACGGGAACAGGATCGACCGCACTGTTTATCGGGCTGCGCGTTGCACAAGGTCGCTGTGGCCGAACGCCTGACGTCGATCACGAGTCCCGTCAGAACTCTGAGTCGCAGTCAGCAATGGGCGATGCTCAACATTCAGGTCGATGCCAAGCCACACGCCGCGCAGAAAGCCGCCCGCGGTGTTCTGAGGGGCTTGCCACATCCTCGGCAAGGTGGACCATGTTTGGCAAGGCGATGATGCCAGAGCGCTTCAACTTTGGTTTCGCGGTAGCCCGTAAGCTGGAAGTAGTGTTCCAAGGCGCCGCCCCCATAGACTGGATCTTTTGCCTCCTGAATCGGCAGGTTGTGGCGCCGACGATGGTCCTTGATCTGTTGCATGCCGGCCGTCAGGTCCGGGAGGATGACCTGCCATTCATGCTCATCGAGCATGGGCACCTCGGCCTTGCAGCGCCAGCAATATTGGGACTTGGCCATGGCGCACTCTGCCACCGGCCCCGACAAGGCGGCAACCTTCGGCCGATGCGAAAGCTTTCCGGCAGGTCTTGTCTGGTTACAACTCTGCCATTGCCGCAGCGCTCAAGTGGGCCTAGTTCCGCCCCATAGGCCTCAAGGAAACCGCCATGCCGCTGCGCTTCAAGCAGGTCGATGTCTTCACCGACACGCCGTTCGCCGGCAATCCCGTCGCTGTCGTGCTGGGTGCCGACGACCTGGACGGCGCCACCATGCAACGCATCGCCAACTGGACCAACTTGTCGGAGACCACGTTCGTGCTGC
>DATFGV010000472.1:0-9740 GCA_035249115.1 Vineibacter sp.
ACGTGCAGCCGCTCAGCGGCTCGGCGATGAACCAGGCGGCCTACCTCGCCTGCCTGCAGCCGGGCGACACCGTGCTCGCCATGGACCTGTCGCATGGCGGGCACCTGACGCATGGCGTCGGTCGGAAACATGCCCAGGCGAGCGGCTGTGCCCGTTCGCCGTGCTCCCCGGTGGTAGACACCACCTTGCCACGCCCCTCGGGCGGGTCTCGCCAGTCACACGGTCGGGGCGTCGCCGCAGCACCGGCGACGCGGCGGGACTCATAGTGGGCTGCGCCAGCGCGTGCAAGCCCGGCCTTTTTCCGCACTACGCCGCGTCGTGGAAGATCACGCCCAGGGTGACGCGCTGGCCGCTGCGCACCGTGCTGACGCCATGGCGCATGGCGGTGCGGTACCAGCCGCGCGTGCCTTTCACCGGCCGCTCATTGACCGCGAAGATCACTGCCTCGCCCTGGCGCAAACTGACGACATGGCCGCGCGACTGCATGCGTGGGCGCTGCTCGGTCAGCATGAATTCGCCGCCGGCAAACCCTGCGTCAGGATCGCTCAACAGCACCGTCAGCTGCAACGGGAAGACCAGCTCGCCATAGAGATCGCGGTGCAGGCAGTTGTAGTCGCCGGCCTGGTATTTCAGCAGCAGCGGCGTCGGCTTGGTCTGGCCGGCGTCGTGGCAGGTCTTGAGCCAGGCATCCAGGGAGTCGGGGAAGCGGCGCTCGACACCCAGCACGGTGTGCCAGCGGTTGGCGATCCGCGCCAGCCGTGGATAGATGTTTTCGCGCAGCAACTGCACCGTCGCCGGCAGCGGCCGCTCGAAATAGCGGTACTCGCCCTGGCCGAAGCCGTGGCGCTGCATGACAACGCGGCTACGGAATCCCTGCGGCTGCTCGTACAGCGCCGCCAGCGCAGAGCAGGTGTCGGCGTCCAGCAGCTTGCCGGTGGTGGCGAAGCCCTGGGCGTCGAGCGCGTCGCCGAGCGACGTCCAATCGAGCCGTTTGACATGGTCGGCGATGGTGCGAGTCGTCATGGTGCCAGCATGGCGCGGCCGGGCCGGTCATGCCATCCGCTACGCGGCGGCCAATCGCGCCGCTTGGCGCGACGGGCAGGCTTGGTTATGGTCCCGCCGGCTTCGCCCTCGCCCGCCCCGGGTCGAGGGCTTTTTCCCAGCCGACGGGGGCGAGAACGGCGATGGCCGAACCGATGCAGCCGGAGAGCAAGGAGCAGCGGCGCCTGGTGCGCATGGCCCAGACGATCTCTCAGGCGCTGCCCTTCATGCGACGCCTGACCGACGCCACCATCGTGGTGAAGTACGGCGGCCACGCCATGACCGACCCGCTGCTCGGCGACATCTTCGCGCGCGATGTCGTGCTCATGAAGCAGGTCGGCATGAACCCGATCGTGGTCCATGGCGGCGGCCCGCAGATCAACCGGATGTTGGAACGGGTCGGCATCAAGAGCAATTTCGTGCACGGCCTGCGCGTCACCGACGCCGCCACCATGGAAATCGTCGAGATGGTGCTGGCCGGCTCCATCAACAAGGCGATCGTCGCCGACATCAACGAATGCGGCGGCACGGCGGTCGGCATCTGCGGCAAGGACGGCAACCTGATCCTGGCGCGCAAGGTGAGCGAGATGCGCGACCCGCGCACCGGCGAGAAGCTGAAGGTCGACCTGCAGCAGGTCGGCGAGCCGGCCCGCATCAACGTCATGGTGCTGGAGCAGCTCGCCGCCGCCAACGTCATCCCGGTGGTGGCGCCGATCGGCTTCGGGCTCGACGACGAACTGACCTACAACATCAACGCCGACACCTCGGCCGGCGCCATCGCCGGCGCGATGCGCGCCAAGCGGCTGTACTTCCTGACCGATGTGCCCGGCGTGCTCGACAAGGACAAGCAGCTGATCCGCGAGATGAACGTCGAGCAGGCGCGCGCGCTGATCGCCGACGGCACCATCTCCGGCGGCATGATCCCCAAGGTCGAGAACTGCATCGACGCGGTGAACGCCGGCGTCGAGGCCGCCGTCATCATGGACGGCCGCCTGCAGCACTGCCTGCTGCTGGAACTGTTCACCGAATCCGGCGTCGGCACGATGGTGAAGCGCAAGTAGCATCCTTACCGCGGAGAGGGAGGTGGCGCGCTGGGCGCGCGCGACTCCAGTCGCGCGTCTTGGTCTTTGCCAGCACATGACGCGTCACTGGAGTGACGTGCCCCCAGCGACGTCCCCATCCGCCCTTCGTGGACCTTCGCCACGCTGCGTGTGGGGACGGGAGGCGGTCAGCGCGACCGTGAAGCCGCCTTTGGCCGCTTACTTTCCACCGCGGTCACGTAGCGGCGGAGCGCGCGGTTGATCTCGGTCTGGTAACCACCGCCATCCGCCCGCTCCTTGAACCAGGCGACCACGTCGGCGTCGAGCCGGATGGTCACGGCCTGCTTGCGTGGCCGATAGAACTCGCCACGCCGCGCATGGATCCAGTTCTCGGCCGGCGCCTCGGGGATATCCGTCGTGTCGATCCGATCATCTGGCAAGGCAGCCAGCTTGGCGAGCTGGTTCAGCTCCGCCCGGCTAAGCCCCTTCCTGCTCATAGCGTTTCCTTTCATGCGGCGTCGCCTTTCGGGCCCCAATGATTCTTACGCGGTCTTCGTCCTCAGGCGTGGGGTAGGTATGCACCACCACAAGTGTCACGATCACTCCGACGACACCGATCGCATGCCATCGCTGCTCGCCACCTACGATTCGCTCCGGAACGATCGCGAGCAGCGGGTCGTCCCAGACGCGCCGCGCCAGCTCGAACGTCACGCCATGCTTGGCGACGTTGCTTCTGGCATTTCCATCGTCACATTCGAAGCGCATGCGCCAGTGCTATATGTATATATTTGTACGTACAATATTGTCAAGTCGAGGCGCGCGCCACTGTTCGGACCTCTATCGAGCGCTCTGACCGGAGACATACGGCGCGCCTTGACGACGTTGCCAACGCACCATACCTAAGCGCCGGAAATCGCTTGCGAATGGACCTATGGCCCTGTTGCCGATCCTGACGGCGCCCGATCCGCGCCTGAAAAAGAAATCCCAGCCGGTCAAGGCGGTCGACGCCGAGATCCGTCAGCTGATGGACGACATGCTGGAGACGATGAAGGCCGCGCCGGGCATCGGGTTGGCGGCGCCGCAGGTCGGCGTCCTGAAGCGGGTGATCGTGCTGGAGATCGAGCGCGAAGGCGTCAGCACCGGGCCGCTGTTCATGGCCAATCCCGAGATCGTCGACGTCTCGGAGGACGACGCCACCTACAACGAAGGCTGCCTGTCCGTGCCCGAGCACTACGCCGACGTCTCGCGTCCGGCGCGGGTCACGGTCCGTTACCTCGACCGCGACAACCAGCCGCGCGAGCTGGCGTGCGACGGCCTGCTGTCGACCTGCGTGCAGCACGAGATCGACCACCTCGACGGCATCCTGTTCATCGACAAGATCTCGGCGCTGAAGCGCTCGATGATCCTGCGCAAGCTGGTCAAGGCGCGCAAGGAACGCGAGCGCGACGGTGATGCCGCGACGCCGCCGAAGAAAGAGCGCGAGCACGCGCCGGCGCTTTAGGGTCCTGCCCTGCGAAGCACGGCTCGCTCCGACGCCGATCGCAAGCGTGACGCGGGCGGCGCAACGGATCCTGCGCCGCCCGCCTTGCCATCACCGTTACGGTTGGTCGCGTTCGTCGCGGCGGCGGTCCTCGTCCTCCGGTCCGATCCGGCGCAGTGTCGGATCGCGCGGCGGCAGCTCTGTCGGCGTGTCACTTGGCCGGTCGCCGCCGCGCGGCGGGTTCTTGACCGGATGCGGCGTGTCGCCGCGGTCGGGCGGTGTCTTCGGCACCGGCTTGGCCGGGTCGGCGGGTCGGGGCGTGGTCATGGGAATCCTTTCGGTTGCTCCAAGGAAGCAACGCGGACGGACTCGATGTGTTCCCTCGGTCGCCGACGGTGGGTCGAGGCTGCGATCTATACGACGGCCGACGCGCCGTAGCGTCGCGGCTATGCATTCGGGTGCGGTGCCTGTTGCAGCCAGGCTGCAGTGACGCCGTCACGCCTTGCGCGCCACCGTCACGTCGACTTCCAGCCCCAGCCAGTCGCTGGGAACGCCTTCCCACGATCCCGACACCGGCGACGCCTGCGCCGGCTCGCGCACGATGGCGACCGGGATCAGCTCGCCATCCGACGTCAGCGCGTTGGTCGGATCAAAGTGGGTCCAGCCGGCGCCCGGCAGGTAGATCTGCGTCCAGGCGTGCGTGGCGCCGCCGCCCTCGACCGCCGGCGCGTCGGCGACGGAGTCGCGGCCGGGATCGTAGATGTAGCCGCTGACGAAGCGGGCGGCGAGGCCGAGGCTGCGCGCGCCCTCCATCATCAGGTAGGCGAAGTCGCGGCAGGTGCCGCTGCCGGCGGCCAGCGTCTCGAGCGGCGACTGCGTGCCGTAGGCGTCGCGCGCCACATAGGTGAAGTTCGTCCGGATCGCCGCCGCCATGGCGTGCAGCACCGGCAGCGTCTCGGGCAGTCCGGCCGAGCCTTCCGGCCTGGCGAAGAAGCCCTTGGCCCACAGATCGACCGCGTGCTCCGGGTCCGGCACATGGCGCTCCTGCAGGCCGGCGAGGTCGCGGATCTCCGCCGCCGAGTAGGCCAGCGGCAGGTTGCGCGCGTGCTCCGACACCAGCCGTTCGTCGGCGACGAACGGAAAGCGTTCGACGTCCAGCGTGCTCTCGATCACCAGCGTGTCGGCCGGCTCGGCGAAGTCGACCAGCGCGACGCTGTTGCCGAACACGTCGTACTGCCAGATCGTCTGGCTGGGCGTCGGCTGGATGGCGAGCGTCGCGCCATGCAGCAGCATCTCGTGGCTGTCGCGCGGCCGCAGCATCAGGCGGTGGCGGCCGAAGCTAACGGGATTGGCGTAGCGATAGGTGGTGGCGTGCCGCAGCAGGAGTTGCATCGAGGGGGTGGACCATTCGTTTCATTTCTTTTGCCGCGGCCACTGTAGACGGCCCGCGTACATGGTGACAGGTCATATGGTGCCGACGGAAATCGATGCAA
The DNA here is from genome assembly GCA_035249115.1 of Vineibacter sp. Taxonomy (GTDB): domain Bacteria; phylum Pseudomonadota; class Alphaproteobacteria; order Reyranellales; family Reyranellaceae; genus Vineibacter. Next base: position 5,055 of record DATFGV010000472.1, read on the forward strand.
CACCAGGCGCCCGACCTCACGTGCCGGCGGGCGGCGTATGCCGCGTCAGGAACGCGCCGACGCGGCGGATCGACTCGGCGAGGTAGGTCGGGCCACGCCAGTCCTTCTGCACCTCGATGTTGGGCGCCAGCTGTTCGATCTCGGCGCTGGTCTGGGCCGGATGCGGCGTGTCGGTGCCGGGCTGCAGGTACATCGGGATGCGACAGCCGCGCACGAAATCGCGGCTGACCGAGAACACGAAGTCGCCGCCGAACATGTTGCGGCCGAAGCTCGCGATGGTCGCCTCGCTGACCGACGGATCGCGCTCGCGCACCGTCTTGCTGAAGCCCGCGATCGCCGCATCCCAGGTGGCGCGGTTCTCGTGCATGCCGATCGGGTTTTGCAGCACCGCCGAGGCGACGCGGTCCGGCGCCATCTCGCACGCTTTCAGGCAGAAGCTGCCGCCGATGCAGCCGCCCATCACATGGAAGCGGCGGAAGCCGAGATGGTCCATCAGGGCCAGGTGGTCGCCGCCATAGGTGTGCCAGCCGTGGTCGGCCGCCACCTTGCCGCGCGACTCGCCGGCGTTGCGCTGGTCCATGCCGATCACCGTGAAGCGGTCGGCGAGCGCCTTCATCGGATCCATCCACGCCGCCGGCTGCGTCGGATCGGCCGGGCTGGCGCGCCAGTAGGCGAGCTGCGAGCGCAAGCCGCCGGGCGCGAACAACAGCAGCGGAAAACCGGCGCCGTGAACTTCGTAGTAGAGCTCGGCGTCGGGAAGCTTCAGGACGGGCATGGTGAATCACCTTGGGCGGCGGCAGGGTCAAACGCAATAAAGGTAGCTCGTCTCACTTCTGCTTCCGAGCCTGTTCCACACATTGGACACTCCGAGTAGTTGGTCGGAGATTGACCCAGAGCCGACCTCGGTCCGATCCACCTTGCCAAGCCTACGGAAGCGTCACACAGTCCTTGCTCGGGGGCAGATGCGAGAGCCAAAAATGAAGCGGCGGGGATTACTTGGTTTCGTTGCTGGTGCGGCCACAACATGGCCTCTTGTTGCGCAATCACAGCCGGGTCCGAAAAAACTTCAGGTGGCATTTCTTTATACCGGTCCAAAGGCTGCTGCGACGCCGCGTATCAGGGCCGTCACTACCGGACTGCAGTCCAGCGGTCTGAGACTACAAGATCAAGTCAGCATCGTTCCCGGCCTCACAGACGGCAATATCGAGTTACTGCCGTCCACGGTTGCCGAACTCGTTGCCCGTCCAGTTGACATAATCCTGGCGATTGGGCCCGCGGCAGTGAGAGCGGCGCGAGCCGGTACGTCCACGGTTCCTATCGTTGCGCTCGATCTCGAAAGCGATCCAGTCGCCAGTGGCTTCATCACCAGCCTGGCTCGGCCGGGTGGCAACGTTACGGGCTTGTTTTTGGATTTCCCTGAGTTCAGCCAGAAGTGGGTGGAACTGTTGAAGGAGACTGTCCCTAGCATCTCCAATGTTGCGGTCTTCTGGGACCCCGCCAGTGGGCCTTTCCAGCTTCAGGCAGCAGAGGCGGCCGCCAAGTCGTTCAACCTTAGTGCCATCGTGCAGAAGGTGAGCACGCGGGCCGATATCGAGCGCGCGTTTCAAGCGGCTACCGCGCAGCGGACCGATGCTGTTCTTATCCTGCCTTCACCCTTCGTGGGCGGCAACACCAAGATGCTCTCCGAGCTCACTGCCGCGCATCGCCTCCCCGCCGTTACGTTGTTCACCGATTTTGCCCGCGAGGGAGGTTTACTTGCCTATGGCCCAAACCTTTTGACTGCATATCGCCAACAGGGCGTCATGGTCGCGAAACTGCTTCGTGGAGCCAGCGCCGCTGAGACACCGGTCGAGCGTCCAACCAAATTCGAACTCGTGTTGAACCTGAAAGCGGCGGATTCGCTTGGCATCACCGTTCCCTCTTTGATTCTGCTACGAGCGGACGAAGTGATCGATTGAGGAATTGCCAGAGGCATCCGCGCCGCCCAACTTGCCGGCGCCGAAGAGCTGGTCGAGTGGGCGGTACAGGCCCCTCTCTGACGCACCGCGCGACGCTGCCAATATCCGCAATTGTTCCCCGAACAGCCAAGCAAGGACGCGCGTGTTGGGGGCATTGACCCTGGTGCCTTGGTTCGCGCTTGGCGCCGCAGGCGCGCGATGGGCAAACCCCGATCGCATGCCGCCATCGGCAGCCGCGCAATCGACCGCTAGCGGGCTGCGGCTGGCGAGCCAGGCCGGTATACTCGGCGCGATCCACCCGCTGGCCGCGATGCTGTCCATCATCATGCCCACCCTCAACGAGGCGGCGACGATCGTCGCGGCCCTGCGGCAGCTGCAGGCGCTGCGGCATGGCGGCGCCGAGGTGATTGTCGTCGATGGCGGCAGCGGCGACGCGACTGTCGAGCTGGCGCGGTCCTGGGCCGACCGGGTCGAGACCGCGCCGCGCGGGCGGGCGGCGCAGATGCACGCCGGCGCCACCGTGGCGCGCGGCGACACCCTGCTGTTCCTGCACGCCGATACCGCGCTGCCGGCGGCGGCCGACGCGCTGATCGCGACGGCGCTGGCCGGTGGCGCTGCATGGGGCCGCTTCGACGTCCGCATTGACGGTTCGCACTCGATGCTGCCGATTGTCGCCTGGTCGATGAACGGCCGCTCGCGGTTGACCGGCATCGCCACCGGCGACCAGGCGATGTTCGTGCGGCGCGACGCATACGACGAGGTCGGCGGCTTCCCCGACATCGCCTTGATGGAGGATATCGCGCTGTCGCGCGCGCTGCTGCGGCTTGGCCGACCGGCCTGCCTGCGCGCGCGGGTCGTCACCTCGGGCCGGCGATGGCAGCAACGCGGCGTCGTGCGCACCATGCTGCTGATGTGGCGGCTGCGGCTGGCCTACTTTTTCGGCGCCGATCCGGGCGATTTGGCGGTCCGCTATGGCTACGGCCGGCCGCGACGTTGAAGCGATCGGCATCGCCGTCTTTGCGCGCGCGCCGGTCGCCGGCCAGTGCAAGACGCGCCTGATTCCCGCGCTCGGCGCCGAGGGCGCGGCGGCGCTGCATCGACGCATGATCCGCCGCACCATCGCCTGCGCGCTCGCGGCGGCGACCGGGCCGGTGTCGCTGTGGTGTGCGCCCGATGCCAGCCACCCCGCCCTGGTCGCCGCCGGCGGCGATGGCCGCGTCGAACTGCGAACGCAAGCCGACGGCGACCTGGGCGCACGCATGCTCGCGGCCTTCCAGGCGCAGACCAGCGGCAGTCCCCTGATGCTGATCGGCACCGACTGCCCGGCGCTGACGCCGTCGCTTTTGCGCGACTGCGCCGCCTGTCTGCGCGACGGCGATGACGCCGTGTTCCTGCCGACCGAGGATGGCGGCTATGTCCTGGTCGGCACGCGACGGCCACAACCCGACCTGTTCAACGACATGCCCTGGAGCACCGAGCGCGTCATGGCCGAAACGCGCCGGCGGCTGCAGGCCGCCGTGCTGCGTTGGCGCGAGCCCGCGACGCTGTGGGACGTCGACACGCCGGCCGATCTCGATCGGCTGCGGGTTTCAGGCCTGATGCGCGTGCGATAGACTCGTCGTGGCGCCCACGCCGGCACTGATGCCGACAGTGGAGCAGACAAACAGGAGTCGCGATGCGAAAGTTCGGCAGTTCATTGGTCTTGTTTTTGGCGCTGAACGCCGGGATATCGTGGGCGCAGTGGCACGAAGACGGGAAGATCCTTCCGGACGTCGCGTGGCGCAAGTCAGTTGGCACGTTTGGCGCGATGCTGATGCTTACCGACGATCCCAAGAACTTCTTTGAGCAGTGGAGCCGGCCACCAGCGCCTGACTACAAACCGAGGATTACGACCGTGACCGAAACACGGCGTGGGGGACGAGTCGCGGCACTCGTGTTTTTCGTAGGCTGCCAACCAGACAAGTCGGGGAATTGCGATGTCGATGCCGACTATCAGTTGTTCCGTCCGGATGGCAGCGTGTACGGAGGCCAAAAGAACATCGAGTTGTCGCGGGGGAAAGCTGCGCCAGTACCGAACATACAGGTCGGAGTCAGGGTGTTTGAGCTAAGGGTTGAGCCAGAGGACCCATTCGGTACCTACACCTTTGAGGCGAGAGTCCGCGACCGGAACGCGAACGTCGAAATGGTCTTAACGCAGGAACTGACGGTGGTGCGGTAGGCTCGAAGCAGCCTCATCAGCGCAGTTACTGGTACATCGCGTCGAGTGCTGAAGAACGGTACAGGTCGTCCCATACGGCGCGCAGCCGAATGCACTGCGTCAGGCGCTTTGCAACCCTTCACAAACCGGGATCAAATGTGCCGGTGCTGGGTAGCTGCGACAAGCTGGAGGTTCGTATTCGACGGGTCGTGGTACTTCCCATTTTGACCCGGAGCGAATGCTTCTCTGGAAGCCGACGGTAAGATTCGTCACTTCCTCTCAACGTCAGGAATGGGTACTTCACCGACAGTAGCGGCGGAGACGTGGAGGTCGGCGACAGGTCGGGAGCAGAAATTCAGAAATGACCCGCTCCCGACGCGGCACAGACTAAGCGACGCGATCCCGTGCGTTGCCGCACCATCCGTCGCCAGCCTATAACCCCCGCATGAAGCTCGCCTTCCTCGGCACGTCCGACTTCGCGGTGCCGGCGTTGCAGGCGCTGGCCGACGCCGGCCATGAGGTGGTCGCGGT
>DATFGV010000473.1:0-8956 GCA_035249115.1 Vineibacter sp.
CAGGGCGGCCGAAGTGCCGCTCCACACGACGCGGCCTTTTTCGACGATGTAGTGGCGATCGGCCAAACCGATCAGCGCGCCGACATTCTTGTCGATCACCAGGATCGCCTGGCCTTCGCCCTTCAGCCGCCGCAGGCAGCCCCAGATTTCCTGACGGATCAGCGGCGCCAGACCCTCGGTCGCCTCGTCGAGGATCAGAAGCCGCGGATTGGTCATCAGCGCGCGGCCGATCGCCAGCATCTGCTGCTCGCCACCTGACAGCTGGTTGCCCATGTTGGCCTGGCGCTCGGCGAGGCGCGGGAAGAAGTCGAAGACCCGCGCCAGGGTCCACGGCTCGGCACGGCCGTCGCGATTGGCGGCGGCGGCCACGAGGTTCTCGCGCACCGTCAGGTTGGGGAAGATCTGCCGGCCCTCCGGCACCAGGCCCAGGCCGAGCCGCGCGATCTGGTGCGACGGCAGGCCGGCGATGTCGCGGGCCTCCAGGCGGATCGAGCCGCCGCGCGGCGGCACGATGCCCATGACGGAGTGCACCGTGGTGGTCTTGCCCATGCCGTTGCGGCCCATCAGGGTGACGACCTCGCCGGCGGCGATCTCGAACTCCATGCCGAACAGCACCTGGCTCTCGCCATAGGCGCTGACCAGACCGCCGACCTGCAGCATGGGCGCCGGCATGCTCAGCCCTCTCCCTCGCCGAGATAGGCGACGCGCACCTCGGGGTTGGCGCGGATCTCGTCCGGCGTGCCGGTCGCCAGCGCGCGGCCGTAGACCAGCACCGTGATGCGGTCGGCCAGCGCGAACACCGCGTCCATGTCGTGCTCGATGAGCAACATGGTGCGCTTGCCGCGCAGGCCGCGCAGCAGCGCCACCATGCGCGCCGACTCCTCGGGGCCCATGCCGGCCATCGGCTCGTCGAGCAGCAGCAGGCGGGGATCGCAGGCCAGCGCCATCGCCACCTCGAGCTGGCGCTGCTCGCCGTGCGAGAGCATGGCGGCCGGCGTGTCGGCGCGATGCGCCAGGCCAACCTCGTCGAGGATGGCGCGACCCGGGTCGCGCAGGGACGCATCGCCGCGCGCCGCCTTCCAGAAGCGGAACGAGTGACCCTGTCGCGCCTGCTCGGCCAGGGCGACGTTGTCGAGCGCCGTGAAGTCGCGCAGGACGCTGGTGATCTGGAACGAACGGGCCAGGCCCAGCCGCACCCGCGCCGCCGGCGGCAGGTCGGTGATGTCGCGTCCGGCAAAGGTAACGCGGCCACTGTTGGGGCGCAGGAAACCCGACAGCTGCGCGATCGCGGTCGTCTTGCCGGCACCGTTCGGCCCGATCAGGGCGTGCACCTCGCCATCGCGCACGTCGAGCGACAGCGAGTCGGTGGCGACCAGGCCGCCGAAGCGCTTGACCAGGCGGTCGACCTCGAGCAGCGGGACCTGGGAGCGCGGGCCTCCGGCCCGCTCATGAGCGGGCGAGACGCCCGCGTTCCCAGCAACGGGCTCAGCCATGGCGCGGCTTTCCAAGCAGGCTGTCGATGCCGCCGCGCGCGTAGAGCACGACCAGGATGAGGATCACGCCGAGCGCGATCTGCCAGTACTCCGCAAGCTTCAGCCACTCGTTGCGGGCGCCCGCGATGCCGCCGCCGAGTACCGCCGCTGTCGCGGCATGCAGCCAAGTCAGCCCGATCTTGAGCAGTGCCGGCAGGAACTCCTCCAGCAGCAGGAAGGCGATGGCGCCGTACAGCGGGCCGAACAGGCTGCCCATGCCGCCCAGCACCACCATGACGATGAGGTCGCCCGAACGCGTCCAGTGCATCATCGCCGGCGAAATGAACTCGGTGTGATTGGCCAGCAACGCACCGGCGAAGCCGCAGATGGCGCCGGCGATCACGAAGGCGGTCAGTCGGTAGCGGAAGGTCGGGATTCCCAGCGCCTGCATGCGCGAATCGTTCGACTTGGCGCCGCGCAACGCCATGCCGAAACGCGAATTGACCAGCCGGTGCACGAACCACAGGACCAGCACCAGCGAAACGAACGCGACGACATAGAAGGCGACGAACTTGCCCTGGCCGCGGGTCGCGATCAGGCCGGCGAAGTCGCTGCGCCGGTTGATGGTCAGCCCGTCGTCGCCGCCATAGACCTCCAGCCCGACACCGACGAAGTACATCAGCTGCGCGAAAGCCAAGGTGATCATGATGAAATAGACGCCGCGGGTGCGCAGCGACAGCGCACCGATCGCCAGGGCGAACAGCGCCGACGACAGGATGGCGAGCGGAAACTGCAGAAAGCCGTTGCTGACCCCGTGGTGTGCCAAGATGCCGACGGTATAGCCGCCCAGCCCGATATAGACGGCGTGGCCGAAGCTCACCATGCCGCCAAACCCCAGGATCAGGTTCAGGCTGATGGCGGCGATCGACAGGATCAGCACGCGCGTCATCAAGGTGAGCGCGAATTTCTGACTGATGATGCCGGCGGCCTCGAGCCACGGCGCGTACCACGGCAGCAAGCCGAGCAACACCAGCACCAGGGCCGCGATGCGCCCGCGCCAAGTCGCAAGCGGCGCCATCAGCGCGGTCACCCCTTTCCTCCCCACGCAGTGGGGAGGTGCCCCGAAGGGGCGGAGGGGACCTGACGTGGTCTTTCAGTCACAAACACCACGTCGGCTCCCCATCCGGCGCTTCGCGCCACCTTCCCCACGCCAAGGCGTGGGGAAGGGATGTACCTCGGCACCATGCGGTCTCATGGCTAAGCCCGCGCGCCGAACAGGCCGGTGGGGCGCCAGACCAGCACACCGGCCATCAACAGATAGACCAGCATCGAGGAGATCGCCGGCGCCGCGGTGTTGGCCGCCGTCACCGACAGGAAGCTCTTGAGCAGGTCGGGCAGGAAGGCGCGGCCGATGGTGTCGATCATGCCGACGATCATGGCGGCGATGAAGGCGCCTTTGATCGAGCCGATGCCGCCGATCACGATGATGACGAAGGCGAGGATCAGGATGTTGTCGCCCATGCCGATCGACACCGTCACGATCGGCGCCGCCATCAGGCCGGCCAGCGCCGCCAGCACGGCGCCGAGGCCGAACACCAGGGTGAACAGCGCCTCGATATTGATGCCCAACGCGCCGATCATGGTGCGGTTGGACGCGCCGGCGCGGATCCACATGCCGGTCCGCGTGCGCACCACCAGCCAGTAGAGGAACAGCGCCACCGCCGCGCCGACCAGGATGACGGCGAAGCGGTAGGTCGGGTAGGGCAGGTCCGGCGTCAGGTGGATCGGCTGGTTGAGCCACGCCGGCAGCGGGATGCGCCGCCCGTCCGGACCCCACACCAGCCGCACCAGGTCGTTGGCGATCAGGATCAGGCCGAAGGTCGCCAACACATGGTCGAGATGGTCGCGACGGTAGAGCTTGCGCGCCACCACGACCTCGATGACCACGCCCAGCAGCAGCGCCGCCGGCAGCGACAGCAGCGCGCCGAGCACGAAAGAGTCGGTCCAGCCGCTGAACGTGGCGCAGAAATAGGCGCCGAACATGTAGATCGAGCCGTGCGCCAGATTCACCAGATCCATGATGCCGAACACCAGGGTCAGGCCGGCCGCCAGCAGGAACATCAGCAGCCCGAGCTGGATGCCGTTGAGCGTCTGTTCGATCAGCAGGGTCATGGTCTCATTCCTTCCCCACGCAGTGGGGAAGGTGGCCGAAGGCCGGATGGGGCGCCGACGCGGTTCCTGTCACGCAGATCTCGTCGGCTCCCCTCCGCCCCTTCGGGGCACCTCCCCAACTGCGTTGGGGAGGAAAGACGTCACTTCATCGGGCACTTGTCGCTGTAGGCGTCCTTCCCGTCCTTGGTGGCAACGCCGACAGTCTTCAAGGTGTAGTTGCCCTCGGCGTCCTTCACCGTCTCCTGGATGTAGAAGTTCTGGATCGGGAACTGGTTGGTGTTGAACTTGAAGTCACCGCGCACCGACTTGAAGTTGGCCTTCTTCAGCTCGGCCCGCACCTTGGCCTTGTCCTTCAGGTCGCCCTTCAGCCCCTCGACCGCCGCGGCGATCAGCATGATCGTGTCGTAGCTCTGCGCCCCGTAGAACGATGGATACGTGCCATGCTTCTTCTTGAAGTCGGCGACGTAGCGTTTGTTCTGGTCGTTGGGCAGGTCGTTGACCCAGGACTGCGCGCCCGGCACGCCCAGCGCCAGGTCCTTGAGCTGCGGCAGCGACAGGGCATCGACGACGTAGGTGCTGTACAGCGGAATCGTGCCTTTCAGTCCGGTCTGCGCGTACTGGGACAGGAACTGCACGCCATGCGCACCGGGGAAGAAGACGAACACCGCGTCCGGCTTGACCGAGCGCATCTTCGACATCTCAGCCGAGAAATCGAGCTGGTCGGGCCACTTGGTGAGATCCTCGCCGACGATCTCGCCCTTGAAGGTGCGCTTGAAGCCCGACAGCATGTCGCGCCCGGCGGCGTAGTTGGCGCTGATCAGGTAGACCTTCTTGACGCCCTTCTCCTGGACGAACTGACCCATGGCGCTGGGCGTCTGGTCATTCTGCCACGAGGTCGAGAAGAAATTGGGGTGGCACAGCTCGCCCGCGATCTGGTTGGGGCCGGCGTTGGAGCCGATCAGGATGGTATCGCCGTCGTCGGTCACGGTCTTCAGCGAGGCCAGCAGCACGTTCGACCAGATGTAGCCGCCGACGAAGTCGACCTTGTCCTGCTGCACCAGCTTCTCGGATTTCTGCTTGCCGACCTCGGGCTTGAACTGGTCGTCCTCGAAGATCACCTCGATTGTCTTGCCGGCCATCTTGCCGCCGAGATGCTCGACCGCCAGCTCGACCGAGCGGCGCATGTCCTGGCCGATCGAGGCCTGCGGCCCGGAGTAGGTCGAGATGAAGCCGATCTTGATTGATTGCTGGCCGTAGGCCGGCGCCGTGAGCACACCCAACAGCGCCGCCGTGCCGAGAAGCCGTCCCTTCATGGCGGATGTCTCCCTGGAAATCGTCACTATTTGCCGCCCGCCACGTACCGCGAGCGGGTTCGATTGCGGCGTATCAAAGCGGAAAAGCGGCGGCGAAACAAACGGATTTCGCGCCGTCGCGCAAACACCGACGACGGGCCAAGACGCGCCCAACCCGCTCTGCGCGTCGCGCTACGCCGCCGCCACCTCGACCTGGTTGGTGTTGTAGGTCGTGGCGCCGCACGGCGCCGAGCTGTCGGCCGTGACGGCATTGGCGCAACCGCTGCGATCGGTGCCATCGGCGCCGGGGCTGAACCAGGCGCCTTCCTTGATCGCCACCACGCCGGGCGCGATGCGGCTGGTCACCTTGGCCGGCAGCACCGTGGCGCCAAACGCGTTGAAGACCCGCACCTTCTGGCCGTCCTTGATGCCCCGCGCCCGGGCGTCCGCGGTGTTCAGCCAGAGATCGTCGGGGTCGACCCGCGCCAGGTCGGGCTGGTTGCCGTGGATCGAATGGGTGCGGGCCCGCGACTTGGGGCTGCACAGGCTCAGCGGATAGCGCGCGTCGGGCTCGATCGGCGGGATCCAGGTCGGGATCGGCGGCATCGCGCCCAGCCCGTAGGGGTCCGGGTTGGCGGCCATCGCCATCGAATAGACCTCGATCTTGCCCGACGGCGTGGTGAACTTGTGATTGTCGGGATCGCGAATCTGCTTGGCGAAGGCGACCGCGTCCTCGGGTGCCGGAAAGCGGGCGACGCCCTTGTCCATGAACGCCTCGAAGTCGTCGACCGCGTCGCTGGTCAGCCGGCGCAGCCAGTCGAGCTCGCTGCTGTCGTTGTAGCCGGCAATGCCGAGGCGGCGCGCCAGGTCGGCGAAGATGTCGATGTCGTTGCGGCATTCGTACATCGGCGCGATCGCCTGCTTCATGAAGATCGCGTAGTGGCCGGCGCCGGCCCAGGGCGTGTGCACGTCGTTGCGTTCCCAGAACGTCGTCGCCGGCAGCACGATGTCGGCGTGCTGCGCGGTCGGCGTCAGGAAGTTGTCCTGCGCGACGATGAACTCGACGCCGTCCAGCGACGCCGCGATCTTGCCGGCGTTGGGCGCCTGGTTGAACAGGTCGCCGCCGGCCGAGTAGATCAGCTTGATGTCGGCCGGATAGCCGCCGGCCTTGCCGCGCGCCAGCAGGTCGGCCAGCAGCGGCGAGGAGACGCGCGCGTTGATCGGATTGCTGCCGGTCGGCAGGCTGTTGATGCCGGCCCGGCCGGTGGCGCCGTTGCTGGTGCCTGAATTGCCGCCGGCGATGCCGACATTGCCGGTGATCGCCGCCAGCGCGTAGGCGGCGCGGTGGAACTGCTCGCCGTAGCGGGTCCGGCCGGGCGCGTAGCCGGTCTGCAGCGCCGCCGGCTTGCTGGTCGCGAACGCGATCGCCAGCCGCCGCAGGGTATCGGCCGGGATACCGGTGATGGCGCTGGCCCACGCCGGCGTCTTGGCAATGCCGTCGCTGTCGCCCATCAGGTAGGCGCGGTACGAAGCGCCTGCCGGCGCGCCCGCCGGCAGGTGCGCCTCGTCGAAACCCAGCACATAGCGATCGCAATAGGCCTGGTCGTGCAGGCCTTCGCTGACGATCACGTAGGCCATGGCGATCAGCGCCGCCGCGTCGGTCGAGGGGCGGATGAAGATGTGCTCGTCGGCCAGCGCGCTGCTCGAGCGGGTGCGGCGCGGATCGACGGCGACGATACGCACGCCTTTCTGCTTGGCCCACTTCAGGTAGCGCTGGGTGCCGGTGCCGAACGTGCCGTCGGCCGGGCTCCAGCCCCACATCACGATCAGCTTGGAATTGACGTAGTCGGTCGGCTCGCGGCCGGCCGACTTGTAGTCGGCCTTGGCGCCGTAGGTCATGCGCACGGCGAACACCTCGGCCTCGGCCGACATGTTGGACCACAGATCGGTGCAGCCGCCGAACATGTGCAGGAAGCGCTTGGCGGCGCCGCGGCCGTGCAGCATCGACAGGCTGCCGGAGCGCGAGCCGTCGAGGATGGCGGCGTTGCCGTACTGCGCCCGCACCCGCAGCATCTCGCGCGCTACCGTATCGAGGGCGTCGTCCCATGAGACGCGCTCGAACCGGCCCGAGCCACGTGGCCCGACGCGGCGCATCGGGTATTTCAGGCGGTCGGGATGGTAGGTGCGCTCGATCTGGCCGACGCCGCGGGCGCAGGCCGGCAGCGGTGGCAGTTCGGGGTTCCAGCGACCGGGGTCGGTCGAAATCTTCACGATCCGTCCGTCGGCGACGTGGGCGTTGACCACGCAGCGGCCGCCGCAATTGTGGCCACAGGTGCTGGTCACGATCGTCTCGCCGGCCCGCGGCGCGAGCCGCGGCTGCTGGTAGATGGTCCTGGCGTGCGTCATGCTTGGCATCCTAGCACCGGCGCGACCGACGACGAACCCGAGTATTCGGCGGCCACCGAAGCGTTCAGGCCGGCTCGTCGCGCAGCTCGATCAGCACCGGCTGATGGTCGGAGAGCTGGGTTTCAACGTCGTAGGCCACGCGCAAGACGCGCGGCGCCAGGTCCTCGGTGACAAAGATGAAGTCGCAACAGTGCGGCGGGCCGGCGAGCTGCTCGTAGATGCAGAAGGAATTCGGATGTGGCTCGCCGGGGTGACGGACGGTCCAGGCGTCGAGCAGGCTTGGCGCACCGCCGTCGAACGGAGCGGACAGCCGCGCATAGGATGGATCGCTGGTGCGCATGTTGAAGTCGGCCGTGAGGATCGCCGATGGGCCGACGGGGTGCGGCTGGAACATGTTGTCGGATGGCAGCGGCGGTCGCGCGGCGCGGGCGCAAGCCTGGCGATGCACTTCGCGGATGCCTTCGACCTGCGCCGTGCGCTGCTTCGGTGAGTAGTATTCCAGGTGCGTGGTCATCACGCGTAGCGGCCCGAACGGCGCCATCAGCACCGCTTCGACCAGCAGGCGCGGCATGCTTTTGGTGGCATCGGCCTCCCACGGCAGCGCATGACGCAGCACCTGGCCGACCGGCAGCCGCGACAGCAGCATGTTGCCGAACCGCTGGCGCCGCCCATCCGGTCCGGGCGTGTCGACGGCGATGCCTTCGATGGCGGTGTAGCCCGGCAGCAGGGCGGCGATCTCGGCGAACTGGTTCTCGCCGCGGTTGGCCTTCAGCCCCGGGAAATTGTCGGCCACCTCCTGCAGGCAGAGGACGTCGAAGTCGGCGATGCGTCCGGCGTGCGCGATGATCCGCGCCAGGTCGTTGCGGCCGTCCATGCCGACGCCGAATTGGATGTTCCAGGTGATCAGCTTCATGGGTGCATTCCCTTCGCCCGCCGGCCCGCGTCGACACATCTCCGCCAAGGAACGTCATGCCGGCGCGCTGGCATGAATCGACCGCTGCCGCTCGAATCCAACCATCCCGAAACCGCCGCATTCGCCTTGGTCTCTCCACCTTGCCAGCCAGCACCGACCACAATCGCGACCGACATTAGGGGCATAGAGGCAGCCAAGGGAGGTTTGCCATGACTCGCACCTGCATCGCCACCATCCTGGCCGGCGCCATCGGCCTCGGCCTGTGTACGCCTGCGCTGGCGGAGGACTGGCGTCACCAGAACGGCTACGGCTACGACTGGCGCGACGCCAACCGTGACGGCCGGGTTGACTGGCGTGACGACCGCAATCACGACGGGCGGATCGACTGGCGTGATCGCAACCGCTATGACCCGCGCGACCGCAACCGCGACGGCCGGGTTGACTGGCGCGACCGCTACGATGCGCGCGATCGCAACTACGATGGCCGGGTGGACTGGCGTGACGGCTACGGCTACCAGAGTCCGCCTGTGACCTATGGTGCCGGCGCGACCTGTACGTACCAGACGTCGCGCGGCCCGGTCGCCGGGTACAAGCCGGCTGGCAAGGATCGCTGTTGCATCCAGACCTCGTATGGCCCGTCGTGCCAGTAACCTGACCTGATCTCCCGACATCGGACCGGGCGGCGCCAATCGCGCCGCCCG
>DATFGV010000474.1:0-3782 GCA_035249115.1 Vineibacter sp.
TGAACCCGAATCTTGCAAACACCTACAGCCTCCGCGGAACTGCCTACAGCCGTAAGGACCAGCAGGACCGCTCCCGCGCCGACCACGATCGGGCGATCGCCATCTACAGCGAGTCGATTGCGAAGAAGCCGAACGATGCCACGGCCCATCTGTACAGCGGCTTCGCCTATTTTCGCAGAGGCGACTACGATCGCGCCATCACAGAGTACAGCGAGGCGATTCGCCTGAACCCGAGTGCAGTGGACGCATTCAGGAGTCGATGCTGGACGCATGCCATCGTCGGACGATTCACGCCGGCGCTGGCCGATTGCGACGAGGCGCTGCGTCTGCGACCGGCGGAGGCGCGCACGCTCGAGGGCCGAGGCTTCACCTACCTGAGGATGGGCGACCACGACCGCGCCATCGCCGACTTGGATGCGGCGCTCGGGAAGAGCCCAAAGAGAGCCGGCGCGCTGTTCGCCCGCGGTGTGGCCAGACTGAGGAAGGGCGATCAGGCCGGCGGCGACGCCGATATTGCCGCCGCCGCCGCGATCGAAGCCATGGTTGCCGAACGCTACGCCGAGTACGGCGTGCGGCCTTAGGCCCGCGCCGCTCTTGCTTGTGTCGCGATCCGCGATGTCCGCGTCATCCCTCACTTGGCGCGCAGGAAGTCCGGCACGCGCAGCAGGATGAACTCGTTGTCGTCCTGTTTGCCGATCTGCCGGCCGGACGAGAACGGCAGGTTGTTGTCGTTGGCGACGACGATGTGGTCGGCGTCGACCACGGCGACGTCCTCGATGGTGACGAACGGGAAGGTGAACTTGCCGTCCTTGCCGCCGACGCGCGCCAGCTTCTTGGGGTCGGCGATCGCCATCAGGTCGATGTAGCCGACCTTCTTCACGAAGCCCTCGGCGTCGGCTTGCGTCAGGTCGATCTTATAGATGCGCTTGAACTTCGCCGGCACGTTCTGGCAGTCCGGCCGGGCGGGACCGTTGCAGGCCGTCGCCGGATCGCCCTCGCCGTTGTCGCGCTCGATGATCAGGCCGGTCGCGGCGTCGATCATGTTGAAGTCGCCGATGTTGTTGCCGTTGATCTCCAGCAGGTATTTCCACGACCGGCCGGTGTACTCGCCCTTGGCGACGTCGAACTCGAGGATGCGCAGGTATTCCTTGCCGTCCTTCATTTCCCAGGCTTTCGCGGCCGCGTCCCACAGCGGCCCTTCGAGCAGCGGGTAGAGCAGCTTGCCGTCGATCGACGCCGCCATGCCCTCGAAGCCACGCGAACGACGCACCTCGAAGTTGACGGCGCCAGGCACGGCCGGCATCGCGACGGCGTAGTGGTCGGGTGAGCGCACGATCTTGCCGTCGACCCTGGTCTCGAAAAAGCCGGTCACCTTGCCATTCAGGTCGGTGCGCACGAGGTACGGGCCGAACTCGTCGCCGAACCACAGGCTGTCGCCGATCGGCTGGATCGACTCGATGTCGAGGTCGGTTCCGGTGAGATAGCGCTTGGCGGTGTGTTCGGTGACGATCAGGAACGGCAGCTTGCGGTCGGGGTCGTGCAGGAACTTGCTCGAGACGCGATCAACCTTGCCGCTGGCCCAGTCGATCTTCAGCTCATGGATCACCAGCAGCGCGTCGGGTGAGTTGGCCTTGCTGCCGAAGCCGTTGTCGGTGAGCACGATGAAGTTGCCGTTGGCCAGCTTCTTGATGCCGGAGAATCCCTGCACCGGCTGGCCCTTGAAGGGCAACGACACGCCGGTCTCGCGCGGCGCCGCCTTGTCCGACATGAAGGACGTGCCCTTGATCGAGCCCGGGGCCTCGTTGCGGCCCTTGGCCGGCTCAGCGAAGCGGCCGGAGATCCCGAAGCTTTCCGGCGCATCAGCGGGCGGCGGCATGAAGGTCGCGGCCGGCAGGATGGCGTGGCCGGCCAGCTCTGCCGGATATTCCTTGGCCATTGCCGGCAGGCTGGCGAGGCTGGCGGCGATCAGCAGCACGTGACCTCGTCTCATCTTCTTCTCCCTTGCGATTCCAGGGCACCCCTCCGCGCCAGGCGGATCGGCGCCAGCGTCGGACGCGATCGCGCATGACCGGCCCGGGCCCTGACAAAGCAACGCTTGGGAATATGCTATGGTCGGCAAGTTACAACCCGATGGCGGACTTGGCGATAGACGTTGAAGGCGCCTGGGTGCCGCCGGCGTTGCGCCGTTCGTCGCGTGATGGAGGCAATCAATGGCCTTGCAGGATGCCCGCGGCCTGCCGGTGTCCGGCGCCGATGCCGCCACCGTCGAGCGCTTCGAGACGGCGCTGGCCGAGTTCCAGTGCTACGTCGGCAACCCCGTCGGCAGCATCGAGGCGGCGCTGCAGGCGCGGCCCGATTTCACCATGGGCCACGTGCTGCGCGGCTACCTCTACGGCTCGAGCAGCGAGGCGCCGGGTTTGCGCGAGGCACAGGCCTCGCTTGATTCGGCACGAAACCTGCCGGCCGACGACCGCGAGCGGCAGCACGTCGGTGCGCTGGCGGCGCTGGCCGGCGGCGACTTCGAGGAAGCGGTCCGGCGCTGGGAGGCGCTGCTGGTCGCCTGGCCGCGCGACATCCTGGCGCTGCAGATCGCGCACCTCCTGGACTTCTTCCGTGGCGACTCGCGCAACCTGCGCGACCGGGTGGCGCGGCGGCTGCACGCCTGGAGCAAGGCGGATCCGGGTTACCACGCGATCGTCGGCATGCACGCCTTCGGCCTGGAGGAGATGGGCGAGTATGCCCGAGCCGAGGAGCGCGGCCGTGAGTCGGTCGGGCTGAACCCGCGCGACGGCTGGGGCTATCACGCCGTGGCGCATGTGCTGGAAATGCGCAACCAGCCCGAGGAGGGCATCAAGTGGCTGTCGCTGTCCAGCGACCGTTGGTCGGCCGATTCGTTCTTCGACGTGCACAACTGGTGGCACCTGGCGCTCTACCACCTGGAGCTCGACCAGGTGGACGAGGTGCTGAAGCTCTACGACGGGCCGATCCGTACCGAGCGCTCGGCCGTGGCGCTCGACCTGGTCGATGCCTCGGCCCTGCTGTGGCGGCTGACCCTGCGCGGCCACGATGTCGGCGACCGCTGGCGCGAGGTCGCCGAGACCTGGGCGCCGACGCTTGAGGACGGGGTCTATTCGTTCAACGACGTGCACGCCCTGATGGCCTATGTCGGCAGCGGCGACGACGCCCGCGTGGCGCAGCAGCTCACCACCTTGCGCCGCAGCGCAGCGTCCGACGTGAACCCCGCCAACCGCGCCATGGCGCGCGACGTCGGCGTGCCGGTCGGCGAGGCGCTGGCGGCGTTCGGCCGAGGCCACTACCGCGACGTCATCGAGAGGCTGCAGCATTTGCGGCCGATCGCCCACCGTTTCGGCGGCAGCCACGCCCAGCGCGACCTGCTCGACCTGACGCTGCTCGAGGCCGCCCGGCGAGCCGGCGACCGCTCGCTGCTGGCGGCGCTGGCCAGCGAGCGGGGCACGCTACGGCCCCGCTCACCGCTGGCCCGCCGCTACCGCGAGGCGGCGGCATAGTTCCGTCCCCACGCAGTGGGGAGGTGGCCCGAAGGGCCGGAGGGGACCGGCCGTGGTGCCGGTGATTGCCAAACCACGTCGGCTCCCCTCCGCCCTTCGGGCACCTCCCCAGCTTCGCTGGGAAGGATTTATTTGAGCCCTAACGCAAGCCTGACATGGCGGAAGCCGGGATGCACGGCCGCGCCGCGCGCCCTATGGTGCGGCCACGCCACGGCGTTCATGAATGCGCCGGGCCGGGAGGAATACGATGGCAGG
>DATFGV010000475.1:0-3452 GCA_035249115.1 Vineibacter sp.
ATCCTGGGCCAAGGGACTGCTGATCGCCGCCTTCCTGTTGCTGTTGCTGGCGGTCGCCGCCTATCTGGTGAAGCCATACCTGCCGCGCTGGGTGTGGGACGGCAAATTCACCTTGCCGTCGACGGCCGGCACGACGCCCGGCGGGTCATCGGGCGTCGACGATGCGGCGCTGCGCGCCGAGCAGGCGCGCGAGGCCGCCCTGCGCGCCGACCATGCGCGGCTGTTTGCGCAGTTCAACGACCGGCGCAACCAATGTGCGCCCGGCCGGCAGGGCGAGGTCGTGCCGGGTGGCACGGTGGTCGTACCCGGCACGGATGGCACGACGACCGTGCCCGGAACGCGCGGCGAGGACGGCAAGTCGGCGGATGCGACGCGCGCGCCCGGCACGCCGATGCCGCGGGCCGATGATCCGACCAAGCCATCGACCGAGGCGCGGCGACCGCCGGATACCAAGCCCGATGGCAAGGCGCCGCAAGCGGGGCAGAAACCGCCGGCCGACAGCAAGGCCGATCCCAAGGCCGACCCCAAGGCCGCCCAGCCGAAACCGCCGCAGCAGGCGGCGCGTCCGACCGAACCCCGCACCGGCCAGACGCCAGGCGAAAAGCCGATCCAACCGGTGCGCATTCCGCCGGAACCGGGTGTCCGGTTCATGCAGGGCGAGTGGCGCTCGAGCACCGACCTGACGACGCAGGGCGGCGACGAGGTCGTGCGGCCGCAATACAGCTTCGACAAGGACGGCAAGGGCCGCACCAAGATCGTCCAGAAGAACGGCGTCGTCTGCGAAGGCCCGGCCGAGGCCAGCCGCGGTCCGGGTGGCAAGCTGGTGATCCGCGAGACTGAAGCACTGAAGTGCAGTGACGGGACGACCTATGCCCCCTCGACCGTGACCTGCGATCCGGGCCGCGACGGCCAGGCGCAGTGCCAGGGCAATACCGAAGGCGGCCCGACCTACGCCGTACAGCTCGGCAAGTGAGGCCGCGACCGCACCGCGGTTGCGGCGCAGCACCCCGCCCCGATACACTACCGACGCGCCGCCCCGTCTGGCGCGCGCTGGTAGTCTGCCCTCCGGGACCATGACCGATCTTGCCTATCTGCCCCGCTACCCGCAGCCGACGACGCTGATCGCCAAGAGCGGGGTGCAATTCCTTGATTTCGGCTTCGATCCGGGCCGTCTGCTGGTCAAGGAATGGCGCTTTCTTGACACCAACGTGCCCGGCACGCCGGCCTCGGTCGACAAGCTGGTGCAGTTCGAATACGACCCCGGCACCGGCGTCTACACCGTCATGGAGGCCGGCAAGCGGCGCGAAGCCCAGGGCAACCTCGACATCGGCCTGAAGGATGCGCTCGCCCCGTTCCTCGACCGCTGGGTGCCGGTGCCATTCTTCCAGGCCCGCCCCGGCAAGACCTTCAAGGATGGTCCCAGCGACTGGGCGCGGGCCCGCGTGGTCGACCTCGAGTCGCGGCACGGCGACGGCTTCCGCGACGAGCATGGCCACCGCTACCGCGTCGTGCTCGCCTTCGACACCGGCCTGCTGCCGGAACTGGACGGTCGCGCCTATCTCGCTCCGTCGCCCAAGGACGTGGCGTCGGGCGCGATTTTCGCGCTGGCGCCGCGGCAGGCGGACAACCAGTGGTTCCTGCGCCAGGACTGGGTGCAGAAATGGATCGAGGAGCTGTTCCGCGAACTGTTCCCCAAGCTGTCGGGACACGAGATCGACAGCGAGACCAAGCGGGTGCCGACCGAGCCGACGGCCCGCTACCTCGCGTTCCTCGCCATGCTGGACGGCGCCGGCATCTTCCCGGCGATCAAGGTGGTGGGCGACGCCGAACGTCCCGGCCGCAACGCGATCGACGTCGACCTGGTGCTCGATGTCGGCAACTCGCGCACCTGCGGCATGCTGATCGAGTCGACCGACCACCGCGCCGCCAACCTCAATGATTCCTACGAGCTGGCGTTGCGCGACCTGACGCATCCCGAGCGGGTCTACGCCAAGCCGTTCGAATCGCGCATCGAGTTCGCCCAGGCCTCATTCGGCAAGAACCACCTGTCGCGCCTGGGCGGCCGCACCGACGCCTTCGTCTGGCCGACCATGGCGCGGATCGGGCCGGAGGCGACGCGACTGGCCTCGCGCCGGCGCGGCACCGAGGGCAATACCGGCATGTCCTCGCCCAAGCGCTACTTGTGGGACACCGAATCGCAGAAGCGGGAATGGTTCTTCAACGCCGCCTTCTCGCCCGAGCAGGGCACGATGGCGGCCAACAGCGGCCCGTTGGCCCAGCTGGTCAACCAGAAGGGCGAGGCGCTGCACCGGCTCGAACCGGACGATCCCGACAACCTGCCGGTGTTCGAGCCGCTCTACTCGCGCTCCTCGATGATGAGCTTCGCGCTGTGCGAGATCATCCTGCAGGCGCTGACCCAGATGAACTCGCCGGCGCAGCGCATCCGCCGCAGCCACGCCGAGATCCCGCGCCGCCTGCGCCGCATCATCATGACGGTGCCGACCGGCATGCCGCTGGCGGAGCGCCAGCTGTTCCGGCAGCGCGCCGAGGCGGCCCGCGACCTGGTGTGGATGGTGCTGGGCTGGAAGGTGCGCGATGACGACAGCGCGCCGCCCGAAGTCTTTCTCGAATGGGACGAGGCAAGCTGCACGCAGCTGGTCTATCTCTACACCGAGGTGGCGCGCAATTTCGGCGGCGACGCGCGCGCCTTCTTCAAGGTGGCGCGCCGGCCGCGGGTCCGCCAGGACCGGCCCGACGCGTTGCGCGTCGCCAGCATCGACATCGGCGGCGGCACCACCGACCTGATCATCAACACCTACACCGTCGAAGGTACCGGCATCTCGGTCACCTTGCATCCCGAGCAGACCTTCCGCGAGGGCTTCAACAAGGCCGGCGACGACATCCTGTTGCGCGTCATCCAGAACCACGTGCTGCCGGCGATCGAGGCGGCCCTGAAAGAAGCCGGCATCCCGAACGCCGAGGACCTGACCACGGAACTGTTCCGCAGCAGCCGCGGCGGCGAGGACGTCGAGACCCAGAACCTGCGGCGCCAGTTCGCGCTGCAGATCGCCAGCCCGATCGGTCTGGAACTGCTGCTGGCCTGCGAGGGCTACCAGCCGCTTGAGGCGACGCCGGTACCCGAGTCGCGGCCGATCGAGTCGTTCTTCAGCCCGGGCTCGCGGCCGTCGGCGGAAGTCGTCGCCTTCGTCAACGACGCCGCCCGCAAGCGCGGCGCCCGCGACTTCGACCTGCGCAAGGTGCTGGTGCCGATCGACCTGCAGGGGATCGACGACACGGTGCAGGCCGAGATCAAGAACGTGCTCACGCCGCTGTGCGAGCTGGTCTACACCTACGATAGCGACCTGTTGCTGCTGACCGGCCGGCCGTCGCGCCTGCCGGCGATGAAGTCTCTGATCCTCAAGTTGCTGCCGCTGTCTCCCGACCGGGTCGTG
>DATFGV010000476.1:0-2852 GCA_035249115.1 Vineibacter sp.
TTGGGCGTGAAGTCGCCGTCGCCTTCCTGCTCGGCGTCGGTTTTGCCGGTGATGATATGCAGCGCCACC
Source organism: Vineibacter sp. (assembly GCA_035249115.1). GTDB lineage: Bacteria > Pseudomonadota > Alphaproteobacteria > Reyranellales > Reyranellaceae > Vineibacter. The sequence goes on from DATFGV010000476.1 coordinate 70, forward strand.
CGGCCGCCGGTCAGATGGTCGAACGTCGCCACCTTGCGGGCGAACAGGGTAGGCGCGACGAAGCCCGGGCGATGCGCGATCAGATATGACAGCCGGTCGGTCCGCGCCGCCGCATGCAGGGCCACCAGAAAGCCTTCGGCCGACGACGAGGTGTAGCCGACCAGCACCATGTCGAAACCGGCCGCCTCATGCGCCTGGGCGAACTCGGCGATGAAGGGCGGGGTAATGTCGCCCTCGATGACAAGCAGGTTCGGTTGTGGCTTCGGTGGCGCAACGCCGATCATGCCGATGATGCGCGCAGGCATGGAGGCTCCTCACAAGGTCTGGGCAGCAACCGACATTGCTATCGTCGTCGTGAGCGAAACGAAGGACCTTGCAGTGTCTTGTCCAAACGGTGGCGGCGGCCGTGAATTCCCGGCGTCACCGGATACTGGCCGCCATACCGCAGAGTCCTTCGTTGCGCTCGGGACGACGGCACACGAGGCCACGGTCGCGCGGCAGCGCCTCAGACCGGCGACGCGAGGTCGTAGCGGCCGCTGGCGCGGTAGCGGTCGAGATACATCGGCAGGATGGCCTCGGCGCTGTGCGGTGTGACGCCGAGCTCGGTGAAGCTCGGCCGGCCCGGTGTTACGACATTGTCGCGGGTCATCAGGTCGACCTGGTCGCGGGTGATCGGCGGCACCGGCAGGAACTCGGCGAAGAAGGCGCCGATCTTTACCGGCAGCACCGGTACCGACAGCAGGCGCCGGTGCCGCGCCGTCATGCGCAGGGTCAGCTCGACCAGTTCGCGGTAGGTATAAACGCGCGGCCCGCCCAGTTCGTAGGCCCCGAACGCGGTGCGGGGTTCGGCCAGCGCCTGCGCCACGGCAGCTGCGACGTCGCCGACATAGACCGGCTGGAACTTCGCCAGTCCATTGCCGAAGATCGGCATAACCGGCGCCATCTGGGCAGCCGACGCCAGCCGGTTGAAGAACTTGTCCTCGGGGCCGAACACGACGCTGGGCCGCAGGATGGTGACGTTGGGGAAGGCGCGGTTCATCTCGTGCTCGGCCAGCGCCTTGGATTCGACGAACCGATTGCCAGTACGCTGCTGTTGCGCGCCAATGCCTGAGATATGGATCAGGCGCGCCACGATGGCGTTCCGTGCCGCCTCCGCGATGTGGCGCGCGCCGTCGGCGTGGACGGCGGTGTAGCGTTGACGGCCGCGCTCGTAGGGGATGCCGGCGGCGTTGACCACCGCGTCGCTGCCGGCGACGGCGGCAGCGACCGATTGCGGGAAGCGGAGGTTGGCTCGTACCGCCATCACCTGGCCGACGTCGCCTGCCATGCGGGTGAAATCCGCCAGTTCCGGATGACGCACTGCGACCCGCACGCGCAGGCCGCGCGCCGCCAGGGCCCGAACGACGTATCGCCCGATGAAGCCCGAGCCGCCGAAAACCGTGACTTGCCTTATGTCCATGGACTGGCGCTTCCTCTGCCGCGCCAAGACCGCGGCTGGCACGGCATATAATACAGCCCGGCCGGTGGGAGAAGACGGCAGCGGCTGGCGCGGCATCACGGAGCTGCGTGGGACCGGCCGTGGTTGACATCGTCCAATGCGGGCATTACGTGTCCGGCCGTTCGCTCGCCGGACGGGTCGTGCCCTGGTGGCGGAATTGGTAGACGCGCTAGATTCAGGTTCTAGTGCTCGAAAGGGCGTGGAAGTTCGAGTCTTCTCCAGGGCACCATTCGCCGCGCCGTCCCTCGGGACGGCGTTGCACTTTTGAGGGTGAAGCGGCGCGAGGGGTCATGGCCATCCATCTCCATAAAGGCGACCTGCCCGCCGGCCTCGACTTGGGGCCGGTAGTGGCGATCGACACGGAGACGATGGGGCTCAATCCGCACCGCGACCGCCTGTGCCTGGCGCAGCTGTCATCCGGCGACGGTGACGCGCACCTCGTGCAGTTTGCCAAGGACAGCTATGAAGCGCCGCGCCTCAAGGCGTTGCTGGTCGATCCCGCGCGGCTCAAGCTGTTCCACTTCGCCCGCTTCGACATCGCCGTGCTGCGTCAGTACCTGGGGGTCGTCACCCAGCCCGTCTTCTGTACCAAGATCGCCGCCCGCCTGGTGCGGACCTACACTGACAAGTACGGGCTGAAGGACCTCGCCAAGGAAATGCTCGGTGTCGAGATCTCCAAGCAGCAGCAATCCTCCGATTGGGGGGCCGAGCAGCTGACCGACGAGCAACTCGCCTACGCCGCCTCAGACGTGCTGCACCTGCACAAGCTCAAGGCGCGACTTGATGCGCTGCTCGATCGCGAGGGGCGGCGCGACCTCGCGGAGGCCGCCTTCCGCTTCCTGCCCTACCGCGCCGCGCTTGACCTGGAGGGCTGGGCGGGCGAGGATATTTTTGCTCATTAGTGCAATTATAGCGACCCGCGGCCACCGATCGTACAGTGCCAAAGCCTGGGAGCGTCACTTTGGCGCGATATTTGCTTTGAACCTCCCAAGCTTGGCCGGGTAGACTCCAGTCGCATGAAGTCTGCGCCTCGCTCCTGCCCCGTCGAACCGCCGATCCGCCGCCGCGACAGTGATATAGCGAACGCGAGGCGTGTGCTGTCGACTGAAATCCAGGGCCTCCAGGCCCTTCAGGCACAGTTAGGGCCTGATTTTGCTGCGGCATTGGACCTGCTGGAGCAAGGCGATCGGGTGATCGTGTCCGGCATGGGAAAGAGCGGCCATGTCGGTCACAAGCTCGCCGCGACCCTGTCGTCGACCGGCACACCGGCCTATTTCGTCCATCC
>DATFGV010000477.1:0-3157 GCA_035249115.1 Vineibacter sp.
AGCCCGCCGGCGCGCGGCGCGGGCGTCGGCATCTCGGCGCTGGCCCGGCGGCGCGATTGACCTGTATAAGTCGGTTCGGGAGACCTGAGCCGTGCCGGACCAGTCGCGCCTTGAAGCGCGGTGCATCGAGAAGGGCTTGAAAATGACCGGCCAGCGCCGGGTGATCGCGCGTGTCCTCTCCGAGGCCAGCGATCATCCCGACGTCGAGGCCGTGTACCGCCGCGCCATCCAGATTGATCCGAAGATCTCGATCGCGACCGTCTATCGCACCGTACGGTTGTTCGAGGAGGCCAGCATCCTTGAACGCCACGACTTCCGCGATGGCCGGTCGCGCTACGAGGAACATACCGAGACTCACCACGACCACCTGATCGACATCCAGTCGGGCAAGGTGATCGAGTTCCAGAACGAGCAGATCGAGGAACTGCAGCGGCTGATGGCCGAGAAGCTCGGCTACCGGCTGGTCGACCACCGGCTGGAACTCTATGCAGTTCCGTTGCCGCCCGCCGAGGCGGCGAATCGCCCAAAGAATCGAAACAAATAGTTGGAAGCCCCCCCGTTCCGACCGATAATGGGGACGATGACAAGCGTCGCACTTCGCGCCGCCGAGCTCCGTTCCGGAGCCGACGCTCTCCTGCCGATCGTGGCGGGCGACTTCGAAGTGCGTTTGGCGCGTACCGAGGCCGAGGTCGAAGCGGCCCAGGCGCTGCGCTACCGGGTGTTCTACGACGAGATGAGGGCCAAGCCGACGCCGGAGATGGCGGCGCGGCGGCGCGACTTCGATGACTTCGACCCGCTGTGCGATCACCTGCTGTTCATCGACCGTCGACGCCCCGGGTTGAGCGGCATCACCGGCACGTATCGATTGATCCGCCGCTCCGCGGCGGCGGCGCATGGCAGCTTCTATTCGGTGGCCGAGTATGACGTTCGGCCGCTGATCGACTGGCCGGGTGAGATCCTTGAGCTCGGACGCTCTTGCGTCGACGCTTCGGCGCGCAGCATGCCGGCGATGCAGCTGATGTGGCGCGGCATCGCGACCTACGTCTTCCACTACGACATCGAGATCATGTTCGGCTGCGCCAGCCTGGCCGGCACCGATTTGCAGCGCCTGGCGATGCCACTGTCCTACCTGGCGCAGAACCATCTGGCGCCGCCGGAGTTGCGGGCCCGTGCCCTGTCGGCGCGCTACGTCGACATGAACCTCATGCCGCCAGGTTCCTACGACGTGAAACACGCCGAACGACTGGTGCCGCCGCTGATCAAGGGCTACCTGCGGCTTGGCGGTTTCGTTGGCGACGGCGCCGTGATTGATTTGCAATTCAACACGACGGATGTCTGCATCGTCGTCAAGACCGACCTGATCACAGAGAAGTATTACCGCCACTACCAGCGCGTCGCGCGCGAGTCGGGCGCCATTTGAACCGACCGGCCAGCTTGGATAGCGGACGTGACAATCGCCACTCCCGGCGGGTCTAGGGAACGACGGGCCGGCAGATGCGTTGCGTCGCGCGACGTTGTGAGCGCACGATGCCCGAGCGAATTCTCGTCTGACTGACCGCTGCCGCCATGTCGATCGGTTCACCCACCCGCGGTGCCATCCGCCTTCTGCTCTACGTGCTGTGGACCCTGCCGATGATGCCGTTGCAGGGCCTCGCGGTGCTGCTGCGCATCCGGCCGGCCTACCGCTGGCTGCCGGTCATCTACCACCGCGTGGTCTGCTACATCCTGGGCATCAAGGTCGAGGTCTATGGCCAGCCGTCGCGCGCCACCCCGACCTTGTTCGTCGGCAACCATGTCTCCTATCTCGACGTCGAGGTGATTTCCTCGATCCTGCCGGTGTCGTTCATCGCCAAGTCGGAGGTCGCGGGCTGGCCGTTCTTCGGCTGGCTGGCCAAGCTGCAGCGCACGGTCTTCATCGAGCGTCGGCGGCGCGCGACCCGGGCCAGCCGCGACGGCATCCAGAGCCGTCTCGACGCCGGCGATGACCTGGTGCTGTTTCCCGAGGGCACCAGCAGCGACGGCACGCGCGTACTGCCTTTCCGCAGTTCCATGCTCGGCGCCACACAGATGCGCCATGGCCGCGACCCGGTGCCGGTGCAACCGATCACCATCGCCTACGCCCGCCTCGACGGCATCCCGGTCGGCCGCCTGTGCCGGCCGTTCTTCACCTGGTACGGCGACATGGAGCTGGCGCCGCATCTGTGGGGCATGGTGGCTTTGGGCGAGGTCGTGGCCGTGATCGTGTTCCACGACGTCGTCGATATCGACCGCCTGGGCGATCGCAAGAAGCTGACGGATCACTGTTTCCGCACCAGCTCGCGCGCCGTCCAGGCGATCAACCGCGGTCGCTACGAGGAGCTGCCGCCGAAGCTGACCGCGGCCTAGCCGGCGCCGGCCGGCGACTCGACCGGCCACCGCCCCAATGATAGAAGGCGCGGCATGACGGCAGATGGCGGCCGATTCCCGGCCGCCGCGCCAGCAGAAGACGCAATGACCGCACCCGCTCCGTTGGACCGCAAGCGAGGCTTGTTCATCCGCACCTATGGCTGCCAGATGAACGTCTACGATTCGGAGCGGATGGCCGACGTCTTGCGTCCCCTGGGCTTCGCGCCGGTCGCCACGCCCGACGATGCCGACATGGTCATCGTCAACACCTGCCATATCCGGGAGAAGGCTTCGGAGAAGGTGTTCTCCGAGCTCGGCCGCCTGCGCGACCTGAAGGCGCGGAAGCGCCACACCGGCGACGATCTGGTGATCGCCGTCGCCGGTTGCGTCGCCCAGGCCGAGGGCGCCGAAATCATGCGCCGCCAGCCGGCGGTCGACATCGTTGTCGGGCCGCAGGCCTATCACCGCCTGCCGGAGATGGTGGCGCGTGCCGCGCGCGCCGCGGCGGCGCGGCGGACAGGCGCCATGAAGGGCGCCGGCGTACTCGACACCGAGTTCCCCGCCGAGCCCAAGTTCGACCACCTGCCGGCGCCCAGTACCGTCACCGGCGGCTCGGCCTTCCTGTCGATCCAGGAGGGTTGCGACAAGTTCTGCACCTTCTGCGTCGTGCCCTACACACGCGGCGCGGAGTACTCGCGGCCTGTCGCCAAGGTGCTGGCCGAAGCGCGGCAGCTCGTTCAGTCGGGCGCCATCGAGATCACGCTGCTGGGTC
>DATFGV010000478.1:0-4230 GCA_035249115.1 Vineibacter sp.
ACGCCGGCAGGCCGGTGCCGAGTCGGCAGGCAAGCGTCGAGGAGATGGACGCGCTGGTGTCGGTGATGGGCGAGCTCAAGCGCGGCTTGATGCAGATCACCATCGGCAAGTCGTTCTCGACCAAGGAGATGGCCGAGGTTAGCCGCAAGCACGGCGTGCCCGTCACCTGGACGGCGCTGCTGTCCTACATGTACGGCGCCGGTGGCCACCGGCGGCAGCTCGATCTGGCGGCCGAACAGCGCAAGAGCGGCGCGGTCGTGATCCCGCAGGTCAGCTGCCGGCCGCTGAATTTCGAGTTCACCTTCGGCGAGCCGTTCATCTTCGACGTCATGCCCATGATGGTCGAGCTGTCGCGCGAAGAGGCGGGCTCACCCGGCGCCCGCGCCCGCGCCTACCGCGACAAGGCCTGGCGACAGCGCTTCACGGCCGAGCTGACGCCGGTCATGCGCAACTGGTGGGACCGCACCGTGATCTCCTGGGCACCCTCCGCGCGCGAGCTGGAAGAGTTGCCGCTGGCAATGGCGGCGCGGCAGCGCGGCCTGGACCCGGTCGACCTGGCGCTCGACCTCAGCCTCGACAACCAGCTGGGCGCCCGCTTCCGCATGGCGGTGCTGAACTTCGACGAGGCCGAGGTCGCCGAGTTGATCACCGACCCGCACACCCTGATCTCGTTGTCGGATGCCGGCGCCCATGCCAGCCAGCTGTGCGACGCCTGCTATTCGACCTATCTGCTGGGTCACTGGGTGCGCGAGAAGAAAACCCTGACCGTCGAACAGGCCGTGCACCACCTGACGCAACGGCCGGCGGACATGTTCGGCATCAGCGACCGCGGCCTGCTGGCCGAGGGCAAGCCGGCCGACATCGTGGTGTTCGACCCGGCCACCGTCGGGCCGAGCAAGCTGCGCCGGGTCTACGACCTGCCGGCCGGTGCCGACCGGCTGATCGCCGACGCGCATGGCATCGACGCCGTGGTCGTCAACGGCACGGTGATCCGCCGCAATGGCGCCGACGCCGTGGCGGCGGACGCCGCCCTGCCCGGCCGCGTGTTGCGCCACGGGCGGGCGGCCTGAGTTCAGGCGCCTGTCAGCGCGAGGCTGTACCATCGGCGGATGTCGCCGGCTGCGAGGATCGCGCGTCGTGTACTGGCCGCCATCGCCACGCTGACGGCCGCCGCTGGTAGTGCACGCGCCGAAATCCCGGTACCGGCGGACTGGATCGAGGTCGGCGCCACCGCCAGCACGCCAGCACCCGTTGGTCCCTTCGCCGGCCTCTGGGCGCGCGATGCGTGGAGCGAATCGCGACCAGCCGCGCTGGCGATCATGCCCGGCGCAGGCGATGCGGCGCGCGTGCTGCATGCCTACGACGCGGATCGATGGCGTCCGTTCCCGGCCGGACAGCATGAGGCCGCGGGAAAGATCGAGGACCAGCGACTGACCGTGACGTTGTCATCCTCGGTGTCGGCCCGCTATCGGCTGCTGCCCGACGGCAGGTTGTTCGGCCGGATGGAGCGACAGGGCACCTGGCGCTCGCTGCGCTACATCATCCTTGAAAATATTACTGGCAACGGCGCGGCGCGCCGTGCGGCCTTGGCCGAAACCACCGCGCGCCCGTGGAAGATGGTCGAATTGCCCATCACCGATCCGGACACCGGGACGGGCATCGCGTTGACGGCGACCTATTACCCCGCGGTGCGTTCCGGCCGGGCGCCCTTGCTGCTGATGACCCATGGCGATGTCACGCCGGGATCCGAACGCCTGGTGGCGCGCCATGGCGAATTGGCCCGCCTGTTCGTCAGTCGCGGCTGGGCCGTCGTGGAGGTAATGCGGCGCGGCACCGGCGGCTCCGGCGGCAAGCTGTTGCCGGAGTTCCGCAGCGACGGGCCGCCGACCGCCGCCTACGGTGATCGTCGCATGGCAGCCGATATCGCCGACATCGACGCCGCCCTCGCCGTGGTGCGCGGCTGGCCGCAGATCGACGCGTCGTCCATCCTGCTTGGCGGCCAGTCGCGCGGCGGCCTGATCGCGCTGGAGTACCTCGCCGCCCGGCCCGCTGCGGTGATCGGCGCCGTCAACTTCGCCGGCGCCGGCTGGTGCGAAGACGTCGAGCGCGCGTCGCTGCAGGGCCGCTACACCGGCGACCGGCTGGCCGCCGCCGGCGCCCGCAGCCGCGGTCCGACCTGGTGGTTCTACGCCGAGTCCGATCGCTGCTCGAGCCCGCCCCTGGTCCGCGGCTGGTTCGACGCCTATCGCGCCGCCGGCGGCGACACCGAGCTGCTGATGGTCGGCGGCGTGCCGGGCGACGGCCACGGCCTGATCCATCACCCGGTCTTCTGGGAAGCGCGCATGCTCGACATCCTGCAACGCTTGCAGCGCTGACATCCGGCGCGCGGCGCGACAAACCGGCCGGCGCCTTCTATGGTCGGGCGCCCTACGAATGGAGGAAACGCCATGATCCACGTCCTTGCCATCATCACCGCCAAACCCGGCCTGCGCGAGGAGATCCTCAAGGAGTTCCGCGCCAACGTGCCCAACGTGCATGCCGAGAAGGGCTGCATCGAATACGGACCGGCGGTCGACGCCGAGGGCTTCGCGGCCGGCACCAAGCTTGGTCCCGACTCCTTCGTCGTCGTCGAGAAGTGGGAGAGCATGGACGCCCTCAAGGCGCACGCGGCGGCACCGCATATGGCCGCCTACGCCGCCAAGACGCGCGAGAAGATCGCCAGCCGCGTCATTCACGTGCTGTCGCCGGCTTGAGGGTGGTTAGACACCAGCCGAACCGAGGCATGTGTTCACCGTCGTCCTGAGCGCAGCGAAAGACCTGGGAGCGCGGGCGTCCCGCCCGCATCGCCCGGAGCGTGAGCGCAGGATGAACGCGCCGACCGGCCACGACGAGGGCGTGGTCGACTCTCGGCAGCGCCAGCAACGTGTGCGCGGCGGCAGGATGATTGCCAGTGCGCAAAACGACGGTTTAACATCGATGCCGCGAACGGCGGGCCAACGCCGTCGAAGCAATCTTTCGGGAGGACGTCATGACGAAGTTGTGGAAAGTGGCCGCCTGCGCGACGGCGGTTCTCTGGGCCGACGCATCGGGTGCCGCGGCGCAGACGGTCGACGGGCCGAAGCTCAACTGGAAGCTGGCGACCTGGGGCAAGCCGCGGGCCGTCACCGTCGGCATCGAGACGCTGGCCAAGCACGTCAAGGACCGCACCGGCGGCAACTTCACCATCACCATCGGCTACGAAAGCTTCGGCGGCCCGAAGGAGCTGGTCGACACGCTGTCGGTGGGCGGGCTGGACATGACGATGATGTGCTCGTCGTACCACCCCGACAAGCAGCCCGCCTACACCGGGCTCGACCTGCCGTTCCTGCCGCTGCCGGACTTCGACACCCAGTGGAAGGTGCACGACGCCTATCACAAGCATCCCTTCATCGAGCAGGAATTCAGCAAGTGGAACGCCCAGTTCTACATCTCGAGCATCCTGCCGCAGTACGAGTTCGTCGGCCGAGGCAAGGCGCCGAAGACGACCGCCGACTTCAAGGGCATGCGGGTGCGGGCGATCGGCGGCATCGGCGACGCGATGCGCAACCTCGGCGCGGTGCCGACGTCGGTCGACGCCACCGAGGTCTACACCGCGCTGGAACGCGGCGCGGTCGACGCCGTGTCGTTCCCCAGCACCTACGCGCACGGCTCGTACAAGACCTACGAGATCGCCAAGTGGTTCACCTCCAACCTGGCGCCCGGCACGCAGGCCTGCCCGATAATCACCAACAAGGCCGCATGGGCCAAGCTGCCCGATGCCTACAAGGCGCTGTTCGATGAGATCCGGCCGCAGATCAAGGCCAACCTGACCAAGGCCTATGGCGAGGCCGACGCCAGGTTCATCCCGCTGTTCAAGCAGAAGGGGCTGGAGTTCATCACTTACTCCGACAAGGACCTGGAGTCGTTCCGCACCGCCGCCGGCAAGCCGGTATGGGACAAGTGGGTCAAGGACATGGCGGCACGCGGCATCCCGGCCCAGGAACTGCTCGACCTGATCCTCAAGTCGGCTGCCGACGCCGGCAAGAAGAGCTGAGCCTTCCCCGGGAGCGCGGGCGTCTCGCCCGCTCATGGGCGGGCCAGAGGCCCGCGCTCCCAGGACTCCCTGGCGCGTCTGCGACAGACGATTTCCTACTTGATTGACCGCATTTCAGGAGCCCACGTGGCCGCCGCGCACGGAACCTCGCCCGCTTC
>DATFGV010000479.1:0-18326 GCA_035249115.1 Vineibacter sp.
CGCAAGAACTACTTCTATGCCGACCTGCCGGCGGGCTATCAGATCTCGCAGTACAAGGACCCGGTCGTGGGCGAGGGCGCGGTCGAGATCGAGCTCAAGGACGGCGCTACCAAGACCATCGGCATCGAGCGGCTGCACCTCGAGCAGGACGCCGCCAAGTTGCTGCACGACCAGCACCCGACCCAGAGTTACGTCGACCTCAACCGCTCGGGCGTGGCGCTGATGGAGATCGTGTCGAAGCCCGACCTGCGCTCGTCCGACGAAGCGGCGGCGTATCTCACCAAGCTGCGCTCGATCCTGCGCTATCTCGGCACCTGCGACGGCAACATGGAGGAAGGCTCCATGCGCTGCGACGTCAACGTCTCGGTGCGCAAGGCGGGCAGCACGGACTACGGCACGCGCTGCGAGATCAAGAACGTGAACTCGATCCGCTTCGTGCGCCAGGCGATCGAGTACGAGGCACGGCGCCAGATCGGCATCATCGAGGGCGGCGGCACGATCGACCAGGAAACGCGGCTGTTCGATCCCGGCAAGGGCGAGACGCGCTCGATGCGCTCGAAGGAGGACGCGCACGACTATCGCTATTTCCCGGATCCCGATCTGCTGCCGCTGGTGCTCTCGGCCGATGAGGTCGCACGCCTTAAGGCCGCGTTGCCGGAACTGCCCGATGCCAAGAAGGCGCGGTTCGCGCAGGAGTATGGGCTGTCGCCCTATGACGCCGACGTTCTGGTGGCGGAGCAGGAAACGGCGCTGTTCTTCGAAACCGTCGCCAAGGGCCGCGACGCCAAGCAGGCGGCCAACTGGGTGACCGGCGATTTCTTCGCCATGCTCAACCGCCGCGGCGTCGGCATCGGCCAGAGCCCGATCAGCGCCGCCCATCTCGGCAAGCTGCTCGACCTGATGGCCGACGGCACGATCTCCGGCCGCATTGCCAAGGACCTGTTCGTCGCCATGGAGGAGACCGGCAAGGACCCGGCGGCACTGGTCGAGGAGCGCGGCTTGAAGCAGGTCACCGACACCGGCGCGATTGAAGCCGCGGTCAAGGCGGTGGTCGACGCCAACCCCGACAAGGTCGCCGCCTACAAGGCCAAGCCGACCCTATTCGGCTGGTTCGTCGGCCAGGTCATGAAATCGACCAGCGGCAAGGCCAATCCCAAGGCGGTCAACGACCTGCTGAAAAAGGCGCTGGATCAATAACCTCTCCCCAGCGGGGAGAGGTGAAATCCTCACGGTTCGGTGAAGCGGACCAGGCGCAGCGCGGATGCCTCCGCCGTGTCGCGCAGCAGGGCGGCGATGCGGCCGTCGGGCAGGGCGACGATGCTGTGCACGTCGGCGACGGCTGGGCCGCGCCAGCGGATGACACCCTGGGCGTCGGCGCGCACGACGAAACTTGGCGCCTCGGCGGCGTCGGACTCGCGCACGATGGCGGCGAGACCGTCGCCGGCCGCGATCAGCCGCAATGTCGTGGCGAACGGCCAGGGCGTCCGCCGGCGCACCCGGCCGTGGTCGTCGACGAACACCAGCTCCGCCTGGGTCGCCGACTCCTCCGATGGTGCCACCAGCACGGCGCCGTCGCGCAACACCGCGACCTCCTGGCCGACCGGCGGCGCCAGCCGCGTGCGCCGCAACAGCTTGCCATCGGCGGCGTAACGCCGGATCACCCAGTCGAGGCCACTGCCGCGCGGCACCATCTCGGTGACCAGGCCCAGCCAGCTGCCGTCGAGGCGACGTTCGAGCGAGGCGACTCGTTCCGGGAATCCATTGCCCGGCCCGGCCTGCCACAGGCGGATACCGTCGAGGTTGAACTTGCCCATCCACCAGGCGTACGGGCCGCTTCCGTAGCCGCCGGCCAGCAGCACGCCGTTGTCCGGCGTGGCGCGATAGACATAGAGCTCATAGTAGGCGGCCGGGTCATTGACGGCGCGGGTGGCGCTCGGCGGGCCGATCGGGCTTGCCTTCCTGACGGTGCCGTCGGTCCCCAGGCGCAGCATGGTCGCGATCTGGGAACGCGGCGCCCGCGGCTCGGGTGGATCGTTCGGGCTCCAGACGACGACGATGCCACCGGCGCTGGCGGCGATCACGCCCAGCGAGCTGATGCTCAGGCCCGACGAGGTGACCTTGTCGCGGATCGGCAGCGCGCGGCGCCACTTCAACGCGCCGTCGGCGGCAACCGCCAACAGCTCGACCCACGCCTCGCGCGCCGGTTCGGCCGGCTTCGCGCCCGGCGCGAACTGGTGCAGCAGGACATAGTGTGTGCCGTCGGCAGCGATGGCCAATGGCGCGCCGGGCGACTCCAGCGCCAGCTTGAAGCCGGCAGCGGCCGGCAGCACGACGTCGAGCGTCGCGCGCGGCGCGAATTGGGCCTGCGCGGTGGTGCAGAGCGCCATGGCGGCCACAAGAGCGCCGAGGCGGAGGAACGCGCGAGTCTTCGGGCTGGACATGATTGGAGACCACACGCCATCAATCTTCAGGGATCAGCATAGCGGATCAAGCGCAACGTACGGCCGTCGCCTGACCGCATGAGCGCAGCGATCTGGCCGTCCGGCGTGGCCGCGATCTCGTTGACCACCGCGACGCCGCTGCGCCAGCTTATCGCGCCTGTCAGGTCGGCGCGGACCACCTGGCTCGCCTCACCACCGCTGGCCGCGTCGGCCACGATCGCGGCGATGCCGTTGCCGGCCGGGACAACCGCCTGCGTCTGCGCGAAGGGCCACGGCGCGCGGCGCGTCACCTTGCCGGCGTCGTCGAGAACGACCAGCTCGCCGCGCGGTGCCCGGTCGCTCGCGTTGATGATCATCACCAGGCCCCGGGTAAGGACCGTGCCGACGGCGTCAGCAGGCTGCGCCAGGTGTAGCCGTGCGAGCTGCTTTCCGGCGGCGCTGGTCCGCAGCAACATCCAGGCAGGCCGGTCTCTGGTTGCCATCTGTTGCACCAGGCTAAGCCAACCCGCGTCGGGCCGGGGCCCCATCGCCGCCACCATCTCCGGAAAGCTGCGACCCGGACCGAGCTGCCACTGGCGCATACCGCCGAGGGTGAACTTGCCCATCCACCAGACGAGCGGACCCGGCCCGTAGCCGCCACCGAGCACGATGCCGTTGTCCGGCGTCGGTTGGTAGGCCGTGATGCCGTAGAAGGAATCAGGATCGTCGGCGCCGCCGCGCGGTGGACTGAGCCGCGTCGCTTTCTTCAGGCTGAAGTCAGCGCCGAGGTGAAACAGCGTGGCAGTGGCGGGCTGGGCATCGGACGCGGCCATCGCGCCAAAGCCGCTGACGAAGACCGCCAGGTCGCCCGATCGCGCGACGATGACACCCAGCGAGTCCAGAGCGAAGCCGTCGCTGCTGACATTGTGCCGAAATGGCAGGACCTGTCGTCGCTGGATGGCGCCGTCTGCGGCGACGGCCAGCAACTCGATCCGGGCGTCCCGGGCGGGTGCGCCACTGTCCGCTCCCGACATGAACGTGTGCAGGAGGACGTAGTGCAGGCCGTCGCGTCCGATCGCGAGCCGGCCGACCTTTGCGGTGGTATTGAGCGCGAAGCCGTCGCTCGGCGGCAGGGGCACGTCCAGGGTCACCCGTGACGCCGGCTGGGCGTGAACTGCGCCGCAGAGCGCGATTGCAGCCAGCGCAACGAAGGATCGGATCATGACTCCAGCCTACGTGCTAGGGTCGGGCTGGAAAAGCGGAGTGCGGCGATGTCGATGAAAATGTACGCCCTGACCTGCGGCAGCATCACCGGCCGGCTGAAGGACATGATCGAAGGCGAGGAGGGGCCGGTGCAGCTGCCGATCCCGTCGTACCTGATCGAGCATCCCAAGGGCACGGTGCTGTTCGACACCGGCATGCATCCGCAGCTGCAGACCGACGCGGCGACGCGCCTGGGCGAGCGCGTGGTGCGCATCTTCAACTTCGATGCCTTCCGGCCCGGCGACGAAGTCAATCGGCGCCTGGAGGCGATCGACCGCGACCCGGCCAAGGTGCATTTCATCGTCAACTCGCATCTGCACTTCGACCATTGCGGCGGCAACCAGCTGATCCCCAACGCCACCGTCGTCGTGCAGCGCCGCGAGTGGCAGGCGGCGCAGGATCCCGAGACCGCCGCCAAGGTCGGCTTCTTCCGGCAGGATTTTGACCACGGCCACAAGCTGCTGCTGGTCGACGGCGAGCACGACCTGTTCGGCGACGGCCGCGTGGTCTGCCTGCCGACGCATGGCCATACGCCGGGCCACCAGTCGCTGAAGGTGCGGCTCGACACCGGTGACATCGTGCTGGCGGGTGACGCCTGCTATTTCTGCCGCACCTTGCGCGAGCGGCGCCTGCCGCGCTTCGTCTACGATCGCGACGCGATGCTCGGCTCGCTCGACCGGCTGGCGGCGCTGGAGCGGGGCGGCGCCCGCATCTTCTTCGGCCACGACCCGGAGTTCTGGAAGGGCGTGCCGCAGGCGCCGGCCGCCATCCTTTGAACCGCCGCAGCGTTGTCATCCTGAGCGAAGCGAAGGATCTATTGAGCCGTTGAATCGCACGAAACAGTGCTTGGCGCACCGTGCGACAAACCTCGTTCCGTGCCAATCGTTGGTTCAATGGGTCCTTCGCTACGCTCAGGACGACAGCGTGCGTCGCCGGGAGCTCACTGTCCTTGACCGAAGAAGGCCGCAAATTCGGCGATCCACCCCTATCGGCGATCGACGGGGCAGAACGCCAGCCACTGTTCGGGCCAGCGGTCGATGCGCGGCCGCATTGCCGTGCAGCCGGTGTCGCGGACGATCAGGCCGTACGCTGCCAGCGCATCGACGGCCATCACGCGCTCGATCGGCTCGCGATAGAGGATGAACAGCGGGCCCTCATGCGCCGCGACCCGCCGGCGCATCACTTCGTCGTGCCGCGTCGGATGGGTCGGCGAGCCGGTGAACCAGCCCTGGATGCGCAGGAACGGAATCTCCGGCGGAAAGAACGGCACCACGTAGGCCGTCGGCTCCAGCCCGGCCATCAGCACCATGCTGCGCCGCGGATCGGCGATCGCCGGCACCGTCACGCCGAAGAAGTCGTCGCCCCAGCTGGTGCGGCCCCACGACGCCGGCCGCATCGTGGCCAGCGACACGGCCAGCAGCGCGGCGACGATGCCGACCTGGACGCGGTGCGGCAACGCCAGGCGGTCGACGACCAGCAACATCAGCACCGGCGCCAGCATCTCCAGGGTGACGACGTAGCGGTAGATGCCGGAGGTCGCGAGCCAGACGGCGTAGGCGATCAGGCAGCCGCCCAGCACGAACGGCGCCGTCGCGCGGTCGGTGAGCGGTGTCGCCGTCGATGCCCGGCGGCGAACCAGCGGCCAGGCGAGCAGCGTCAGGATCGCCAGTCCGTAAAGCAGGGTCAGGCGCAGCTCGCGGAATGGCTCCTCGGCCGTGCGCAGCGGATCGAACGCGAAGCGCAGTGGAAAAAGCACCGCTTCGAGCCATGACTCGGGGCGGAACTTCAGGTCGGCATAGTCGGCATCGACCGCCCAGGGCGAGCGGAAGATCTGGTTGTAGAACGGAAACAGCGGATTGCCGAAGTGCCGCCACAGCACCCACATCCAATAAGCGCCGGTTGTCGCGATGCCGGCCAACACGCCGAGTCCGAAGCCGAACGACAGGAAGAACCGCCGGCGCCAGGCGGTGGCCAGGAACCAGAACGCGGCGCACCAGCCGATGGCGAAGATCACGTTGGTCGGCTTGAGTCCGACACCCAGGCCGGCGACCAGTCCCGCCGCAGCGGCGACGCCAACTGCCGTCAGCAGCGGCGCATCGAGCAATCGTCGATGAAAGAGCAGAACGATCGCCAGCGCACCCAGCGCGAACAGGCTGATGACGTTGTCCTGGAAGGTGGTTCCGAGCTCCCCCAGGGTCATGCCGCCCAGCATGCCGACGCCCGCCAACGCGATCGTCGCCGCGCGCCGGGCCGTTGCCGACACTCCGCTCAGCACCTGCCAGGCGATCGCCAGCAGCAGCGGGAAGTTGAGGCCCTGGAGCAGGCCCATGGCGAAGCCAGTGCCGCGCGGCGGCAGGGTGGTCACGAAGGCGTAGAACGGCAGGTGCTGCAGCGGGTTGAAGTAGCTCGCGGCGGCGTTGGCCGGCGCGATGTCGAATCCCATGCGGCCGTGCAGGAAGGCGTATGGATTGTAGAAATGGTAGTTGAGCAGGTCCCAGTTGTTGTCCTGGCCCATCACCACCGACAACAGGCCATAGGCGATGGGACCGACGACTGCCGCGATCCACAACGCCGGTCCGGGGCGGACGGTGGCACTCACCATGCGGTCGCGGGGGCGCGATTATCTGCGGAGGTCATCCGCCGCACAGGCGCAGCGCCTCGTCAAAGGTCGTGCGGCCAAGGCTCTGGGCGAAGACGCGGCAGACATTCAGGCCCATGATGTCGGCGATCTGTTGCTCCGGCACGCCGGCGGCCAGCAAGCCTTCGGTAATCAGCCCGACCTGGCCGGCATGGATCGCCGTCCTGACCGCGCCATCCCAGTCCGAGCCCAGGCCGACATGCTGTGAGGCGCGGCGGATGGTGTGAAAGCCCGGCGCCCGCGGCGGCTGCCCGACATGCGGTTGCAGCACCGCCAGCGCGTGACGGATGGCGGCGACGATATGCTCGACATCGTCCGTGCCGATTACCGCCTTCCAGAAGCCCATGCCGAAAACGCCGCCGGTCTGGGCGATCGCGATCAGCTCATCGTCGACGCTGGCGCGATTGGCATGGCCCTGGCAGCACGCCGGCTGGGCGACGAGGAATGACCGCAAGCCGCCGTGCGACACGAGCAGGGGATGCCGTGCCGGGCCGGCGATCGTTGCGCTATCCATGACCGCCTGCGTCGAGCTGTGTGAGACATCGACGATCATGCGGCGGTCGATGGCGCCCCGTATCAGTTGTCTGCCCAACTCGGTGAGCCCGCGTTGCTGGCTGTCCGATCCGGCAACGCCACAGCCCTCGCTCGACCGGCCGAACGCGTTGTCGAAGCGGTGCGTCGGCGCGATCATGCGCAGGCCGCGCCGATAGAGCTCGTCAAGCTCGGCGCCGACCGTGTCGTTGAGCGCGTGCGATCCCTCCAGGCCGAGCACGACGGCGACCACCGACGCATCGACGACGCCGGGCGAGGGAAACCGCGCCGCCCGCCAGGCACGCAGATTCTGATCCGAGCGAATGACGCGCAGCTGGACCGCCGGACCCGAAGCGTTGGCCGCCGCGGCATCGTTCAGACGGTCGGCCTGGTGCAGCGCGCGCTGGTAGGCCGAGTCGTGCGTCGCGGTCGGCCAGCCGTTGATGGTCGCCAGCAGGCTGGCGGGATCGAAATTGTCGCCGGCGATGCAGCCACCACGGCTGGAGGGCACGCGGGTCGCAATGGTGAAGGCCTGCAGGCCGATATTGCCGCGGCGCAGGCGCGGCAGGTCGACGTGGCCACGCGCTACTTCGGCGGCGCTGATGCCGCGCCGCCAGAGCAATGTGTCGGCGTGCAGGTCGGCGACCATCAGGCGATTGTGCACGGCTTGCGCCGCCGGACCCGGCATGCGCTCAGGCGGCTCGGCGGTGCGGTTGAGCCGTCCGTCGACAAGGTCGGCGACCGGTCCGCAGCCCGCCGTCAAGAACACCAGCGCAACAACCGCCGACACCGCGGCAAGCGCGATGCGGCGTCGTGTCGGGCCAAAGCGGCGAGGGGACGGCACGGCTGCCTACGCTGCCTCTGACATCTGCTGCCAGCTGGCCTCGACCTCGGCGCGCCCGAGGTCGCGGGTGATGAACACTACGCGCGAGCGGCGGTCGTCATCGGGCCAGCCGGCCAGCAGGGTCGGCGGATGAAAGACGCTGTGCACGCCATGGATCACCAGCGGCCGGTCTTCGCCGGCGACATTCAGCACACCCTTCACCCGCAGCAGCCGGTCCGCCCAGTTGGCGCGCACCGCGGCCAGCCACCGATGGAATGAGTCCCAGTCCAGCGGCGAGTCCCAGGTCAGGCAGAAGCTGCCGATATGTGCATCGTGGCGGTTGGGGTCGCCGGCCGGCGCGGCGTGGCCATGCGCGTGATCATGCTGGTGGTCGTGGTCATGCTTGTGAGTGTGACCATGCGCGTCGACCTGCTCGGCCGCCAGCCACTGGCGCACCTTGTCGGTCTTGCCGGCCGGATCGAACGGACCGGCGTCGAACAGCAGCGCCGGATCGACCGCGCCGTGCGCCACCTCGAAGCGTGGCGCGCCGGGGTTGAGCGCCGCCAGGCGCGGATCGAGCGCGGCGCGCTGCGCCACCGACGCCAGATCGCCCTTGGTCAGCAACACGCGATCGGCGACGGCCGCCTGCTTGACCGCCTCGGGCTGGGCGTCGAGCTGGGCGGCGCCGTGCACCAGATCGACGGTGGCGACCACGGCGTCGAGCCGGTAGTCGTGCGCCGTCATCGGATTGTTGAGCAGCAGCGCGATGATCGGCGCCGGGTCGGCCAGGCCGGTGGTCTCGATCAGCACCCGGTCGAACGGCGGCAGCGCCTGCGCCTGCCGCTGGCGCGCGATGTCGCGCAGGGTGCGTTCCAGGTCGCCCTTGATGGTGCAGCAGACGCAGCCGGACTTCATCAGCACCATCTCGCCGTCGACCGACTGGACGAACATGTGGTCGAGCCCGATCTCGCCGAACTCGTTGACCAGCACCAGGCTGCGCGCCATGCGCGGATCGCGCAGGATGTGGTTGAGCAGGGTGGTCTTGCCGCTGCCGAGAAAGCCGGTGATCAGTGCCACCGGCATTCGGCCGGCCGAGCGGTCGGGGTCGAACAGGCTCATCGCGTTCCCGCCAGATTGTCCCGGGCCGCCATCGTGGCAGGCGTGCCGACGTTGTCCAGCGGCGAACCGGACCGATAGGCTGCCCACCGTCCGCGCCATGCTCCACCATTCGGAGAATGCCATTTCGTTGTCGCGTGCAAATTCTTGTGTCGTTGACGACATGGCAGAGTCGCGAAAGACTTTGCTCGGGCCGCCAGCGGGGCAACGCGCACGGACGCGGCCGGGAGGAGTGCGAACCATGGACAAGGACGATATCCGTCGCGAGACGGACCAGGACAATACGCCGGTCGCCGACCGGCGCGATTTTTTGAGAGCGGCGACGATCGTTGGCGGCGCTGCCGCGGCCTTCGGCGCGATGGGCCACAAGTTCGCCTCGGCGCAGAATATCCAGGTGGCGCAGGCGCCGGCTCTGAGCGACAAGCCGTGGTGGCCGCATGCCAAGTGGGGCAAGGACGACCAGGCGGGCGCCTCCAACTGGATCACGCCGGCCAAGGTTCTGGATGCCGCCAAGTGGATCAAGGATGGCAAGATCTATCGCATTGGGCGTGTGTATGAGGCCGCGATGCCGAAATTCGGCGAGCGCGCTTTCACGCTACGCATTCCGGGTTCGCCGACCGGCGGGCCGTTTGGCGCCAACAAGCTGGTCTATCACGACGAGTTTCTGGCTACCGAGATCGGCCAGACCGGCACGCAGTTCGACGGCTTGGGCCACATCGGCATCCAGATGGGCAAGGACGGCGACAAGAACGAGATGCGCTACTACAACGGCTTCACTGAGCAGGAAATCGGTGGGGCTTACGGCTTATCCAAGATCGGCATGGAGCATGTGAAGCCGTTCTTCACCCGTGGCCACCTGTTCGACATCGAGGGGCTCAAGGGCAAGTCGATGGAGGCTGGCGAGGAGATCAAGGTCGCCGACCTGCGCGCCGCCATGCAGAAGCAGAACATGAAGGAGGAAGACGTCAAGGAAGGCGACGCGGTGTTCTTCAACACCGGCTGGGGCAAGCTCTGGATGAAGAACAACGACAAGTTCAACAGCGGCGAGCCAGGTATCGGGCTTGAGGTCGCGAAGTGGGTTGCCGACAAGGGTTGCTGCCTGACTGGCGGCGATCAGTGGGCGACCGAGGTCGTGCCAAACCCTGACAAGAACCTGGCCTTCGTGGTGCACAGCGAACTGATTACCAAGCACGGTATCTTCAACCACGAGAACCTCGACTTCGAGGGTCTCATCGCCGACCGCAAGTATCAGTTCGTCTACATCTTCTCGCCGGCGCCGATCAAAGGTGCGACCGGCTCGAACGGTGGCCCGATCGCGGTGACGTAGGCTGCGGGGCAAAGCGCTCCTAACGCACCAGAGAAGCCCCGCCGTGTCGGCGGGGCTTCTTGCGTTGATGCGGCGCGGTCCGACCGACGATGAGGCCGACGTGAGGCGTACGGATTGATGGAATGCCGATTGTGAAGAGCCCTGTGTCCGACGCGTTCTGGCGCGGCTTCTGTGCCGCTTCAGGTACCAGCGGTGACTACGACCCCGTGGCTTTCGGCGACAGTCCGGCGATGGCCGACGAACTGCTCGCCTTGGTCCTGGCCGGCATCAAGCGGGCGACGGCCTGCCTGCTGCGCGACGTCACCCTCGGCGGCGAGGCCATGCCCGTCGTCGGCGGCCATGTCGTGGTGGTCGACGGCGCCGGCCATCCGCGCTGCGTCTGGCGTACGACCGAAGTGACGATCAAGCCGCTGATCGAGGTCGACGACGCCTTCGCCTAGGACGAGGGCGAGGGCGATCGGACACGTGCCGACTGGCTCGACGGCCATCGCCGCTACTTTGCGCGCCAGGCGGCGTGGCAGGGTTTCGATTTCCACGACAGCATCGAGACGGTGTTCGAGCGCTTCACTGTGGTTTGGCCGCGGGAGGTCGCCGATGCGCCGTCGGGTCCGCGTCTGCCGTGACCAGGTCGATTCGCGCTACAAGCTGAGCAGCGCCCTGACCAGGCCAAGGACTTGGGCGAGTTCGATTGCACTTGCGGCGCCTTTTTTGCTGGCCCCTCGCGTCCGCCAATCACGGCGCTTGACCTGATCCGACAAGACTGCCGAGGCTGGAGCTCCGCTCAACGCGACCTCGAAGGGATAACCCTTGATTTTGGTCGTGACGGGGCAACACACCATGAGCCCGACCTTGGCGTTGTAGCTTCGCGGGCTCAGCACGAGCGCGGGTCGGCGGCCGGCCTGTTCGTGTCCGGCCTGCGGATTGAAATCGAGCCAAATGATGTCGCCGCGTCCCGGAACGTAGGGCGCTCGTGGCACTAAAGAGTTTCCCGGCCGACTGCCACGCCCGTGTCGGCCTCATCATGGCGATTGTCGTCGGTGATTTCCGCCAACAGGTCGTCAAGTTCGAAGACGTGCGCTGGCTCGATGATGATGCGGCCGTCTTCGGCACGAATCTCCACGGCCTGGTCCATCGTGAGGCGCGCTTGCTGCATCACCGAGATGGGCACCCGGACGGCAGCCGAGTTGCCCCACTTTTTCACTGTACTTCGCACGAGTGCGCCGTTCCGTCTTGATATCTACAATGTAGATACGTCGGCGCGACCTGCCTGCCAACAGAACGGCAGCGGACGTAGGCTCGCAGAGGCGATGCGCTCGATCGTGGCCTCAAGCGCTGACAGCGCCGGGTTGAGCCGGCGGCCGGCGGACCGGTAGAGTGCCGCCGCAATCGTGGAGTTCCACATGATCGACCTGCACTATTGGCCGACGCCCAACGGTTGGAAGGTCAGCATCATGCTGGAGGAATGCGGCCTGCCGTACCGTATCGTGCCGGTGAACATCGGCGCCGGCGAGCAGTTCACGCCGGAATTCCTCAAGATCAGCCCCAACAACCGCATGCCGGCGCTCGTCGACGACGATCCGCCCGGCGGCGGCGCGCCGCTGGCGATCTTCGAGTCGGGCGCCATCCTGCAGTACCTCGCCGAGAAGACCGGCAAGTTCATGCCCGTCGATCTGCGCGGCAGGAACGAGGTGCTGCAGTGGCTGAACTGGCAGATGGGCGGCCTCGGCCCGATGGCCGGCCAGGCGACGCACTTCAACGTCTACGCGCCGCAGTTCACGCCGGTGGAGCAGCTGATCTACGGCCAGGAGCGTTACACCAACGAAGTCGGCCGCCTGTTCGGCGTCCTGAACAAACGGCTGGCCAACCGCGAGTTCGTGGCCGGCGCCTACTCGATCGCCGACATGGCGATCTGGCCCTGGGTGCTGCCCTACAAGAACTTCCGCCAGAACCTCGACGACTTTCCCCACGTCCGGCGCTGGTTCAGCGAGAGCATGGGGCGGCGGCCGGCGGTACGCCGGGGCAAGGACGCCGGCGCCGAGCTCCGCCGCTCGCAAACTATCCACAGCGAGGAGGAGCGTCGCATCCTGTTTGGGCAATCCGCGGCGACTGTGCGCTGAGTGCCCGGAGGACGGATCGCGCAGCGACAGCCTGTGACTAATTCGGGAAGGGAAGCGATCGGGAATCGCATTCTGAAGTTCCGCATGAAGTTGAATAACCGGGCGAAGGTGTCGAAACAGCAAGGCGGTACGGCCCGTCACTGAATCCGTGCGCGACGTCGCGTGGTGCAATGGCGATGAGCTGATGGTGATGGGGAACCGGCGGCAAGTTCCCTTGCAACGGCAGATTGAAACGGCCAGATAGACATCACTAAGCGAGGAAATTCATTCTTCGTGATCCGGGGTGATTGGTGTCCGCGGGCCGCTCGATGACGGAAGCCAACTCGCGAGGCGGGGGCGCTGGCCGAACGCTGAACGTGGGGGCACGAGTCGGCGCATACCAGATTGATGGTGTGCTGCGTCACGACGAGTGCAGCGTCACTTACCTGGCGCATGCCGTCGGCGGCGGCGAGTTTGCGCTCAAAGAGTACCTGCCGAACCATTTTGCGGTGCGCGATGGCGACGCCGGCGTGGTGCCGCGCTCGGCGCGACTGGCAGGGGATTTTGGCTGGGGCTGTCAGCGCTTCCTGGCGGAGGCGAGAGCGATGGCCAAGCTCGCGAAACCGCCGGGCCTGATCGAGGTTCATACGTGCCTCGAGGCTAACGGCACCGCTTACATGGTCATGGCGCGGTTGCGGGGCGAAACCCTGGCCTCGACGTTGGCACGCCGCGGCCCCCTGTCGCCGATCGACGTGGACCGACTTCTGGCGCCGTTGCTGGACGGCCTCGAATGCCTGCACGCCAACGGGCTGCTGCATCTCGGCATCAAGCCGGCCAATATCGTGATCGATCAGCACGGTGATCCCCGGCTCGTCGATGTCGGCTGGACGCGCGCGGCGATGGCCGAGCGGATGGCTTCGCCCGAAACGATCCACACTGCGGGTTACGCCGCCCTGGAGCAGTTCTCCGACCGGCAGTGCGGGCCGCAGACCGACATCTACGCCCTGGCGGCCACGCTCTATCAATGCGTGACGGGCAACGTGCCGTTGCCCGCCATCATGCGCTTCATGGACAGTTTGCCGCCGGCGGCACAGGCGGCGGCCGATGGCCACGCACCCGGCCTGTTGGCCGGCATCGACGCCGGGCTGGCGCTACGGATGGCCGAGCGCCCGTCGTCGATTGCGGCGTGGCGGAACGTCTTCAGCGGTCTTGCGCCCGGCGAGCCGCAAGCGGCGGCGAACACCAATACGCAAGCCGCCACCATGCCGGCGGACGCCGCCGTCCCAGTGCCGGAGCCCGGTGCGGCGCGTCCGGGCAAGACGGACGACGTCGATGGCGGCCGGACGTCGAGCGCGCCGGTTCGCCGGGTCCGTTTCCTCGGCCTTCCGGTCACGATCGCGGCCTTCGCGGCGGGCTCCGCCGCGTTGGTCGTCGGTGTCTATGGCACCAATATGCTGCGCCCCAGGGGAGAAGCCGGCGGGACCCCGCAGCACCAGGCGAAACAGGCCTCTAGGGAACCGGCAGCCGATCACAATGCCGAAGCGGCGCGGCTGGTCGATGAGGCCACCGCGGTTGCGCATGCGGAAGCCAAGCGTCGAGCCGCTGCCGAGGCCGAGCGTCGGACGGCGGCCGAGGCGGCGCACAACGCCGCGATGGAAGATGCCCGTCGCCTCGCCGAAGAGCGCGCGCGAATCGAGGCCGAGGCCGCACGCAAGGCCGACGCAGCGGCGCCGCGCAAGCCCGCGGACGATGCGCGCCGGCAGGGCCAGGCTCACCGGCCGGCTGCAGCGGAGCCGCAGCGTCAGGCCGGGGCGGAACCCAAGGTCGACGATGCGCGGCTGCGGCCAACGCCCGTACCGGCTGCACCTGCGTCAGTCGGACCAGCAAAGCCGGACACGACCCTTCGCGCCACCGACGAGGCGAACGCCGCGGCACAGAGGCAGGCGGCGGCCGACGCGAGACGACAAGACGAGATCGCCGAGCGCGGGCAAAGGATGTCGCCCCGGGAGCGCCGGCGGGTACATGTTGCATTGACCGCCCTGGGTTTTGATACCAACGGGGTCGACGAGGAATTTGGGCCGCGTGCCCGGCAGATGATCGCGGCGTGGCAAAGACGCCAGGGCGCGCCCGAGACGGGCTATCTGACCGTGGCGCAGTGGTCGGCATTGCGGCGCCAGGCGGGCACGGCGCTAGCCAGCTACGACGACGAAGAAGACAGGATCGACCAGGCACGGCGCACGGTGCGTGACCTTGCCGACATTCAGGAGGCCGTATCGCCACCGCCCGACGTGCCGAGTGCGCCAGCGAATCCCGCACCGCCGCCGGTCCGTCGCCAGGAAGCACCTCGTCCAAGCGCGCCGGTCGAACCGTCCGCGGCGGCCGCGCCGGGTCCAGTCGAGTCAACGCCGGCTGCGCCGATCCTGCCCGCGGCAACGCCAGCGTCGCGGCTGGAGGAATACCGGGGGACCGGCCGCATCGCGCTCTATGGCGGTACCGATCCGAATCTTTTTGCCGAGTACACGCTGACGCTGAAAGTCACCGGCGGCGCCGTCAACGGCACGGTCACGCGACACTGCCCGAATTGCTCCAATCGCGGCTCGGATCAACGAGTCTTTGCCTGTCGTCCGACGCTCCTGCGTGACGACCGCACGTTCAATTTGACCTGCGACGGTGTTTTCGCCTGGGGCAGCTTGCAGCAAGCCAGAATCCACTACTCCGCCACGTTCGTCGACCTCGCGCTGTCGCGGGTGGGCGGCGCGGGCGGCTGACGAGGTGCTAGCGGCGACGGATTGCGCGCCAGCACGTGGTCCAGGTCCCTTCCCTGACTGTGGTCGCCTGCCATAAGCTTGCGCGTTCCTGCGCGGGCAGCGCCGGATCATTGCGCATGCCAACGACGGCCGGTGCCGCAAGCGGGAGGACAGCGTGACCCAGAAGCAGCTCGAGCCTGATGCCTCGATCATCGACACCGCCCGTCGGGTGCTGCCGGGCGGCGGCTTCGGCAACATGTCGGCCGATGTCATCATCCGCGAGGGCAAAGGCGGCCGGGTGACCGACGTCGACGGCAAGGAGTACGTCGACTTCCTGCTCGGCTCGGGACCGATGCTGCTCGGCCACGGCCATCCCGACGTGACGGCGGCGGTGATGGCGCAGGTGCCGCACGGCACCACGTTTTTCGCCAACAACGAACACGGCATCCGGCTGGCGGCGGCGATCGTCGACGCCGTGCCCTGCGCCGAGAAGGTGCGTTTCGTCTCGACCGGCTCGGAGGCCGACCTCTATGCCATGCGCGTGGCGCGCGCCTGGCGGCGGCGCGACAAGATCCTGAAGTTCGAAGGCGGTTACCACGGCATGAGCGACTACGGCCTGATGAGCCTGTGGCCGAAGCGTCCCGGCAACTTCCCGCAGGCGGCGCCGGACTCGGCCGGCATTCCTGCCGCGCTGCGGCAGGAGATGCTGGTGGCGCCGTTCAACGATCTCGACGCCGCCGCGACCCTGATCGCCGAGCACAAGGACGAGCTGGGTGGTGTCATTGTCGAGCCGTTCCAGCGCTCGATCCGGCCCAAGCCGGGCTTCCTCGCCGGCCTGCGCGAGCTGACGCGCAAGCACGGCATCCCGTTGATCTTCGACGAGGTCGTGACCGGCTTCCGCTTCGCCTATGGCGGGGCGCAGGAGCATTACGGCGTGACGCCCGACATCTGCACCATGGGCAAGATCGTCGGCGGCGGCTTTCCGCTGGCCGCCATCGCCGGCCGCGCCGACATCATGGCGCATTTCGACCGAGCCGCGGTCGGCGAGGAGGGCTTCGTGCCGCAGATCGGCACGCTCAGCGGCAATCCGATCGCCGCTGTCGCTGGTCTCGCGAGCCTCGAGGTGCTGCGCCGGCCCGGCGTCTACGATCGCCTGTTCGCCACCGGCCGCACCCTGATGCAAGGCCTGCAGCAACGACTTGACGCCGCCGGCATCACGGCGCGGGTGATCGGCGAACCGCCGCTGTTCGATGTGGTCTTCGCCTCGGGCGAAATGAACGACTACCGCGACACGGCCCGCGGCGATCCGGAGATGATGCGCCGCTTCAATCGCCTGCTGCGCGAGCACGGCGTGCTCAAGGGCGACAGCAAGTTCTACATCTCGCTGGCGCATGACGAGCGCGACGTCGCGGTGGCGCTGGCCGCCTTCGACGCGGCGGCGGCAGCACTGGCGAGCTAGCCGGTTCTCCCCTGCGGGTGACCTCATCCTGAGGAGCATCGCGTAGCGATGCGTCTCGAAGGACGAGGTCAAGCACGTCTGACGGTACAATGGCTTTCCGTTGCGGGGTGCGCCGCCTCTCCCTTCGAGACGCGTCGCTTCGCGCCGCTCCTCAGGGTGAGGCAACTCGATCGACAGGCAGACTGAAAGTAAGAATCGCCAGAATGGCCAGGGAGTCGAGGTGGCGGCGGCAGGCGGACTGGGCGGACTGATCGCCGATCGTGGTTTTCGCCGGCTGTGGCTGATCGGCGCCGCCACTGGCGTGATGCGCTGGCTCGACATGGTCGTGGCCGGCATCTTCGTGTTCGACGTCACCGGGTCGCCGGCCTGGGTGGCCATCGTCGCCTTCATGCGCTCGATGCCAATGATCGCCGGCCTGATGCTGGGCGTGCTGGCGGCGCGCCGTCCGCTGGCGCGGCTGATGCGCATCGGACTGGTGACGATCAGCGCCACTTACGCGGCGCTCGCCGTGCTGGCGCTGCTCGACCTGCTGACCGTGTGGCAGGTTACGCTCGGGGCGCTGATCGTCGGCATCTACTGGAGTTCGGAGAATTCGGTCCGCCGTACCCTGATCAGCATTGCCGCTGGCCCCGAGAACACCGGCACGGCGATCAGCTTCGACTGGGCGACCATCAGCGCGCTGCGTCTGGCGGGTCCGTTCATTGGCGGCGCGCTGTACGGCGTCTTCGGGATCGGCGCCGCCTACCTGCTCGGGCTGGCGTGCTTTGCGGCGGCCCTCCTGCTGGCGCTCGGCGTGCCGTCGCAGGCTCCGTCGATCACCGGCGCCGGGCGCCGCCTGCATCAGGATATCGTCGACAGCATAGCGGCGGTGCGCGCCAGTCCGCCAATCCAGGGCGTGTTGGGCGTCAGCCTGTGCCTCAACTTCTTCGGGTTTACCTACGCCAGCATGGTGCCGGTGATCGGCAAGGAGGTGCTGCACGCGACGCCGGCCGATGTCGGCCTGCTGTCCTCGGCCGAGGGGCTTGGCGCCATGGCAGGGGCCGTCGTGCTCACGGTCCTGGTACGGCCGGCCTGGTTCGGCCGGGTTTTCCTGGCCGGCTCGTTCGGCGTGGCGCTAGGGGCGATCGGTTTCGGCCTGTCGTCGGCCTATGCGCTGTCGGCGGCGGCGCTGGTCCTGGCCGGCACCGGCATGGCGTGGTTCGCCTCGATGCAAAGTTCGCTGGTGCTGGCGCACGCGCCCTCGGATCGCCGCCCCGGCATCATGGGTGTGCTGACGACGACGATCGGGCTGGGCCAGCTGGGATCGCTGCAGATCGGCTGGCTGGCCGGAAA
The DNA here is from genome assembly GCA_035249115.1 of Vineibacter sp. Classification (GTDB taxonomy): domain Bacteria; phylum Pseudomonadota; class Alphaproteobacteria; order Reyranellales; family Reyranellaceae; genus Vineibacter. The sequence goes on from DATFGV010000479.1 coordinate 17,753, forward strand.
AATCGGCGCGGCCGACGCGGTTCTCCTGAACGCCACCTTGGCGGTCCTCGCGCTGCTCACCTGCGCTTGGCTGTGGCCGGCGCTGTGGCGGCGCTAGTCGTCGCGCCGTGCGCTCGCCGCGGGCTCGCGCCGGTGCTAGCCTGCCGGGCAACAGGCTGAAGGAATACGTGATGGTCCGCCGACTTACTTGCACGACGTTTGCTCTGCTGTTCCTGGCGACGGTCGCCGGCCGGGTCGCGCCGGCGCGGGCCGCCGACCTGATGCCGATCTTCGACGCGCATGTGCATTACAGCCACGACGCCTGGGACGTGGTGCCGACCCAGGAAGCCATCGCTATCCTGCGCCGGGCCGGGCTGAAGCGCGCCATGGTCTCCAGCTCGAACGACGACGGCACGCAGAAGCTCTACGCGGCGGCACCCGACCTGATCCTCCCCGAGCTGCGACCGTACCGCACGCGCGGCGACGTCGGCACCTGGGTGCGCGACGAGTCGGTGATCGGCCACATCGAGTCGCGGCTGAAGAAGTATCGCTATGTCGCCATCGGCGAGTTCCACGTCTACGGCGCCGACGCCGA
>DATFGV010000480.1:0-6339 GCA_035249115.1 Vineibacter sp.
GCCTGAAAATCAAGCATCGCGATCTGTGCCTGGAGCAACGAGGTCTGGACCCACTGGCCCTCGCCCGACTGCTCGCGCTCCAGCAGTGCGATCAGTACTCCCATTGCGGCGAAAATACCGGCCGTAAGGTCGGCGACCGGAATGCCGACCCGCACCGGGCCTTGGCCGGGCAAGCCTGTGATCGACATCAGGCCGCCCATGCCCTGCGCCACCTGGTCGAAACCGGGGAGCAGCGCATAGGGACCGTCCTGGCCGAAACCGGAGATGCTGGCGTAGACGAGGCGCTTGTTGATCTGGCGCAGGGTTTCGTAATCGACGCCGAGGCGGTGCTTCACGTCTGGCCGGTAGTTCTCAACCACCACGTCGGTCTCGGCCACCAAGCGCTTGAAGATCACGACGGCGTCCGGCTCCTTGAGGTTCAGGGTCATGCTCCGCTTGTTACGGTGCAGGTTCCAGAAGTCAGGCCCATGACGCGGACCGCCCATGCCTTCGCCTTCCTCCGCAGTTGGCGGCATCTCAATCTTGATCACGTCGGCGCCCCAATCGGCGAGCTGACGCACGCAGGTCGGACCGGCGCGCACGCGGGTCAGGTCAAGCACTTTGAAACGCGCCAACGGTCCCTTGCCGGACATGCCGCCTCCTCCGGGTCGATGGAAAGTGTTGGTACCATTGGCGGCGGCGCGGGCACGAGTCCAAAGCCGCACGGCCGATCTGCGCCGCCCTCAAGACGCCGTGGCACGACACCGTCGTGGCAGAGAATGACCGTCAACCGCAGCACCGTCACGGCGAACGACAACGCCCGGCCGAGGCCGGGCGTCAATCATCGCGAGGCGCGGCGGCCGCTCACTTGAATTGGACCTGCATGATCTCGTAGCTCTTGGTGCCGCGTGGCGTCTGCACCTCAACCGTGTCGCCCACGGTCTTGCCGATCAGGGCCCGGCCCAGGGGCGCCGTTATCGAGATGCGGTGCTTGGTCAGATCGGCCTCGAACGGTCCGACGATCTGGTAGCGCACTTCCTCCTCGGTGTCCTCGTCGGCAAGCTTCACCGTGGCGCCGAACTTGATCACCTTGCTGCCCTTCAGCTTGGCGACGTCGATGACGTCGGCGCGCGCGATCACATCCTCGATCTCGCTGATGCGGCCCTCGATGAATCCCTGACGCTCGCGCGCAGCGGCGTATTCCGCGTTCTCCGACAGGTCGCCGTGCGTACGCGCCTCCGAAATCTGCTTGATGATGTTCGGCCGTTCGGTCGTCTTCAGGATCTTCAGCTCGTCTTCCAGAGCCTTGAATCCCGCCGGCGTCATGGGAACCTTGTCCATCGTCAGATCCGTCGCGAAAAACAAACGGCCGGCGTCGAAGGCCGGCTCATTGAGGTAACTATACTGGCATTTGGTGGGCCGGCAAACCCGCTACAAGGGGGGTGCCGGGCCGGTTGACCCCGGAATCCTGGCGGCCCCGGCTAGGGCTTGGCCCCGTCGTCGGCGGACCGGATTTGGGCCTGTCGCACCGCCTCGCGGTGCGAGATGTACATGACGCTGGCAAAGATCACGCCGGCGCCGATGAAGGTCCAAGTGCTAGGCTGCTGGCTGAACAGCATGAACCCGAACGCCGTGTTCCAGATCAGCGACAGAAAGCCGATGGGTTGCACGGCGGAAATCTCTGCCGCCTGGTAGCCGTACTGCATCACCAGGTGCCCGACCGTGCCCAGCAGGCCGGCGAGCAGGAACCAGCCGACGTGCGTCCAACTCGGCGTTTGCCAGAATGCGATGGCGAAGGGCGCGGCGCACAGCACGATGAAGATGGTCTGCCAGAGCACGATCGTGTCGGCGGCGTCGGTGCGGGCCAGCGACTTGGCCATCAGGTTCGAAGCCGAGAACAGCGGAGTCGAGGCCAGCGCCGCCAGCACGCCGAGACCCAGCGTGGCGAAGCCTGGCCGCACGATCAGCATCGCGCCAACGAAGCCGAACAGCACCGCCAGCCAGCGTCGCAGCCGCACATCCTCGCCCAGAAACAGCGCCGCCCCGATAGTGATGAAGATCGGCCCAGTGAAGCCCAGCGCCGTGAGGTCGGCCAACGTGACCAGGGGTAGTGCGATAAACCACAGCTGCATGCCGCCGCTGTGCAGCGCGCCACGCACGGCGTGCAGACCCAGGCGGTTGGTGCGGAACGGCGCCGCCAGGCCGCGGCGGAAGAAGATCGGCAGCAGGAAAAGGGCACCGAACAGATAGCGGCAAAACGCCATCATCGGCGAGTTCAGTTCCTGGGCAGGGTAGAAGGTGGCGACGTTCAGGCCGGCGAACAACACACCGGAGATCGCCACCAGCATGATTCCGCGCAGATTGCCGGGCGTCGCCGCCCAGCGCGCTTGCAGGTCGGTCATCGGCAGCCGCCGCGCAGGCGCAAGACCTCGCTCTCAAGCGTGTCGATGTACGGATCGTTGACCCCCAGTTCGCGCAAATGATCGGCGGTTTCGAAGAGGTACGAACGGCAGGTGCCGCGGCGTCCCTCGGCGTGGGCGATATGGTCGGCCTTGCGGTCCAGCTCGAGGCGACCGCAGTATTGCGGGTGGGTCGGATTGATGACGAAGGTCACGGCCTTGAGGTGCTGACCACCCTGATCGGTGACGTCGACCCAGACCGCGTCGTAAACGCCGCTCAGCATCTCGCGATTGAACAGGATTGAGAACTCGGTCTCGACTTCCGCCGCCGCCACGCGATAAGCCAGCCCGTCGCAGACGCCGCCCTGCTCGATGGCCAGCATCAGCCCCGGCTTCTCTGGCGAGCCACGACCCAGCGGGATCCAGAAGCAGAAGCTGCGGCGATAGCCTTCCAGTCGCGCCGGCCGCTGCTCAATGAACTGGAACGCCGGGTTCCACATCAGCGAGCCATAGCCGAACACCCAGGTGTCGGTGCCCCGCGTCCACCACGCCAGCGCCTCGGCCAGCCGCCGCTCCCGCTCCTCACGCGACAGGAAATAGTCGAAGCCCGCCGCCTTGGCTTCGCGGGCGATTTGATCGACGCGCTCGGGCGTCAGTTCCTCGCGTTTCAGCAAGGCCGGTGCGGCGTAGCATGTGATGCCAAGCTGCGCCGCGCGCCGCTCCGGTGCACGCTGGAAGCAGGCTCAGGCATAGGCGATCGACATGGTCTCAGCGATACAGGCCGGCTTCTCCGCGCCTTCGCGCTCGATCGTCCACTCGTAAGTCATGCGCACGCCGTTGCCCGGCATTGGATCAGCCGCCAGCAGCTTCTGCCGCGCCCGCAGCCGGCTGCCGGCCGGCACCGTGTTGGTGAAGCGCACCTTGTTGCAGCCGTAGTTGAGACCGCGCGACACTTTCTTGATCTGCAGAATGTCATGGCCGAACATCGGGATCAGCGACAAGGTTAGGTAGCCATGCGCGATGGTCTTGCCGTCGGGCATCTCCTTCTTGGCCTTCTCGACGTCGACATGGATCCACTGATGATCGCCGGTCGCGTCGGCGAACTGGTTGATGCGGTCCTGCGTCACGGCTACCCAGTCGCTGACACCGATCTCCTGTCCGACCAGCTTCATCATGTCTTGTGGGGTTTCGACTTCGCGCTTGGCCATAGTGTCCTCCTTATGTGCGCACCAGATAGGCAGCCGTCTCGGGCCGCGCCTTGAGCCAGCCCGCCCACTTGCCCATCACTTTGGCCATGCGCTCGGGCGCCACGCCCAGCTGCGCCATGGCGACGCCGCCATTGACCGATTCGGCGTAGTCCGCGATGAGGCCATCCCTCAGGCGAAATCGACTCATGCCGTCGATCACCACCCGCTTTCCCGTGAACTCGGGCACTGACGATTCGAAAGCCGACAGCGACCAGGCGTAGCCTAGGTCGCCGTTCACCACCGGCTCGAAGAATGACCAGTGGTAGTTAGTGGCATCGCGATGGAAGTAACTCACCAGCATGTCGGCGATGGCGGCGCGGCCCACATGATCGCCGTAGATGTAGTCGTGGTAGATACCATCCTCGGCGAAACAGGCGGCAAACCCGGCGCCATCCTTGGCCTCGGCGGCGCTGGTCATGCGCGCCAGCAATGCGGCGAATTCGGGGCCGGTCATGCGTCCTCGCTTGTCGCGCTCAGCGCCCCAGATCACTATGGCCGGCGGGACAAATCAACGATCAAACACGCACATCGCCCATACCCGGGGCGACGCCAGGAGAGCATGCCATGACCGACACGACGGTCCTTGTCGACACCGCCGATCGCGTTCGTACGCTGACATTGAACCGGCCGGACCGGCTCAACGCCTGGACCAGCCAGATGCACGCCGAGCTGAAGGCGGCGATGCACGCGGCCGGCAATGACCCCGAGGTGCGTGCCATCATCTTGACTGGCGCCGGGCGCGGTTTCTGTGCCGGCGCCGACATGGGCGGGCTGCAGACGATCGGCGCCACGGGTACCGCCGGCGAGCGCACGACGCGGGCCGAAGCGGTTCCCTCCGGCGGCAGCGGCATGCCGGATTTCCGAATGACCTATTCGTACTTTCCGTCGATTCCCAAGCCGATCATCGCCGCCATCAATGGCCCTTGTGCCGGCCTTGGCCTTGTCATGGCGCTGTACTGCGACCTGCGCTTCGCCGCCGAGAACGCCGTCTTCACCACCGCCTTCGCCGCCCGCGGTCTGATCGCCGAGCATGGAATCTCCTGGCTGCTGCCCAAGCTGGTCGGCCCATCCAATGCGCTTGACCTGCTGCTGTCGGCCCGCAAGTTCTGCGCGCCCGAGGCGCAGGCCATGGGCATGCTCAACCGCGTCCTGCCCGACGCGATGCTGATGTCTGAAACGCGCAGCTACGCCCGCATGCTGGCCGAGGCGGTGTCGCCGCGCTCGACCGCCGTCATGAAGCGCCAGCTGTGGGACGCGCAGTTCCAGACCCTGGCCGAGGCGACGGCGGCGGCCAATCACGAGATGGAGCTGAGCTTCGCCAGCGCCGACTTCAAGGAGGGCGTCGCCCACTACGTCGAGAAACGCCCGCCGCGCTTCGTCGGACGGTGAGTAGACCACACGTCGGCTCGCGCGATCGGGCGTCTCAAGGGACGTCAGCCAGCGGATGCCAGCTGGCGCCAGCGTCCTATCCGAAAGTGCGCTCCTTCCACCACGGAAAGTAGACCGGCATGTCCTTGCTGACTTTGTCGGGGAAATTGGCCTTGCGCTTCTCCAGGAACGAGACCACGCCCTCGCGCACGTCGGCCGACTTGCCGCGCGCGTAGATACCCTTGGAATCGACCTTGTGCGCTTCCATGGGATGGTCGGCGCCCATCATCTTCCAGAGCATCTGCCGGTTCAGCGCCACCGACACCGGCGCGGTGTTGTCGGCGATCTCACGCGCGAGCTTGTGGGCCTCGGGCAGCAGCGCCTCGGGTTTGTGGACCGAGCGCACCAGGCGACCGGCCAGCGCCTCCTCGGCCGAAAAGACGCGGCCGGTCATCACCCACTCCAGCGCCTGCTGCGGCCCGACCAGCCGGGTCAGGAACCAACTCGAACAAGCCTCCATCACGATGCCGCGGCGGGTGAAGACGAAACCATAGCGCGCCGCCTCCGACGCCAGGCGTATGTCCATGGCGAGCTGCATGGTGACGCCGACGCCCACTGCAGGGCCGTTGCAGGCCGAAATCAGCGGCTTCAGGCACTCGAACAGGCGCAGGGTCAGCATGCCGCCGCCGTCGCGGTGGCCGTCCAGGCCAGGATCCACTGGTCCGCGGTTCTCGGCGTTGAATGTGTTGGCGCCGCCCGACAAATCGGCGCCGGCACAGTAGCCGCGGCCGGCGCCGGTGAAGACAACGGCACGCACGCCATCGTCGCGGTCGGCGCGGTCGATTGCGTCGAGCAGCTCCGTCAGCATGCGTCCGGTAAAGGCGTTGAGCTTGTCCGGCCGGTTCAGGGTGATGGTGAGGACGCTGTCCTTCACGTCGTACTTGATCTGCTCGTAGTCCATCGTGTGCTCCGAGGTTGGATGGGACCTCCCGCCCACGCGTCGCGTGGATTGAAGGCGATTCCTATGCCGCGTCGGCGTGCACCATGTCGGCGCATTTCTCGCCGATCATGATGCAGGCCGCGTTGGTATTGCCCGACACGACCTGAGGCATGACCGAGGCGTCGGCGACACGCAGGCCACGCACGCCCATCACCCGCAGACGCTCGTCGACCACCGCCATGCGGTCATGCGCCGCCCCCATCCTGCAGGTGCCAGCCGGATGATAGATCGAGCCGCCGTAGGCCTTCAGAAAACCGAGCCAGTCGTCATCGCGTTGTACCTGCGGGCTGGGCAGCAGCTCTTCGGCGACCCAGTCTGTCAGCGCCGGTTGCTGCGCGATATGGCG
>DATFGV010000481.1:0-8633 GCA_035249115.1 Vineibacter sp.
TGATGGACCACATTTTGATCACTGGTCGCTGAACGCGGCGGGCCATAGCGTCGGGCTCTTCCGTCGCTACAAGGGTGAAACGCGTCATGGATACGATCGCCGATCTCGCTCGCTTCCGCGTCGAGGGATCCGCGCTGCTCCATCCCGTGATCCTGTCGGGCGGTGCCGGCACGCGGCTGTGGCCATTGTCGCGGGCCGCGTACCCGAAACAGCTGCTGCCCTTGAACACCGAGCGCAGCATGCTGCAGGAAACCGTGCTGCGCGGCATGCGCGACGTCGGCTTCGCGCCGCCGATCGTCGTCTGCAACGATGAGCATCGCTTCCTGATCGACGAGCAGCTCCGTCAGGTGGGCGCGGTGCCGCAGCAGATCCTGCTGGAGCCGGTCGCGCGCAACACCGGGCCGGCGATCGCCGCCGCGGCGCTGTGGCTGAGCGACCGCGATCCCGATGCGCTCATGGTGGTGCAGCCGTCCGACCATGTCATTGGATCGGCGGCGAAGTTCCACGAGTCCATCGCCCGCGGCATGGCCGCGGCGCGGAGCGGGATGCTCGTCACATTCGGCGTCAAGCCCGACAATCCCGATACCGGCTACGGTTATATCCAGGTCGGTGCGCCATTGGGCGGCGACGGGGTGTTCGTCGTCGACCGCTTCATCGAAAAACCGGATCGGCCGGCCGCCGAGCGATTCGTGGAAAGCGGCATCTTCTTCTGGAACAGCGGAATCTTCATGTTCACCGCACGGCATCTGCTTGAGGCGCTCGGCCGCCTCAATCCAGCGATGCTTGCGGCGTGCGAACGCGCCGTCAAGGGCGGCGCCGAAGACCTTGGCTTCTTCAGGCTCGACGCCGCGGCGCTGTCGGAGGCGCCATCGCTGTCGATCGACAAGGCCGTGATGGAGCACACCGATCGCGCCGCGGTGATACCGGTCGACATGGCGTGGAGCGACCTCGGTTCGTGGCAGGCGCTGCGGGGCATGGGTCCGCACGACGATCAGGGCAATGTCGTGCGTGGCGACGTCATGCTTGACCGGGTCCGCAACTCCTACATCCATGCCGGCGGCAAGCTGGTCGCGGCGATCGACCTTGACGACGTCGTCGTCGTGTCGACCGACGACGCGATCCTGGTGGCGCGCGCCGGATCGGCGACGGATGTCTCGGGCATGGTCGACCGTCTGCGGCAGGACAACCGCCCGGAGCGGGTGCAGCACATAACCACCCATCGGCCGTGGGGTTACTATCGGTCGGTCGATTCGGGTGAGCGGTTCCAGGTCAAGCGGATCATGGTGAAGCCCGGCGCCAAACTCAGCCTGCAGAAGCACTTCCACCGCGCCGAGCATTGGGTGGTGGTACAGGGTACGGCGATGGTCCAGCGTGGCGCCGAGCGCATGCTGGTGAGGGAGAACGAGTCGATCTACATCCCGATCGGCACCGAGCACCGCCTGGAGAATCCGGGAAAGCTGCCGTTGCACCTGATCGAGGTGCAATCCGGCGCATACCTCGGCGAGGACGACATCGTGCGGATCGCCGACAATTACGGGCGCGCCTGACGGCGTGCGCGGCGCCCCGTTGATCGCGGCTCGACCCGGCGAACGACGGAGCAAGCGAGGTCGTCTGTGAACGCGGCGGCCGACAAGGAGAGGCGCACTTGATGCAGCAGCTTCCCGATCGACTGCGCGGGCGGCGACGGAGCCCGGTACGGGAGAGGTCCGTGCCGATGGACCCGTCGTTGTACGCGGCGCCAGAGCGCGAACAGGATTTCCTCGAGACCCTGCGCAAGCTGTGGCGCCATCGCTACCTCGTCGTGACGTGCGCCATGCTGCTGGGTGGCTCGGTCGCGGCGCTGGCGCTGTCGCTGCCGTCGTACTACGTCGCCGAGTCGAGGGTGCAGGTCGGCGTGCAGTCGCCGCGCTACCTCAACATGGACTCGATCATCGCCGAAGCCAGTCCGGATCAGGAGCGGGTCCAGAACGAAAGCTTCGTCGTCCAGTCGCGCGGCGTCGCGAGAGAGGTCATCGGCCGCCTCAAGTTGGCCGAAGTGCCCGAGTTCAACGCCGAACTGCGATCGTCGTCGCCGTTGTCGCGGCTGTTGGCCGAGCTTAACCCCAAGCAGTGGCTCGCCTCGCTGCTCCGCAAGGATGCGGCAACGCCGGCCGTCGATCCGGCCCTGTTGCGCGAGGCCCGTATCGTCGATGCCGTTCTGGAGCGCGTCGACGTATCGGTACTCGGTCGATCGCACGTGCTCAGCATCAAGGCCTCGTCGCAAAACCCCGAGTTGGCGGCCTCGATCGCCAATGCGCTGGCGGACGCCTATCTCGAACACCAGCGCGCCGACAAGATCAAGACCGCGGAGCAGGTCGAGAAATTCCTGCAGGGTCGCATCGCCGAGCTGCGCGACCAGGTGCGAAAATCGGACGAGGCCGTCGAGGCCTATCGCAAGCGCCACGGACTGTACAAGGGCCAGACCACCGGTGTCACATCGCAGCAGCTCACCGAGTTGAACACGCAGCTGATCCAGGCACAGGCTGCCAAGGCGGAGGCCGAGTCGCGTTTGAGCGAGGCCCAGGCCCTGCGGCAGGGGCAACCGGTCGGCGAGAGCGTGCCGGAAGTTCTGCGTTCGCCGGTGATCGCATCGTTGAAGCAGCAGCAGGTCGAGGTGGCGCGCAAGATCGCCGAACTGTCCGTCACCTATGCGGCGCGACACCCCGAAATGATGAACGCGCGCGCCCAGTTGGCGGACATCCAGGGCCGCATCGCGGCGGAAGTCGCCAAGGTGATCGACAGCCTGGCGCGCGAGGCGCGGACGGCGACGGCTCGGTACGAGGCGCTGAGCAAGAATTTCGAGCAACTCAAGAGCCAGATGGGCAACGTCAACGAGCGCGCGATCGAACTCGACTCCCTGGAACGCGATGCCAGCGTCAACCGGCAATTGTTGGAAGCCATGCTGAACCGTGCCAAGCAGACGACCGGACTGGAGCAGACCCAGCAGGCAAACGCCAAGCTCGTTTCGCCTGCCGCCATGCCCTACGCGCCGTCGTACCCGCCCAAGATGCTGCTGGCGCTGCTGGGTACCGTTGGCGGCGGTCTGGTCGGGGCGGCGATTGCGCTGATGCGCGAGTCGGCCGACCGGACGTTCCGCAGGGCCGACCAGATCGTCGCCGCGACCGGCCTGCCGGTGATCGCCATGATCCCGCAGCTGGGTGGCGGCACGCCGCCTCAAATCCATGTCCTGCGCAAGCCGACCTCGCCGTTCAGCGAGGCGTTGCGCCGACTGCATATCGGTCTCGAGCTGTCGCAGACGTCGGAGTCGCCCACCACCGTGCTGTTCACTTCCGCGGTGCCCGCGGAGGGGAAGTCGGTGCTGGTCGCGTCCCTGGGACGGCTTCTGGCCAGCAACGGCAAGAGGATATTGCTGGTCGATTGCGACTGGCGCTGCCCCAGGCTTCACCAGCTGTTTCGCTGCTCCAACCACAACGGCCTGGCCGGCCTGCTGGCCAGCGAGACCGTCGACCTCGACGCCTACATTCACCACGATGCCCTGTCCGGCGTCGACGTGATACCGGCTGGCGAGTGGATTCCGCAGGCGACGCACCTGCTGACATCGCATCGGATGCGGGTCGTTCTCGACGCCCTGGCGCCGGACTACGACCAGATCATCCTCGACACGCCGCCGGTCATGGTCGGCGCCGAAGTGCTGGCGTTCGCGCGCATGGTCGAAAAGGTGGTTTTCGTGGCCCGCTGGGGTCACACCGGACGGGACACGATCCTGCAGGGCCTGAAGCAGATCGTCGAGGCGAACGCCGACGTCGCCGGCGTGGTGATGTCGAGGGTCGTACCCAAGCAGTATCGCCGCTACGCCGAGGCTGCCGGAGGCCGCGAATACGCGCGGCCCGTCGCGGCGCGCATCGGGTGACGATCATGCGCCCGAGCGAAGTGCTGTTCGTCACCCAGTTTTACCGCCCGGAGCTGATCGGCTCGGCGCCGTTCAACGCCGATCTCGCCGAATGGCTGGTCGGCAGCGGCCGGCAGGTGACGGTGCTGACCGGCCGACCCCACTATCCGACGCCCGAAGCGTTTTCCGAGTACCGGTCGGCGCGATCGATGCGGGAAATGTTCAACGGCGTCGTCGTCGAACGTCTGGGTGCGTGGATTCCACGTCGCCGCTCAGCCGGCGCCCGCGTGCTCGGCGAAGCCTGGTTCCTGCTCAATGGCGCCGTCGCCCTCGCCACCGGCCGGATCGCCAGACACGCGGTCGTCCTGTCGCTTTGCCCCTCGATCCTTAGCGTCGCGCTCGGCACGATGGCGCGGATGCGCGATGGCCGCTGCGTCGCCATCGTGCACGACATCCAATCCGGCCTTGCCCGCGGCCTCGGCATGGTCGGGCCGGGGTGGTTCGGCCGCATGATGCAGGTGTGCGAACGGCTCGTGCTCAATCGGGCCGACCTGGTGGTCGTGCTATCGAAAGAGATGGCCGACGAATTGCGGCGTATCGGTGTCACCACGCCGATCGAAGTCGTGCCGATCTGGGTCGACACGGACCACATACAACCGATCGCGGCAAACGCCGCCGGTAGGATGACGCTGCTTTACAGCGGCAACCTCGGCAAGAAGCAGGGGTTGGACCAGGTCATCGGGCTGGCTGCGCAGTTACAAGCCAAACGGCCCGAAATCGACATCGTGGTGCGTGGCACCGGCAGCCAGGCCACGACGTTGCGCGCCACGATCGCCGATCGCGAACTGCGCAACGTCAGGGTGGAAGAGCTTTTGCCTGAACGGAATTTCAGCGAGGGGCTGGCGACCGGCGACATTCACCTGGTGCCGCAGGACCCCAGCGCGGCGGCGTTCGCGGTGCCCTCGAAGGCTTTCAGCATCATGGCCGCCGGCCGGCCGTTCGTCGCCACCGCCGGCCCCGGAAGTTCGCTCTGGCAGCTGCGCGAGCGAAGTGGCGCCTTCCTCTGTGTGCCGCCCTACGACCCGGCGGCCTTCGCGGACGCGGTGCTGCGGTTGGCGGATGACACCGCCCTGCGCGCCGATCTCGGCCGACGCGGGAGGCAGTTCGTCGAGCGGCACGTGGCCAAGCACAAAGTGCTGTCCGAGTTCGTGACCCGGCTCGATGCCCTCTGCGCCCATGCATAGCGTCGCCGGCCGACAGCACGTCCTGGTGTTCGAACCGGACTCCGAGGGCCATCCGCGCGAATGGCTTGAACATATCGTCGCCTTCGCCGATGCCGGGCCAGAGCGGCCGGCCGTGTCGCTGGTGGTCGCGGCCGACGTGGCCGCGCATCTGCAGCGGCAGCTGCGGACGGTGGGCGGCGGGCGGGTTCGCGTCCTGACGCTGCGGCCGCATGAGCGCCGGTTGTGCACCAGCCGCTTCCTGACCTTGGCGGCGTTCGCGCGGTGGTGGTTGATGCGTCGCTATCTGCGACGAACCGGTGCGCAGGCCGGGCATTTCCTGTCGCTCGACCACCTCTGTGTGCCGTTCGCCCTGGGCCTGGGGATGGGCGGCGCGCGGATCTCCGGCATCCTGTTCCGGCCTTCCGTCCACTACGCGACCCTGGGTGTGTATCGCCCCGGCCTCGGCGAGCGGCTGCGCGACCTGCGCAAGACGATCATGTATCAGCTGATGCTGCTCAATCGCGATGTCACGACGGTGTTGTCGCTGGATCCGTACTTTCCACCGTATGCCGTGCGTCACTATCGGCACGGCGCAAAGCTGCGCTTCATCCCCGACCCGGCCTATCCGGCTAAGGACGACGTTGACCGCGCCGAGCCCGCGCCGGCGACGGCCGCAAGGCGCTACGGGCTGGTGCTGTTCGGCTACCTGACCGAACGCAAGGGCCTGCTGGTGATGCTCGACGCACTGGCTCGCATCCGGCCTGCAACCGCCTCGCAGATCGCCGTCACGATAGCCGGTCGGATTGAACCGGCGTTGCGGGACACCGTCGCGGCGCGCGTCCGGCACATCACCGCGGTGCGACCAGGGCTCGCTCTACGGATCGACGATCGATGGCTGGCGGCCGACGAACTCGACCGCCTGGTTCGTGACAGCGACATCGTCCTCGCGCCCTACCAGCGCTTCGTCGGCTCGAGCGGCGTATTGCTCTGGGCGGCACGCGCCGGACTGCCGCTGCTGACCCAGGATTTCGGCCTGCTGGGACGCCTGGTGCGCGACCATGGCCTTGGCCTGACGACCGATACCACGGACCCTGCCAGGCTTGCCGCCGCCATCGAGCGGATGATCGCGGACGGTCCGGCCACCTTTGTCGTGCCAAGGGCCGCGCGGTCGTTCGTCTCGACCCGCACGGCGACCGGTTTCGCCTCGACGATCATGGCAAGCCTTGTCGGCGGCGCAGGGGAGCCAACGCCTTCATTCTCCTGCGTGAACCAGCCGGAACAGAACGCCCCAACTTGATCACAAGACCGGCGCCGTTCCGGCATGGAGAATCGCCGCAACGGTGGCGCAACGGCGGTCCCGGCGAGGTGCGGGACCGGCGCACGTGACGATGCTCCTGGTTCGGATCCAGGCGCCTGACCACATTGGAATTGGGTGGCTCGATGACTCTTCGCCCTGCGTTGACGGCGGCCTCCATCAGCATTGCGGATATGGCGGAAACGGAACCCGTGGTGGCGCCCGATCGCCGGCGGCATGTCGCGCCGAGGCTGACGCCATCCGTCATCACGCGCCTTGTCGCCGCGATGGACGGCATCGTGGTCCTGGCCACCGGTCTGGCGTCGGCCCAGTTCGGTCCGGTGATCGCCGAGCTCGACTGGCGCGCGGTCGCACCCATCGTGGTTCTCGGCGCGCTGCTGGTCGCCAACGCCTTGTACCTGCTGGGCGCCTACAAGATCGACACGTTGGGCCGGCTGGTCACCGCGACGGCTCAGGTGGCTGCGGCGCTTCTCGTGGGCATCGCCGCGTTGGGACTGATCGCCTGGGTTGCGGGGGCCGCGATCCCGGCCACGGTCAACTGGTTCGTGTTGTGGCTGACCGGCGGCGTTGCCGCGCTCGGATTGATCCGCCTCGCGCTGAGCTGGCTGATCACTGTGTGGCGGCGTCAGGGAAAGCTGGGCGCGGTGGTGGCGGTGCTCGGTGTCGGTGCCGTTGCGCGGCGGTTCGTGATGCAGGTCAACGCGCGTCGCGATCCCGACATGCGGATCGTCAACTTGTATGCCGACGGCCCGGAGGAGCGGGCGGCCGGCATGCATTGTCTCGGATACCGGATCGCCGGCGACGTCGACGACCTGGTGGCCGACGTCCGGCGGTTGGGTATCACGACCGTCGTGGTGGCGTTGCCGTTGTCGGCCGACCTGCGGCTCGCGGCCGTCCTGAATAAGCTCAGTCAGGTGCCGGTCGACATCCGCCTTTGCCCGGACGAGTTCGCCCTGCAACTCGGCAGGCTCGACGTCAGCCATGTCGGCGACGTGACGTTGCTGAACATCATGGACCGGCCGCTGCGCGACTGGCGCCGGGTCGCGAAGGGGATTGAGGACCGGCTGCTGGCGACGGCGATCCTGGCGCTGATCTCACCGCTCATGCTGGCGATCGCCGCGCTCATCAAGTTCGACAGTCCGGGGCCGGTGCTGTTCAGGCAGAAAAGGTATGGCCTCAACAACGAGCTGATCGAGGTCCTGAAGTTCCGCACGATGTACGACGAGTCGCGGGACGACAACGCCGAGCAGCTCACCCGTCGCAACGATCCGCGGGTGACGCGCCTGGGCGCCTTCTTGCGTCGCACCAGCCTGGACGAGCTGCCGCAGTTCATCAACGTGCTGCGCGGCGAGATGTCCATTGTCGGCCCGCGCCCCCATGCGCTTGCCGCCAAGGCCGGACCGCTGCTCTACCAGGAGGCCGTCCGGTACTACGATTCACGCCACCGCATGAAGCCTGGCATCACGGGTTGGGCCCAGGTCAACGGCTGGCGCGGCGAAACAGACACCATCGAGAAAATCCGCAAGCGGGTCGAGCATGACCTCTACTACATTGAGCATTGGTCGATTGGCCTCGACCTCAAGATCATCCTGCGAACCGTCTTTGGCGGCTTCACCGGCGGCCACGCCTACTGACGGGCGCGACGGCCGGCCGGTGCGCTGCCTCTGGCTCACCTATGCCGATCCTGAGCCGCGCCACAATGGCCAGTTCGTCTACTCCGGCGGCCTGATCGACGCCATCGCCCAGGCCGATACGGAAATCGAGGTGCTTGGCCTCGGCCGTCAGGATTCACCGAAGTGGAAGGGCTTCCGCGATTCGCGCGCCGTATGGTGGCTGGACGCGCATCGTCCGCTGTCGCGCTGGCGCAGCCTGACGTCGGTACTGCCGCACGTCGTGCACCGCTGCCGCACGAGCGAGATGCAGCGGATGCTGCACGATTTGCTGGCGCGCGACGACTGGAACGGGATCGTCTTTGACGGGGTCGCCGTCGCTTGGGCGTTGCCGCGGGTGCTGGAGCACTACGCGAACCGGCCGGCCCGACCCCGGCTGATATACATATCGCACAACCACGAAGAGAGCCTGCGCACCCAGGTCGCGGAGAGCCAGGGACAATTCCTGAGGCGCCAGGTGGTGCGGTTGGACGCTCTCAAGATGTCGCGCCTCGAACGCGACCTCGTTGACGCCGTCGACTACGTGACCGCGATCA
>DATFGV010000482.1:0-5768 GCA_035249115.1 Vineibacter sp.
ACCGGCGGCGACGCCGCCTTGGGCGGCGACGATTTCGACCACGCGATCGCCGAGCGGGCGCTGGCCGAGCGCACGACGCGCGGCGAGGCGGCTGCCGCGCGGGCAGGCGACGTCAAGCTGGCGCTGCTCGCGGCGCGCCGCGCCAAGGAGGCGCTGACCGACGCCGAGGCCGCCGAGGTCAGCCTCGCGTTCGACGGACGCACGTCGGTACACAAGATCCGTCGCGTTGACTTCGAAGGCCTGATCGCGCCGCTGGTGGATCGCACCATCGGCATTTGCACCCGGGTGCTGGCGGACGCCGGGCTCGAACCCGGCGAGGTGCAGGGCGTGGTGCTGGTCGGCGGTTCGACGCGTGTACCGCTGGTGCGCCGACGGGTCGCCGAGTTGTTCGGCAAGCCGCCACTGTCCGACATCGATCCTGACGAAGTCGTGGCGCTCGGCGCTGCCTTGCAGGCCGAGGCGCTGACGGTCGGCTCTGACACCCTGCTGCTGGACATCACGCCGCTGTCGCTGGGCATCGAGACCATGGGCGGCATCGTCGAGAAGGTCATTCAGCGCAACACACCGATTCCGGCGTCGCTGGCGCAGGAGTTCACCACCTACCAGGACGGCCAGGGCGCCATGGCGCTGCATGTCGTGCAGGGCGAGCGCGAGATGGCGGCCGACTGCCGCAGCCTGGCGCGCTTCGAGCTGCACGGCATTCCGCCGATGGCCGCCGGCGCCGCGCGCATCAAGGTCACCTTCGCCGTCGACGCCGATGGCCTGCTGACGGTGGCGGCCGAAGAGAAGACCACCGGTGTCGCGCAGCGGGTCGAGGTCAAGCCGTCGTACGGCATCTCCGAAGAGGACATGGCCCGCATGCTCTACGACAGCCTGGAGCATGCGCAGGAGGACATGGAAAATCGCCTGCTGGTCGAAGCGCGGGTCGAGGCCAGGCGCCTGCTGCTGGCCCTGGAAGCGGCGCTTGCGGCCGACGCCGACCTGCTGGCAACGGATGAACGCGCCGCACTGGACGCCGACATCGATCGGCTGCGGCTGACGATCGAGGCTGCCGACCGCGAGGCGATCAACGCCGCGGCCCAGGCACTGGAGGAACGCACCAAGGTCTTTGCCGAACGGCGCATGGATCGCGGCATCCGCTCGGCCTTGACGGGCCTGTCGGTCGCCACACTTGAGTCGAAGATTGGCTGACGCCGCGCGCGTCGCCCTGCGGAGTTGGCAATGCCGAAAATGGTGTTCATCGAGAAGAACGGCAATCGCAAGGAGGTCGACGCACCGCTGGGACTGAGCGTGCTGGAAATCGCCCATCGCAACCACGTCGACCTTGAAGGTGCCTGTGAGGGGTCGCTGGCCTGCTCGACCTGCCACGTGATTGTCGACAAGGCCTGGTACGACAAGCTGTCGGAGGCGACCGAGGACGAGGAGGACATGCTCGACCTTGCCTTCGGCCTGACCCACACCTCGCGCCTGGGTTGCCAGATCAAGATCACGCCCGAGCTTGATGGCCTGACCGTCAAGCTGCCGGCGGCGACCCGCAACATGATGGTCGACAAGTGAGCCGACGGCACGCAGCTTCATGGTGAGCCTGTCGAACCATGAAGTGGTCGGCACTGCCGCTGGTGTGAAGCCTTCATGGTTCGACAGGCTCACCATGAAGGCGTCTATGAGCCGCTGACATGACGTAGCTGGGGGTGCAATGCGCAAGCTGAAATGGACCGACGTGCGCGACATCGCCATCGAGCTGGAGGAGCGCCACCCCGACGCCGACAACGTCAACCTGCGCTTTACCGACCTGCACCGCTGGGTGATCGAATTGCCGATGTTCGAGGACGACCCGAACCGGTCGAACGAAAAGATCCTCGAGGCGATCCAGATGGCCTGGATCGACGAGCGGGAGTAAAATCAGCGAAGTGGCCGTAACGGGGTGAGTGCCCGATTTTGGCCGTATTGCGCGGCATAATGGACCGCGCACCGGGGAGGATGACGATGAAACCGACCGTGATCGCCCGCGCGCCGGCTTGGCTGGCGGCCGCGATCTTGTTGTTGGCCGCGTGCGGCCCATCGCATACCGGTGAAACCTACAGCCGCAGCGAATTGCAACGCGCCGGCCAGGTCCACCATGGCCGGATCATCGCCGTCGAGGACGTACCGGTATCCGGCACCAGTTCCGGCATCGGCACCGTTGGCGGCGCGGTGGCCGGCGGCGCGATCGGCGCCTCGATCGCCCGCGGCCGCACCGGCAGCATCCTGGCCGGCGCCGGCGGCGCCATCATCGGCGCCATCGCCGGCAACGCCATCGAGCGCGGCATCACCGCCGGACAGGGCACGCGCTTTCATGTCCAGATGGACGACGGCTCGGTGATCAATGTCGTGCAGACCAACGAGGCAAATTTGCAAACCGGCGATCGCGTCACGGTCTTCGAAGGTGGCGGCAAGACGCGGCTGGCACGGGACGGCAGCCCGCCGCCGGGACGCTGAACGTCGCGTGCGACCATCCGGCGCCGATCGAGGCCGGGCTTCAAGGGTTTCACGGACGATGCGCTGCGGAAATGTGAGCGCCAGGTGCGATGGTTGCGCGTCCCGGCGCTGCCTGCTGTCGCTCAGGGCTCGACCTTCGGGACGCTGAGGGCTATGACTGCCAAAGCTGGGGCGGCCCGCGTGGGCGACGACTGCATCGCGCCAGCAGTCCGTCGGGCCCGATGCGCAGGCGTCAACGAGTCGGGGCCGGACGGTTTCCTGGGTGCCGAGGTTCGATGTCCATTCCGGGATGCGTTCAAGCGACAGTCGCCGATGCCGCGCCATCGATTCGGGACGCGCGATGACCGCAGGCAACGACGAACCGGGCCAGGTGGAAGAGCTGCTGGCAACGCCCAATCTGGCCGACGCGCTAGAAAGCGAGCAGTTCAGACGCTTTCTCGATCAGATACCGATTGCCCTCGTGGTCGCGGAAGTAAAGGACCAAGAGCGCATCGTCTATGCCAATCCTGAATTCGAGAAGCTGAGCGGACAGGCGGCCGCCGGGGTCACGGGGAAGCCATGGAGCGTTCTCGAGGGCCGCGGCGAAGCGGCGGAAGCCGACCGTAGTCTGGGGATCGCGGTCGTCGGCTCCAGCGACTATGTTGGTCTATTCCGGATCGAGCGCAACGGGCACGAGCCGTCGTTCGTCGACGTGTATTCCAACCTGATCGAGAACGACGATGGCGAGGTGCTGTTCCGGCTTGTCGCCCTGGTGAACGTGACGGCGCACGGCACGGCGGAGCGCGAGGCCCTCGAGGAGCGGGTCCGCGAGAAGGATCTGCTGCTGCGGGAGCTGCAGCACCGCGTCAAGAACAACCTGCAAATGATCACGGCCTTGATCCGGATGGAGGCGCGCAATGCGGAAGGCGGAATTCCGGCCTCGCGCTTCGACAGGCTTGCCGGCCGGATCGAAGCCCTCCAACTCCTCTACGAGGCACTGTTGTCCGACGGAATGGGCAGCGAGGTCGACCTCGGCGTCTATCTGAGTCAGATCGCATCCAGGGTCATGAAATCGCACGCGGTGGAAGGCATCCGCCTCGATCTCAAGGTCGATACCTACCCGGTCTCCGTCAACGTCGCGATGCCGACCGGGCTGGTCGTGAACGAGCTGCTCACCAACGCCCTCAAGCATGCGTTCGCCGGCCGCGACGGCGGCACGATCACCCTGCACAGCATTGCCGACGAGGTGGGCTGCCGGGTGGTCGTGGCCGACGATGGCGTCGGCTTGCCGCCTGGAACCGAATGGCCGCAACGCGGCAAACTCAGCGCCTTGATCGTGCAATCGCTGCGCGACAACGCCAAAGCCAAGGTAACGGTCGACGCGAAGCCAGGGGATGGCATGCGCGTGACTGTCGCCTTTACGCGGCAGGCGGCGGCCGACGGCGGATGACGGACCGCCTGAACGGATAAGAGACGCAGCCGGGATGTCACGATCCCCCTTGATCCGGCCGTCGTGCGGCCTATACCGACCCAATGAACGCCCTGGGCATCCATAAGGAGCCGTCGCGCACCCGCGTGGTCGTCGCCATGTCGGGCGGCGTCGATTCGTCGGTTACGGCGGCGCTGCTGAAGGAGCAGGGCTTCGACGTCGTCGGCGTCACCTTGCAGCTCTACGACCTGGGTGCCGCGGCCGCCCGCAAGGGCGCCTGCTGTGCCGGGCAGGACATCTACGACGCCGCCCAGGTGGCCGAGCGGATCGGCATCCCGCACTACGTGCTGGACTACGAAAGCCGCTTCAAGGCCGACGTCATCGACACGTTTGCCGACGCCTATGTCCGTGGCGAGACACCGATTCCGTGCATCGTCTGCAACCGCACGGTGAAGTTTCGTGACCTGCTGGCGACGGCCCGCGATCTGGACGCCGATGCGCTGGCCACCGGCCACTATGTGCGGCGCACCGAGGGCCGGCGTGGCGCGGAGCTCCGCCGAGGTGTCGATCCGGCCAAGGACCAGAGCTATTTCCTGTACGGCACGACGCGTGCCCAGCTGGCGTTGCTCCGTTTCCCGCTGGGCGGCCTCAACAAGGCGCAGACGCGGGCGCTGGCCGACCGCTTCAACCTGCCGGTGGCCACCAAGCCCGACAGCCAGGACATCTGTTTCGTGCCGAACGGCGACTATGCCGGCGTCGTGGCTCGGTTGCGGCCGGAGGCGATCGAGCCCGGCGACATCGTCGACAACGACGGACAGGTGCTGGGCCGGCACGACGGCATCGTGCACTTCACGGTCGGCCAGCGACGCGGCCTGCACCTTGACGGCCGGATCGGCACGGACAACGAGCCGCTCTACGTCGTGCGCCTGGATGCGGCGCGCCGGAGGGTGGTCGTCGGTCCGCGGGCGGCGCTGGGCCGCGCCATGATCGCCATCGGCGACGTCAACTGGCTGGGCGATGTGCCTGTGGGCGACGATGGACTGGTGGTCCTGGTGCGCCTGCGCTCCAGCCAGCCGCTGCGGCGTGCGAGCCTGTACCCGGTGCGCGACGGTCGCCTGGAGGTGCGGTTCGAGACGCCCGAGTTCGGAGTCGCGCCGGGCCAGGCTTGCGTGATCTACGACAGCGCCGACGGTGATCGCGTTCTGGGCGGCGGCACGATCCTCGCGCTGGGGGCGCGCGACTCTAGTCGCGCGTCTTCGCCTGCCACGAAGCATGACGCGTCACTGGAGTGACGCGCCGCCAGCGGGGCCGGTCCGAGTCGGACCGGGAGAGGCTTGACCTAGCCCCTTGGGAACATTACCAAGCCGGCGCGAATGGCTGGGTAGCTCAGCTGGTTAGAGCACGGCACTCATAATGCCGGGGTCGGCGGTTCGAGCCCGCCCCCAGCTACCAATTCCGGGACCCCCGATTTCCGCCGAATCGGGGGTCTTGCTTTTCGACCGGTCGAGAAACCGGATGGCTTGCGGGGTTTCATGACTGACAGCCGCCATGTCACCGATGTGGTCGTGATCGGCGCCGGCCCGGTCGGGCTGTTCGCGGTGTTCGAGTGCGGCATGGTGCGCCTGCGCTGCCATGTCGTGGATGCGCTCGATGCCGTCGGCGGCCAGTGCACGGCGCTCTATCCCGAGAAGCCGATCTATGACATCCCCGGCTATCCGCGCATCGATGCCGCCGAACTGGTGCGCAACCTCGAAGCGCAGGCGGCGCCGTTCAAGCCGGTCTACCACCTCGGCCAGCGGGTCGAGCGCCTGGAGCGCGTCTCTGATGGCTGGCGGGTGGCCACGTCGCGCGGCGTGGAAATCGACTGCAAGGCGGTGGTGAT
>DATFGV010000483.1:0-6126 GCA_035249115.1 Vineibacter sp.
CGTGATGTCGACATCGGCGGTGCCGTAACGGGCGCGCAGCCGGCGGCCGGCGCGCAGCGGCTGCTCGTCGAACCAGAAGACGCGCACTGCGACGCTGCGCGTCTCGACCGGCACCGCGTCGCGCGCCGTCAGCAGATGGCCGCGGGCCGCGAAGACCTCCTCGTCCAAGGTCAGCGCCACGCTTTCGCCGGCGCCGGCGCTCTGCCGCGGCTGCGCCCGGTTCCAGCCCTCGACCGCCAGCACGCGCGCGTGACGGCCGGTCGGGCTGAGCCGCACGGCGTCGTCCACCGCGACGCGGCCGCTTTCGATGCGGCCGACGATCACCCGCCGGTCGCCAAGACGGTAGACGTCCTGCACCGGCAGGCGCAGCGGCGCGTCGATCGGCGAGGGCCGCCGCGCGAAGCCGTCCAGCGCGTGGGTGATGGTCGGCCCGCCGTACCAGTCCATGGCCTGGCTGCGGCGTGCGATGTTGTCGCCGTGGCGCGCCGACACCGGCACCACGGCGCCTGGCCGGATGCCGATCTCGCCGAGGTAGTCGGTGATCTCGCGCTCGACCTCGGCGAAGCGGACCTGGTCGTGGCCGACCAGGTCCATCTTGTTCACCGCCACCGCGACCTGCGCCACGCCCAGCACGTGCAGCAGGTAGGCGTGCCGTCTTGTCTGCTCCGAGACGCCGAGCTTGGCGTCGACCACCAGCACCGCGCCATGGGCGCGCGAGGCGCCGGTGACCATGTTCTTGAGGAACTCCTTGTGGCCGGGCGCGTCGATGATCACGTAGCGCCGCCGTGCGGTATGGAACCAGATGTGGCTGACATCGACGGTGATGCCCTGATCGCGTTCGACCTGCAGGGCGTCGAGCAGGAACGACCACTCGAACTCCAGGCCGCGCTTTTCCGATACCGTGCGCAGCTGCTCGAGCTTGCCGTCGGGCAGCGAGTCGGTGTCGTGCAGCAGCCGGCCGACCAGGGTCGACTTGCCGTGGTCGACATGGCCGACGACGACGATCGGGAAGGCGCGTGCGTCCAGCGCCGGCAAGGCACCCATCACATGTACCCCGCGACGCGCAGACGCTCGAAGGCGTCTTCCGAGTCATGGTCCATCGCCCGACCGGCGCGCTCCGGCGTGCGGATCGTCTCCAGCTCGGAGACGATGGCGTCGATGTCGGCGGCGTGGCTGTCGATCGGGAAGGTGATGCCGATCTCGCCCAGCGAGCGGTAGCGCTTGCCCTGGCGCGCGAAGTACAGCGGCACCACCGGAATGCCCTCGCGCCTGATGTAGCGCCAGATGTCGAGCTCGGTCCAATGCAGCAGCGGATGCACACGCAGGTGCGTGCCGGGCGGAAACTCGGCGTTGTAGAGGTTCCAGAACTCCGGCGGCTGGTCGCGGAAGTCCCATTCGCCGTCGCCGCGGCGCGGGCTGAAGACGCGTTCCTTGGCGCGCGTCGCCTGCTCGTCGCGGCGGATGCCGGCGATGATGCCGTTGAAGCGGTACGTCGTCAGCGCCTGCTTGAGGCCGGCCGTCTTGCGCGCCGCCAACCGCGAATTGGGCGGCAGCGACGGATCGATGGTCTCGATCGGCGGGCACGGATCGCCGATCAGCTCCAGGCCCCACTCGCCCACGTAGCGGTCGCGGAAGGCGTAGGTCTCGGGGAACTCCAGGCCGGTGTCGAGGTGCACCACCGGAAACGGCACGCGCCCGAGGAACGCCTTCTTGGCGAGCCAGATCATGACGTTGGAGTCCTTGCCCAGCGACCACAGCATGGCCAGCGGGTCGATGCGGCCGTACGCCTCACGCAAGATGTAGATGCTCTCGGCCTCCAGCCAGTCGAGGTCGTCCATCACGCTTCTCCCCGCACTGGCGGCAGCGATGGCAGGTGAATGCCGCACTCGGTCTTGCCCTGGCCGCGCCAGCGTCCGGCGCGGCGGTCCTCGCCCGGCAGGGTTGGGGCGGAGCAGGTCATGCAGCCGATCGAGCTGTAGCCGTCGGCTTCCAGCTCGTGGCGCGGCAGGTTGTAGAGGGCGAAATAGCCGTCGATGTCCTCGACGCTCCAGCTGGCGAGCGGATTGAGCTTGACCCTCCCGTCGGCCTGTTCGAGCGCCGGCAATATCGCGCGGGCGCCGCCGTGCAAGCGCTTGCGGCCGTTGATCCATGCATCGAAGCCGGCCAGCGCGCGCGCCAGCGGCTCGACCTTGCGCAGGTCGCAGCAGCGGTCGGGATCGGTGCGCCACAGATCGCCCGACGGGTCGGCCTCGGCGATGCGCACGGTGTCGGGATGGATGGTCCTGACATCGCTCAGGCCCAGCCGGGCGGTCAGCAGGTCGCGGTAGCGCAGGGTTTCGGGGAACAGCTTCAGCGTGTCGAGGAACAGCACGGGGGTCGCGCGGTCGATCGACGCCACGAGGTGCAGCAAAACGGCCGCCTCGGTGCCGAACGACGACACCAGGGCAATCCGGCCGCGATAGGTGCGGCTGATCGCGGCGCGCAGGAATTCGCGACTCGCGGCGTGACGGGCCCGGCGCGCCGGCCGATCGATGCCGGCGGCCTCAGTCCTGGCGGAGATGACCGAATGTTCCATGCCGCGTCCCAACGAAAATGAGCGTCCCTGCAAGCGCAGGCGACAATAAACACTGCAAACTTGGTTAATCAATCATAAAGATCATCATGCTATGTGAATTCTATATAATACACATGTACGAAAAGTATAAATTGACCCGCCGCCCGCCCAGCCTCTATCCGGAAGGCAACGGGATGCGCGTCCAGGAGGATCGATGCAGGTCATTGTTGTTGGCGCGGGAATCAGCGGCCTGAGCGCGGCCTGGGCGCTGGCGCGGCGCGGCCATCGCGTCACGCTGCTGGAGCGCGACGTGGTGCCCAACCCGCTCGGCGCCTCGGGCGATCACCATCGCATCATCCGCCGCGCCTACACCATCCCCGGCTACACGCAGCGCATGACGGAGGGCTTCGCGGCGTGGGAGGAGCTGTGGGGCGATCTCGGCGCCGAGCACATCGCGCGTATCGGCTTCATGAGCTTCATCCGGGAAACCGGCGACCACGGCGACGTGTACCGCGACGGGCTGGTGCGCGGCGGCTACCCCTTCGAGACCCTGACGCGCGAGGCGGCGGTGGCGCGCTTCCCCTATCTCGACCCGCACGGATTTCGAGAGGCCTTCGTCTCGCCCGAAGGTGGCGCGCTGATGTGCCTGCGCATCGCCGCCGACATGGTGCGCTGGCTGCGCGCCCGGAACGTCGTCGTGCGCGAGAACGCAACGGTGCGCAACATCGACACGGCGGCGGCGTCTGTGACCCTGGCCGACGGGGAGCGGCTGTCGGCCGACGCCGTGGTGGTGATGGCCGGCGCCTGGGTGACGCAGTTAATGCCCGACCTGGCCGGCCGGCTCGCCAGCAAGCGAACTTACGTCGCATACCTCGAACCGCCCGATGAGTTCCGGGCCGCCTGGGAGCGAACGCCAGCGATCCCCGGTGTCGGCCTTAACATTGGCGGCTACATCCTGCCACCGGTCGCCGGTACCGACCTGAAGTTCGGCGCCGGCGCGACGCGGGTCGACTGGACCGTCGACACGTCGTTCGAGTTGCCGGACAACGCCGGCGAGCGCCTGCGCGACCTGTTCACGCCGCTGTTCCGGCGGCTGGAGACGTATCGCGTCAAGCGGGTGCGCAAATGCGTCTACACCTTCACCGCCGACGATCGCTTTTTCGCCACGCGGCGCGGTGCCGCCTGGATCGTGTCGGCCTGCTCGGGCCACGGCTACAAGTTCGGCGCCGCCATCGGCCGGCGCATCGCCGACGCGCTCGAGAGCGGCGACGACAAGGCGCTGACGGCATGGCTGGAAGCGCGCGATTGAAGGGCCGCGTGCTGGTCAAGCATCGACCGCGCACCTATAGTTGAACGCGATAGAAGGGAGTTCGCTGGTGGCCAAGGTCGAGATCTACACGACGCCATTCTGCGGCTATTGCGCCCGCGCCAAGGCGCTGCTCGACGGCAAGGGCGTGGCCTACGACGAACGCGACACCATGATGGACGACAAGGCGCGGGCCGAGATGCGGGCGCGCACCAACCGGACCTCGGTGCCGCAGATCTTCATCGACGGCAAGCACATCGGCGGCAGCGACGAGCTCGTGGCCCTCGAGTCCGAAGGCAAGCTCGACCCGCTGTTGGGCCGCTAGCGGGTTGGTGGATTGTGCGCACACGCGTTGACACCGCACTTTGTCATCCCGAGCGCAGCGAGGGATCTTGAGAAAGAGCCAAGATGTCTCGCTGCGCTCGACATGACAGGGGTGCGTGTGCGAGCCGCCGGTCTGCAAGGCGACACCGCGTAAGCGACTAACGAGGAGCGGCGCATGAGCGCGACATTCACCGTCGGGCTGATCCAGGTCACCGCCACCAACGAGATGGCGCCCAACATCCGCTTCATCGAGGAGCAGACGCGGCGCGCCCGCGACGCCGGCGCCGACTTCGTCATGACGCCGGAAAACTCGACCCTGATCGGCGCCAACCGCGCCGATACGCTCGCCAAGGCGCAGCCGGAAGAGAGCCACGAGTCGCTGCACGCCATGCGGGCGCTGGCGCGCGACTGCGGCGTCTGGTTTCTGCTCGGCTCGATCCATGTGAAGGTCGAGGCCGAGCGCAACGCCAACCGCTCGTACCTGATCGACCCGACAGGCGCCGTCGTCGCCAGCTACGACAAGATCCACATGTTCGACGTGCAGCTGGCCGGCGGCGAGAGCTATCGCGAGTCCTCGACGTTCCGGCCGGGCGACAAGACCGTGATCGCCCAGACGCCGTGGGGCAAGCTCGGCCTGACGATCTGCTACGACCTGCGCTTTCCCTACCTCTACCGCGACCTGGCGCATGCCGGCGCCGAGATGATCTCGATCCCGTCGTCGTTCACCGTGCCGACCGGCCGCGCCCACTGGCATGTGCTGATGCGCGCGCGGGCGATCGAGACCGGCTGCTACGTCTTCGCGCCGGCCCAGGTCGGCACGCACGCCGCCAACCGCAAGACCTACGGCCACTCGCTGGTGGTGGCGCCGTGGGGCGAGGTGCTGGCCGACGGCGGCGGCGAGCAGCCGGGCTTCGTCACGGCCGCGATCGACATGGCCAAGATCGACGAAGCGCGCAAGGCGGTGCCGTCGCTGACCCACGACCGCAGCTATGCGCCGCCGACGATCGTCGGCGCCATCGCCAAGGCGGCGGAGTAGCGGCCACCTCTCCCCGCCGCTGCAAAAGCGCTGACTTTGTTCGCGCGAACCCCACCCTGTGGAGGCCGCGCAGCGGCCGTCTCGAAGGGTGGTCCAAGGACACGACGGCTCGAACGGCATGTCGTTGCCACATACGAATTGAGGCCCCCCTTCGAGACGCGGCCCTCCGGGCCGCTCCTCAGGGTGAGGCGTGCGGCGAGCGACCCTTGAGTTAACTCTTGGGGTCTGCCGCGGTGCGCAATCAAGGCGCCAGGCCGCAGGCGGGGCGGAACATCGCGACGGTGCGGTTCCAGGCGAGCGCCGCGTCGGGCCGCGAATGGTGCCGCGACAGCGGCTGGGCGAAAGCGCCGCCGGCCGGATAAACGTGGAACTTGTAATCGCGCTGCACCCGCTTGAGGCGCTGCTCGAGGTCAAAGCGCGCGAACGGCGTCGCCCAGGTATCGCGCTCGGCGAAATGGCCGATGATCTTGCCCTCGATGTCGTGCAGCTTGTCGGCCGGATCGTCGACCCGGGCGTAGTACAGGCAGGTCGCCGAGACCCGCGCGCCGGCGCTCGCCACCACCGAATGGCTGGCGCCGATGCCGAAGCCGATGCTGGCCAGGCGCTGGTTGCAGAAGTCGCGCGAGCGCAGCCAGTCGAACCACTGCCCCAGCGCGGTGCGCGCGGCACTGGCATCGAGCCCGTCCGCCAGGGCGGCGGCCTCCGCATCGTCGCGCGCCGTCTTGCCGTCGAACAGATCGACCACCACGGCGGCGAAGCCGTCGAACACCAGCAGCTCGGCGACGCGGTCGAGCTCCGGACCGGCGCCGAAGCCGTCCGGCACCAGCAGCACGCCAGGTGCCGGCGTCTTGGCCGGCAGATGCAGGCGGCCGGCGACGGTGCGGCCGCCGGCGAGGGTGATCGACA
>DATFGV010000484.1:0-5317 GCA_035249115.1 Vineibacter sp.
CGGCAAAGGACGGCGCATCGAGTTCGCGGCGCTTACCGGATCGAGCGCCCAGCCGCCGCGCCTGGTCACCGGCATCGGCGAGTTCGACCGTGTCTGCGGCAGCGGCCTGGTGCCGGGCTCGGCGCTGCTGATCGGCGGCGATCCGGGCATCGGCAAATCGACCTTGCTTTTGCAGGTCGCCGGCGCGTTGGCCAGGCACGGCGTCGGCTGCGCCTATATCTCGGGCGAGGAGTCGCTGGACCAGGTGCGCCTGCGCGCGGCGCGGCTCGGATTGGAACAGACCCCGGTTCATCTCGCCGCCGCCACGTCGATCCGCGACATCGTGGCCACCCTGGAGCTGCGTGACGCACCAACCGTGGCCATCATCGACTCGATCCAGACCATGTGGCTGGACACGGTCGACAGCGTGCCGGGCACGGTCACCCAGGTGCGCGCCAGCGCCCAGGCGCTGATCGAGCTCGCCAAGCGGCGCGGCGTGACGGTGCTGCTGGTCGGCCACGTCACCAAGGAAGGCGCCATCGCCGGCCCGCGGGTGCTGGAGCACATGGTCGACACGGTGCTCTACTTCGAGGGCGAGCGCGGCCACCAGTTCCGCATCCTGCGCGCCGTCAAGAACCGTTTCGGCCCGACCGACGAGATCGGCGTCTTCGAGATGTCCGACCGCGGCCTCACCGACGTCGCCAACCCCTCGGCCCTGTTCCTCGCCGAGCGGCGGGGTGCGGTGTCCGGCGCCTGCGTCTTCGCCGGCGTCGAGGGCACGCGGCCACTGCTGGTGGAGATCCAGGCGCTGGTCGCGCCCTCTTCGTTCGCGACGCCGCGGCACGCGGTGGTCGGCTGGGATTCCGGACGGCTGGCGATGGTGATCGCCGTGCTCGAGGCGCGCTGCGGCGTCGCCGTCGGCCCGAACGACGTCTACCTCAACGTCGCCGGCGGCCTGCGCATCGCCGAACCCGCCGCCGACCTGGCGGTGGCCGCCTCGCTGATCTCGTCGCTGGCCGACACGCCGGTGCCGGCCGATATGGTGGTGTTTGGCGAGATCGGCCTGGGCGGCGAGGTCCGCGCCGTCGGCCAGCGCGAGGCGCGGTTGAAAGAGGCCGCCAAGCTCGGTTTCCGCGCCGCGCTGGTCCCGTCGGGAGTTGCGGCCGGCCAGGCGCGGGCCGCGCCGGTCGGCGGCATCCACGTTGACGAGATCGGCCATCTGTCGGACCTTGTGGCGCGCCTGCGGCCGCCGGGCCGGAATCTGGCGCGCACCGGCGGCGCGGACGAGCGGCGACGCCCGTTCGCGCCTGCCGGCCGGCGTTCTGAGTCGTAACACCGAGGAATCATGGACTCTTTGGGCATCACGCCGCTCGACTTTGTCGCCATCGGCGTCCTGGTTTTCACCGCGATGATGGGGCTGTCCAGCGGGCTGGTGCACTCCGTGCTATTCATCGGCGCCTGGATCGGCGCCGGCGTCGCGGCCTGGCTGTTCCGCCCGATGCTGCAGCCCGAGATCGAAAAATTCGTTTCGTCGGAACAGGTTGCCTACTTCGCCACCCTGCTCGGCATCTTCGTGGTGGCGCTGATGATCGGCAGCATGATCGCCAGCGCGCTGGGCAAGGCGGTGCGCGCCAGTTCGCTGCGCATCCCTGACAAGATCCTGGGGCTTGGGTTCGGCGCGGTGTGCGGCGGCCTGCTGCTGTCGACCGCCTTCCTGCTCTACACCTACATCGCCAAGCCGGCCGACCCGCCGCCGCCGATCATCGCCGACGCCCGTGCCTACCCCATGGTCAAGGCCGGCGCGGATTTCATCGAGCCTTCTTGCCGGAAAGCTTCAAGACCCGGGCCCGGGCCGCCGGCAAGCCGACCCCGGCGCCGGAGGGCAAGCCGCCGGAGGGGTCCGGCGGCAGCACCCCGCCCGGCCCGCCGGTCGTCACGCCGGGCGTGCCCTCATCCCCCGGTGCGACCCCAAATCCTGGTGGCACGTCGCCGCGATAGGCGTATAAGGGCGGCGCCTCCGGCAGGGGGGCCAGTGGTCAGGCGGAGCATGATGGCGGCGACCGGTCTGTTTTCCGGCACGAACCCGTTCGACGACGACCACCTGCGCGAGGAATGCGCGCTTTTCGGCATCTACGGCACCGCCGATGCCGCCGCCCATACCGCGCTTGGATTGCATGCCCTGCAGCATCGCGGCCAGGAGGCGTCGGGCATCGTCAGTTTCGACGGCCAGACCTTCCACAGCCATCGCGACCTCGGCCTGGTCGGCGACATTTTCGGCGATGCCGATGTCATCCTGAAGCTCAGGGGCCACGCCGCGATCGGCCACAACCGCTACGCCACCACCGGCGATACGGTGCTCCGCAATGTGCAGCCGATCTACGCCGATTTCGAGTTCGGCGGCCTGGCGGTGGCGCACAACGGCAACCTGACCAACGCCCACATCCTGCGCCGCGAACTGGTCAAGCGCGGCTGTCTGTTCCAGTCGACCATGGACACCGAGGTCATCAACCACCTGATCTCGCGTTCGACCTACCACACCGTGGTCGACCGGGTGATCGACGCGCTGCAGCAGGTCAAGGGCGCCTATTCGCTGATCATGCTGACCGCCGACGGCCTGATGGGGGTGCGCGACCCGTACGGCGTGCGGCCGTTGGTGCTGGGTCGTTTCGAGAACGCCTGGATCCTCGCGTCGGAGACCGTGGCGCTCGACATCCTGGGCGCCACCTTCGTACGCGAGGTCGAGCCCGGCGAGGTGGTGCTGATCGGCGAGCACGGCCTGAAGTCGATCAAGCCGTTCAACAAGGTGCTGCGCCGGCTGTGCATCTTCGAGCATGTCTATTTCGCCCGCCCCGACTCGATCATGGACGGGTTCGGCATCTATGAAGTGCGCAAGCGGATCGGCCGCGAGCTGGCGCGCGAGAGCCATGTGGCTGCCGACCTGGTGGTGCCGGTGCCGGATTCCGGCGTGCCGGCGGCGATGGGCTACGCGCAGCAATGCGGCCTGCCGTTCGAGCTCGGCATCATCCGCAACCACTATGTCGGGCGCACCTTCATCGAACCGGCCGACCACATCCGCCATCTCGGCGTCAAGCTGAAGCACAACGCCAGCCGCGCCACTTTGCAGGGCAAGCGCGTCATCCTGGTCGACGATTCAATCGTGCGCGGCACGACCTCGGTGAAAATCGTCGCCATGGTACGCGCCGCCGGCGCCCGCGAGGTGCACATGCGCATCGCGGCGCCGCCGACCACCCACTCCTGCTACTACGGCGTCGACACGCCGGAACGCGACAAGCTGCTGGCGGCGCGCATGGACGTGGCCGGCATGCAGCGCTTCATCGGCGTCGATTCGCTGGCCTTCGTCAGCATGGACGGGCTGTACCGCGCCGTCGGCGAGCCCGGGCGCGACGCCGTCAATCCGCGCTTCTGCGACGCCTGCTTCTCCGGCGACTACCCGATCTCGCTCGACGATCTCGACGACCCCGAAGACCGCCAGCTGTCGCTGCTGCGCGAATCGGCGTGAGGGGATGAACCAAGGACTTTCCCTCCCCACGCAGTGGGGAGGTGGCCCGCAGGGCCGGAGGGGACCCCACATGGTGCCCTCCATCCGAGCCACCACGTTGGGTCCCCATCCGGCCTTCGGCCACCTTCCCCACTTCGTGGGGAAGGCATGACCACGCCCCCCTCCCCCAGCGGCCGCCTGGCCGGCCGCATTGCGCTGGTCACCGGCGCCTCGCGCGGCATCGGCGCGGCGGTGGCGCGGCACTTCGCGGCCGAGGGCGCGCATGTCGTGGCGGTGGCCCGCACCGTCGGCGGCCTGGAAGAACTCGACGATGCGATCAAGGCGGCCGGCGGCAGCGCCACCCTGGTGCCGCTCGACCTGACCGAGTTCGACGCCATCGACCGCATGGCGCAGGCGCTGGCCGAGCGCTTCGGCCGCATCGACGTGCTGGTCGGCAACGCCGCCATCCTCGACAGCCTGTCGCCGGTCGGCCACACGCCGCCCAAGCTGTTCGATCGCATCTTGGCGCTCAACGTGACGGCCAACTGGCGGCTGATCCGCGCCTGCGATCCGCTGTTGCGCCGCTCGGACGCCGGCCGCGCGATCTTCGTGACGTCGGGAATCACGCGCCACGTCGCGCCGTATTGGGGCGCCTACGCCGCCAGCAAGGCTGCGCTGGAAAGCCTGGTGCGGACCTATGCTGCCGAAGTCGCGCACACGCCGCTCAAGGTGAACCTGATCAATCCCGGCCCGACCCGCACGCGGCTACGGGCCGACGCGTTTCCTGGCGAGAACCCGGACACCCTGACGCCGCCCGACGCCGTCGCCGCTGCCTTCGTGCCGCTGGCCGAGGCGGCCTGCACCTTGCACGGCGAGTGGGTGGCCGGCGACGAATGGCTGGCGGCGCAATGCGCGGCGAAACAGTAGAACGCTGGGGGCGCGTCACTCCAGTGACGCGTCATGTGCAACCACAGATGATGACGCGCGATTGGAGTCGCGCGCCCCCAGGGGCTACCGCTCCTGCCCCGCCACGTACGGGTTCTTCGGTTTGCGCATGACGATCCGGATCGGCACGCCCGGCAG
The DNA here is from genome assembly GCA_035249115.1 of Vineibacter sp. Classification (GTDB taxonomy): domain Bacteria; phylum Pseudomonadota; class Alphaproteobacteria; order Reyranellales; family Reyranellaceae; genus Vineibacter. The sequence goes on from DATFGV010000484.1 coordinate 4,562, forward strand.
GTCGAAGGACTCGCGCAGCCCGTTGACCAGGTAGCGTGTGTAGCTGTCGGGCAGGGACGCCGGCTTGCTGACGAACAACGCGAAGGTCGGCGGCCGCGCCTTGATCTGGGCACCGTAGCGGATGCGGATGCGCCGGCCGTCGACCAGCGGCGGCGGATTGCGCTCGACCATCGCCTCCAGCCAGCGGTTGAAGGCGGCGGTCGGCATGCGGCGGTTCCACAGCGCATGTAGCTTCATCACCGCCGGCATCAGCTTGTCGATGCCACGTCCCGACGTCGCCGACAGGCCGACGATCGGCACGCCCTTGACCTGCGCCAGCGACGCCTGCAGCCGGTCGCGCAGCCTGCGCCAGGCCGCCTGTTGCGCCTTGGCGTCGCCCTGGCCGAGCGCATCGATCTTGTTGACCGCGATCACCAGGCCGCGGCCCTCCTCGATCACCATGCGGGCGATCGCCAGATCCTGCTTCTCCAGCATCTGCGCCGCGTCGAGCACCAGCAGCACGACATCGGCGAAACGCACCGCCTCCAGGGTGTCGCGCGCCGACAGCGCCTCGAGCCGCTCCGAGACGTTGGCGCGCCGTCGCAGGCCGGCGGTGTCGACCAGGCGGATCGGTTTGCCGTCGAAGCGCCAGTCGACGGCGATCGCGTCGCGCGTGATGCCGGCTTCCGGACCGGTCAGCACGCGCTCGTCACCCAGCAGCCGGTTGAGCAAGGTCGACTTGCCGACATTCGGGCGCCCGACGATGGCCAGCTGCAG
>DATFGV010000485.1:0-15586 GCA_035249115.1 Vineibacter sp.
TGCTGGCGATCCGGCTGCGCTGGCGCCGTTGGCGCGGCAGGTCAAGGACGCCTGCGAGCAGGTCGGCTTCTTCTACATTGCAGGCCACGGCGTGCCGCCGGACGTGGTCGCGCGCGCCTTCGCCGCCTCACGGCGCTTCCACGCCCTGCCGCTGGAGGACAAGCTCGAGCTGCGGCTGAACGAGAACAACATCGGCTACCTGCCGGTCAACGCCTCGGTGCAGGGCGCCTCGACCGTGCACAAGGCGACCAAGCCCAACTTCAACGAGAGCTTTTTCATCAGCCACGATCGCGGCGCCGATCATCCTGACGTGCGCGCCGGCCTGCCGTTGCGCGGGCGCAACCAGTGGCCTGGGCGCCTGCCCAACATCCGGCCAGACATGGTCGGTTACTTCCAGACGCTGACGGCGCTGGGCGAACGCATGCTGCCGGTGTTCGCCGCGTCGCTCGGCCTGCCGGTCGACTGGTTCGCGCCGCATTTCGCCGACGAAGCGCACATCAACCTGCGTTTCCTGCACTACCCGCCGCAGGAGGGCGACGAGGAAAACCAGTTCGGCCAAGCGCCGCACACCGACAACAGCTTCCTGACCATCCTGGCGCGCGAGGACGTGCCGGGACTCGCCGTGCGCCTGCCGTCGGGCGAGTGGTTCCCGCCACCGGTGATCGAGGGCACCTTCCTGGTCAACCTCGGCAACATGATGCGGCGCTGGGCGAACGACCGCTACCTGTCGACGCCGCACGGCGTGCTCAACGATTCAGGCAAAGACCGCTACTCGATCGCCTTTTTCTACAGCCCCAATGTCGCGGCCAAGATCGAGGTGCTGCCGACCTGCTGTGGCACCGACGATCCACCGAAGTACCCGCCGGCCGTCTATCGCGACCTGGTGCTGGAGTTCTACCGCAAGAACTACTTCCACCAGAAAGGCCACGAGTCCGCCGCCGCCAAACTGCCGACCGCGCACGCGGCGGAGTAATTCAAGCTCTCCCCCACGCAGTGGGGGAGGTGGCCGAAGGCCGGAGGGGGAGCCGACGTGGTCTATCCATCAGAGACACCCCGTGGCCTCCCCTCCGCCCCTTCGGGGCACCTCCCCAGCTTCGCTGGGGAGGAATTCTGAAACAGATTTAAGGAACGGCGTGCCGCGTAACCCGAAGCTGCAGGACCGGCGAGTCTATCCATACTGGTCGCGCGACACGGTGCGATTCTCCGACACGGACGCGGCGGGCCACGTCAACAACGTCGCCGTCTGCGCCTATTTCGAGACCGGGCGACTGACCTTCTGCCGCGAACTGGGCCTGATGGGTCAGGCGCCGCCGTTGCGCGCCATCTCGGCGGCGCTCGACGTCAGCTTCCTGCGTGAATCGCACTGGCCGGGCGAGGTCGAGATCGGCTGCGGCGTGCTGTCGGTCGGCAGTTCCTCGATCTGCATCGGCGGCGGCGCCTTCAAGGACGGGATCTGCATCGCCACCGCCGAGATGACGATCGTGCGCCTCAACGGCGCCACGCCGCATCCGCTGGACGCCGCGATGCGGCAGAAGCTGGAAGCGTTCAAGCTGCGCGATGTGTAACCGGTGGCGTCGGACGTAGCTGCAGGCAATGACGAGGTAGGAGAGGCATTGATGTCCGACGGCAAGCGCCGCGTCCTGATCGCCGGCGGCGGCATAGGCGGCATCACCCTGGCGCTGGCGCTGCGGCAGTGCGGCGTCGCGGCGCAGCTGTTCGAGCAGGCCGACGCCTTCCGCCAGGTCGGTGCCGGCATTCAGATGAGCGCCAACGCCAGCCGCGTGCTGCGCGCTCTGGGCCTCGAGGCGGCGCTGGCGCGGGTCGCGGTCGAGCCGGAGGGCCGCGACTATCGCGCCTGGGACACCGGCGAGCGGCTCTACTGGACGCCGCTGGGGGCGCGGGCCGAGGCGCGGTTCGGGGCGCGGTACTTCCTGGCGCATCGCGCCGACTTATTGGACGTCCTGCTGGGTGGCCTCGGGACATCGGGGTTCCGGCTGAACACGCGGGTTGAGCGTTTCGTACAGGACGACAGCGGCGTCACCATCACCCTGGCCGACGGCACGACCGAGACCGGCGACGTGCTGATCGGCGCCGACGGCATCCACTCAACGGTACGCGCCCAGCTGTTCGGCCGCGAGCAGCCGCGCTACACCGGCAACGTCGCATGGCGCGGTTTGGTGCCTGCCGAGCGGGTCGCGCATCTGGAGCTCGGCCGCACCACCGGCGTCTGGATAGGGCCGAACCGCAGCATCGTGCAGTACTACGTGGCGGCCGGTCGCACCTTCAACTGGATCGGCATCAGCCGCTCGGCCGGTGGGGCGCGCGAGTCGTGGCTGGCCGAGGGCAAGGTCGAGGACGCGCTGGCCGAATACGCCGGCTGGCACGCCACCATCCGCAGCATCATCGCCGCGACACCCAAGGTGCTGCGCCAGGCGCTGTACGATCGCGAGCCGTTGCCCGACTGGCGTGTCGGCCGGGTGGCGCTGCTGGGCGACGCCGCCCATCCGATGATGCCCTTCTATGCCCAGGGCGCGGCGCAGAGCATCGAGGACGCATATGTGCTGGCCGGCTGCCTGGCCGCGGCGCCGGAGGATCCGGTGACGGCGCTGGCGCGCTATGTGCGACTGCGCCAGCCGCGCACCGCCTGGATGCAGGGCCTGTCGCGCCGCGAGGAAGAGCTGTACCAGATGACCGACGACGCCGCGATCGCCGCGCGCAACGCCCGCCTGCGCCAGAACCGCGATCCCGAGCGCGCCGTCTTCCCGCCTGAGCAGGAACGGCTCTACGGCTACGACGCCGAGGCGGTGTTGCGGGAATAGGGCGGCAGCGTACGTTGACCTCGTCCACGCCTCACCCTGAGGAGCGAGCGCAGCGAGCGTCTCGAAGGGTGGGCACCATCAGCGACGAGGCGAACAACGGTTGCTCGATCCGTCGGAGCCTGCTCCCCATCCTTCGAGACGGCCGCTGCGCGGCCTCCTCAGGATGAGGCCATTTCCAACGACCGCTCACATAGTTGAACGCAGCCGCGCCAGCCGTGTCGCCTGCACCGCGTTGACGGCACCTTCCGGCGCCTCGCCGCGCAGGATGGCGGCGCATTGGCGCACCGATTCCAGCGCCTGGTGCTCGATCGCCGGCGGGGTCAGGCCGCCGATATGCGGCGTGGCGATCACGTCCGGCCGGCGGGCCAGCGTCGGGGTGGGCATCTGGTCCGGCGCGCGGCCGACATCCATTGCCGCGCCGGCGATGCGGCGCTCGTCCAGCGCCCGCGCAAGCGCCACCTCGTCGACCAGATTGCCGCGCGAGGCGTTGATCAGCCACGCCGTGGGCTTCATCCGCGCCAGCGCCGCGGCATCGATCAGGTTCTCGGTCTCCGCCGTCGCCACGGCCAGCGGCACGACGAAGTCGGCCGCTGCCAGCAGTCCCGGCAGGTCGACCTGTTCCAGCGGCGATGCCACGGCCTTGTACGGATCGTGCACCAGCACGCGCAGGCCCAGCGCCTGTGCGATACCGCAGAGATGTGCACCGATGGCACCGTAGCCGATGACCCCCACGGTCGAGCCGTGCAGCTGGCGGCCCATGCGCGCGGACGGCACCGTGCCGCCATGGTACGCGCCGGCGTAGGCGGTGGTGTGGCGTGCCGCGTCGATCATGGCGCCGATGATCCATTCCGCCACCGCCGGCACGAAGCCCGGACTGGCGCGGGTGACCAGCACGCCTCGTGCGCTGGCGGCGGCGACGTCGATGTTGCGGATGTCAACCGCGACCCGCTGGAAGGCCACCAGCGCGGGCAGGCCGTCGAAGATCACAGCCTCACCAGGCGTCTGGCGATACGAGATGATGACCTCGTGCCCGTCGGCCAGCGCCACCAGCTCGGCCATCGTCAGCTCGCGGTCGTGCGGGTTGAGCGTGACGTCGGCCAGCGCCCGCAATTCCGCCAGCGCCGTGTCGCCGAAATAGCCGGCCAGCGCCGACGGCGGATGGCTCAGCAGCGCCCGCGCGCGATTGCGCGTGCCGGTCATATCGCGCCGGTCACGCCGCGCGCGGCAGGGGCGCGGGTGGGCGCAGCGCGGCGACGCCGTCGGCGTCGGTGGCGGCGATGGTGGTTCGCACCATCGATCGCGCCTGCGCGTCCGGCCACGGCCGGCCGCGATGCATGGTGGCGCGGTTGTCCCACATCACAACGTCGCCCGGCCGCCAGATGTGCTGCCAGGTGAATTGCGGCCGCGTCGCATCCTCGATCAGTTGCGCCAGCAGCGCCTTGGCCTCGTTGTCGCCCATACCCTCGATGGCGCCGGCATGCGAGGCGACGTACAGCGCCCGGCGGCCGTTGACCGGATTGCGCCAGCTCATGCGCCAGCGCACCGGCGGCAAGGTGGCTGTTTCTTCCGCCGTCACCATGTCGGGATCGATCTGGCGGCGCGAAGTGGCGTAGCTGTGCACCGCCACAGTGTCCTGCAACTTTGCCTGCATCGCCGGTGACAGCCGATCCCAGGCCAGCCGGGTCGAGGTGAACTGCGTCTCGCCGCCATGATCGGGCACCGTGTGCGCCGACAGCACCGAAGCCAACGCTGGCGTCTGCTTGAACGAACTGTCGGTGTGCCAGAGCTGGTTGGCGCGCGCCGTCAGCGCCTGGCGATGCGTCGGCGGCACCAGACCGCCATCTGAGCCGATATTGGTGAGCCGGGCGTAGAACGTGCCGCTGCCGACCGACGACACCTTGGTCAGCTCCAGCGGTCCGAAGGCGCGCGAGTACGCGGTCTGCACATCGTCGGTCACGGCCTGATCGCGGAACAGCAGCACCGAGTGTTCCTCGAAGGCAGCGCGCACCGCCTGGTAGGCCTCGGCGCTGCTGGCGACGTCGATCAGCCCGACGCCCCGCACCTCGACCCCGAATCCCGGACCCAGCGGCACCAGTTCCATGCCGTGCCCTCCTGTCTATTGCCGCGACTGTACCACGCCACGCCAACGATTCCTCCCCAACGAAGTTGGGGAGGTGCCCCGAAGGGGGCGGAGGGGAGCCGTCGTGGTGTCGCTGACTGATCGACCACGTAGGCTCCCCTCCGCCCTTCGGGCACCTTCCCCACGCTGTGCGTGGGGAAGGCAAGACCGCCGACGATTACGCCAACACCCGTTCCGCCCGTGCCGCCATCTCCAGTAGGGCGCGGTCGTGGCCGCGGGGCGCGACGATCTGCAGGCCGACCGGCAGGCCGTCGCGGCCGGTGCCGCAGTGCAGCGAGATCGCCGGTACCAGCGCCTGGTTGAACAGCGGCGTGAAGGCGGCGTGGCCGCGCGGTCCAGCCGGCTCGCCCTCGATCACCGGGGGGAAGTCCTGCTCGACCGGCCAGGCGACGCAGGCCGTGGTGGGGGTCAGCAGGTAGTCATGATCGACGAAGAACGCCGCCACCGCCCGCGCCACGCGGTCGGCCAAAAGCGTTGCCGCCGACACATCGGCGCCGGTCACGTTCAGGCCGGCCTTGATCTGCGCCTGGATGTTGTCGCTGAACACGCTGGAGTCGCTCTGCCAGCGCTCGCCATGCAGCTGCGCCGCGGCGCTCAGGGTGATGGCGTCGAAGGCCTGGGCGTGCACACCCTGCGGCCACGCGACATCGGCTGCATCGATCACCCAACCCGCGGTACGCAATCGCTCCACCGCGCCGTCAACGGCGTCGCGCACGTCAGGATCGACCGCGACTCCAAGCCCTAGGCGCGGGCTGTAGGCGATCCTCGGCCGCACCGGCGGATGCGAGTCGAGCACCGCCGCCGACACCGGATCGCGCGCATCAGGCCCAGCCATGGCCTCGAACATCAGCCGTACGTCGGCGACGCAGCGGCCCATCGGCGACAGGACCTCGATGGTCGGCGAAAAGAAGCCCTCGAATCCGAACGGCGCCGGGATGGCGCCAGCCGAAGGTTTCAGACCGACCGCCCCGACATGCGCTGCCGGCCGCCGTCCCGAGCCGCCGCCGTCGGTGCCCAGCGCGACGGGCGCGAAGCCGGCGCCTAGCGCTGCTGCGGCACCGCCGGACGATCCACCGGGAGTCAGCGCTGGGTTCTGCGGATGGCGGGTTAAGCCGTACACTTTGTTGTCGGTATGGCCCTTGGACGCGAACTCCGGCGTGTTGGTCATGCCGAGGAAAACGCCGCCCGCCGCCCGCAGGCGCTCGACCGCCAGCGCATCGCGCGGCGGGATGAAGTCCTTGCTGAGCAACGAGCCGTTGGTGACGCGGCGGCCCGCTACCCAGATTTTGTCCTTGACGGTGAACGGCACGCCCAGCAGCGGGCCGGCGAAATCGTCGTGGCGGCGGGCATCGACCCGGTCGGCCTCGCGGCGCGCCTCGGCCGGATCGAAATCGACAATGGCGTTGAGCGCCGCGTTGCGCGCCAGCACCCGCGCGATCGCCATCTCCGCCACCTCGCGCGCCGTCGTCGCGCCCGTGCGGACGGCGGCGGCGATGACATGCGCCGGCTGGTCAAGCAGATCCCTGTTGCCGTTTTCTTCGGGCATGGTCCGTCACCGATGTTCAAGGCCCTTTGATATGATCGCATCTCCGTCGTCCCGAGCGAAGCCGCGCATTGCGCGGCGCAGTCGAGGGACCTTGTATTCACAACAATGGCCGGTGTTGTTGACACAGGGTCCCTCCACGCGGCCCTTCGGGCCTTGGTCGGGACGACGGGAGGAGCTGTGCTGGATCAGCATCACGGTAAGGTGGGCGGAAGTCACTTGCCAATGCGATCCGCTCAACACCGACCGGCGGCGCACGCCTTGCAGCGGGGCGCAATCCGCGTACCATCCGCCAATCAAATCGATTGCCCCCGGAGACCTCGCCATGGACCTGCCGCTGACCGGAGTCGATGTCTACGCCCTGCCGCAGCCGCAGGGCGAGTGGGTGCTGCGCCGGCAGCTCGCCGCCGCCTACCGGCTGGTCGAGCAGTTCGGCTGGACCGAGCTGATCTACGGCCACCTGACGGCGCGCGTCCCGGGTGAGGCGCCGCACTTCCTGATCAATCCCTACGGCCTGAACTACGACGAAATGACCGCTTCGAACCTGGTGAAGATCGACGTCGACGGCAACATCGTCGAGTCGACCAACTATCCCGTCAATCACGCCGGCTTCGTGATCCACTCGGCGATCCACATGGCCAACTCGACGAAGCACAAGGTGGTGATGCACACGCATACCCGAGCCGGCATGGCGGTTTGTGCCCTTGAGGATGGCTTGCTGCCGATCTCGATGGTGTCGACCGGCTTCACCGGCAAGCTGTCGTACCACGACTACGAGGGTCCCAGCCTCGAGCTTGGCGAGCGCGAACGCCTCCAAGAGCATCTCGGCGACAACCAGGCGATGCTGTTGCGCAACCACGGCCTGCTGGTCACCGGCCGCAGCGTGCCGGAGGCATTCCTGCGGCTCTACCGCCTGGAGCGCGCTTGCCAGATCCAGATCGACGCCGCAGCCGCAGGCCGCCTGCGGGTGCTCGACGAGGGGGCCGCCCGCAAGTCCGGCGCCGACATGGATTCGTTCTCCGAGCGCGAGTCCAAGGTCGGCATCGGCGACCTCGAGTTCGCCGCCATGCTGCGCAAACTCGACAAGGCCGACCCGCACTGGCGCCACTAAGAAAACGAAAAAATTCACCACAGAGGCACAGGGACACAGAGGCTCACAGAGAAGACTTCCCGTTTGCCTACGGCGCGCAAGCAACCTTCTTATCTCTGTGAACCTCTGTGTCCCTGTGCCTCTGTGGTTCGCCTTTCTTCTCGAGAGAAACCCATGACCGACAGGGAGCCGCCGCCAGTCAGTCGCCGCGAACTGCTGTCGCTGATCGGCACGGTCGCCGGCAGCGCGGTGATGTACCAGGCGATGGCCGGCCTCGGCTTCGCCGCCGACTCGCCCTACAAGCCGGTCAAGCTCGAGGGCGACGTCAAGGGCGCCTCGGTGCTGATCCTGGGCGCTGGCCTCGCCGGCCTGGTGGCGGCATTGGAGCTGCGCCGCGCCGGCTACTGGGTACAGGTGCTGGAGTACGATGACCGGATCGGCGGCCGCTGTTGGACCCTGCGCGGCGGCGACCGCTACACCGAACTGGGCGGTGCCGAGCAGCGCTGCGAGTTTGACCAGGGCCAGTACTTCAACCCCGGCCCGTGGCGCATCCCGTACCATCACCACGGCGTGCTCGACTACTGCAAGCGCTTCGGCGTGGCGCTGGAGCCGTTCACCCAGGTGAACCACAACGCCTTCCTGCACACCCGCGACGCCTTCGGCGGCAAGCCGCAGCGCTACCGGCACGTGCTGTCCGATTTCAACGGCCATGTCGCGGAGCTGCTGGGCAAGGCCGTCAACCACAGCCGGCTCGACGATACGCTCACGCGCGAGGACAAGGAGAAGTTGCTGGAGGCGCTGCGCGACTGGGGGGCGCTCGACCGCAACCTCGCCTATCGCGCCAGTGCGCACACCAATGACCGGCGCGGCTTCGACCGCGATCCCGGCGGCGGCCTGGAAGGCGCGCCGGAACTGTCGCAGCCGATCGGGCTGAGCGACCTGCTGAAATCCGGCCTGTGGCGGGCGCTGGCGACCGGCGCAACCTACGAATACCAGACACCGCTGTTCCAGCCGGTCGGCGGCATGGACAAGATTGCCCAGGCACTGGCGCGCGAGGTCCGCGACGCCGTGCAGCTCAACGCCAAGGTGACAGCGATCCGCCAGGAGTCAGACCGGGTCACGGTCAGCTATGTCGACAGCAAAAGCGGCGGTACGCCGCGCACCGCCACGGCCGACTGGTGCATTTGCACGATTCCGCTGTCGATCCTCAGCCAGATCGAGATCAATGTCGGTGCCGCCATGGCCAATGCCATCGGCGCCGTGCCGTACGACGCCTCGGTCAAGATCGGCCTGCAGTTCAGGCGCCGCTTTTGGGAGCAGGACGAGGCGATCTATGGTGGCATCAGCTACACCGACCTGCCGATCTCGCTGATCGGCTATCCCAGCACCGGCTACGGCGATGCCGGCCGCGGCGTACTGCTGGGCGCCTACGCCTTCGGTCCGTACGCCTACGAGTTTACCGCCCTGCCGCCGGATGAGCGGGTCAGGAGAGCAGTGGAGTGGGGCGCCCAGATCCATCCGCAGTACAAGGACGAGTTCGAGACCGGCATCTCGGTCGGCTGGCACCGCGTGCCAGGGGTCAATGGTTGCTATGGCCTGTGGACCGAGGAAACACGCAAGCTGCACTACAAGAATCTATGTGAGATCGACGGCCGCATCGCGCTGGCTGGCGAGCACGCCTCGTACTTGCCGGCCTGGCAGGAGGGCGCCGTGCTGTCGGCGCTGGATGCGATCACCCGCCTGCACCGCCGCGTGCTGGCCAGCCGCTGACCGGAGGCCCCGATGCGCACTGTGCAATCGATCTCTCCGTCGTCCCGAGCGGAGCCGCGCGAGGCGCGGTGCAGTCGAGGGACCTTCGTTCAACAGCAAAGATCGATGCTGTGGAGACAAGGTCCCTCCACGCGGCGCTTCGGGCCTTGGTCGGGACGACGGGAAGGAGCGCCAATAGCGATGGCCCAGCCCATGAACGCGCTAGCGGCGAGGCTGCGAACCGGTGGCGGTGTCGCGGCGCTGGGGCTGGCGCTCGCCGCCGGCGCCAACGCGCAGTCGGCCGACGGCACCTTCGGCAGTGACCAGCGCTTCCTGCCGCGCGACGGCGCCGTGCTCTATCGCAGCATCTGCCAGGGTTGCCACATGCCGGATGCCAAGGGCGCGACCGGCGCCGGCCGCTACCCGGCGCTGGCCGGCAACGAAAAGCTCGAAGCGGCCGGCTACGCGATCTTCATCGTCGTCAACGGCCAGAAGGGTATGCCCGGCTTCGGTGACATGCTCGACGACGCGCAAGTCGCCGCCGTCATCACCTACGTCCGCACGCATTTCGGCAACGCCTATGCCGACCCCATCGATCCCGACGACGTCAAGGCGGTGCGGTAGCCGGACAACACCCGGCCTCATCCTGAGGAGCATCGCGCAGCGATGTGTCGCGAAGGATGGGCGACAAAGGTGCTGCTGCGTCTGAGCTGGTGATCGCATGGTTCGTGCGACCGCCCACTCTTCGAGACGCTCGCTGCGCTCGCGCCTCAGGGTAAGGCGGACCGCCGGTCGCACTCACACCGTACGGATCATGCCGTCTGGGTCGAGCGCGGCCTCGGCGCCATCGGCGAAGGCGGCGTGCGCGTCGACCGGCAGATGCGCGAGCGGGATGGTCGGCCAGCCCATTTCGCGCGCCACGACGATGCCCAGGCCGAGGATGGCGTCGATCCGGCCGAGGATCACAGCGGCGGGCGCCCGGCCGGTACGCAACAGCTCAAGCATCACGGCGCTGGACGACGAGGAGCCGCGCGGCTCGGCGATCAGCAGGACGCGGCCGGCGACCGAGGCGCCAAACCCCGGCGTCGCCGGATCGCTCAGCGTGCCGGTCTGTGGATCGATGCCGCCCCAGAAGCTCAGCGTCGGCAGCTTCAGCACCCGCCCGCGCGCGGCACCTGGCAAAACGATCTCGGCGCGCACGCTCATCGCCACAGCGCCTCGTCGCGGACCAGGCAGCCGGCGGCGGCGGTTTCGGCGACGTCGGCCAGCGAGCCATAGACCACGTCGTAGCCCGTGTTGGGCCGGGTGTAGTGCGCAAACTTGCCGGAGTTGGTCAGCAACACGCCAACGCCCGGCGGCAGGATCGGCGTCACCACCACGCAGGTGTCGGCGACCAGGGTAATGTTGGCCGCTTTGATGTCGGCTAGCAGTCCCAAACGCTCGACCTCGGCGATCGTGTGTCGCCCGGTGCAGGCATAGAACGGCAGGGCGCTCTTGCGGCCGCGCAGCAGCGCCAGCAGGCGCCGGACCTCGTCGAGTGACAGATGCGGGCTACCGATGGCGATGGCGTCGATGGCGGCGCCAGTGCCTAGCGTCGCGGTCGACAACTGATCACGCGTCGAACGCAGCATGGCACCCGTCAGGTGCACGGTCTCCGCCGGCGCTGCGCCGCCGAAGGCGGTGGCGATGTCGGGTGCCTCCGGTGTGGTGCCGATCACATGGAACAGGCCGACGGCGCCGGTCGAGGCGGCGGCCGCGCCCAGCGCCTTGAGGCGGTCATCCGACAGTGCCGCGGGCAGGTCGTCAAAGGCCACGACGCGGTCGCCCATCGTGGCGCCCAGCCAAGCGCCCAGCACGGGATAGAGCGCGTCTTCGTCGAGCAGGCGCGGGTCCAATCCGCGGCAATCGACCAGCGCCGTCGCCCGGCGGTTCTCAGTGCGGTGCAAGCCGACATCGGGCGCGCGGCCGCTGAGCGCGGCGCAGATGTCGAGGAAGTCGCCATAGCGTTCAGTTCGCGCCCCCAGCACCGAATTGCAGAACGCCACCGCGTTGCTTTCGCCCCATGCGACATGCTGGCCGAGCGCTGGGCGATGGCCGGCCTGGTAGGGCGCACAGGTCCAGGTCGGCCGGCAGCCCAGCCGCAGGTAGGCGTCCATCATGCGTCGCGCCATTGCGGCACGTTCCGGCGCCAGGCGCACGCGATCAGGATGCAGCAGGTCGAGCGCGCCGACGTTCAACGTGGTGGGCACCCTGACACCGCCGCCCTCGGCCACCAGCCGCTCGGCAAACAGGGTGCCGGAATCGCCGTGGTACAGGCAGCCGTCGATATGCGCCGAGGCGATCGGTACCAGCCGTTCGGCGCCCAGCAAGCGCGCCGTCTCGGCGACGATCCGCAGCGCCAGCGCCGATGCTTCGCCGTCGCGTCCGTCGCGCATCGTCTGTTCGTCGGCGGTCAGCTGAACCATGTCGCGACTATCGCGCCGGGCATGCGTGTCGGGCAATTGTCAAAGCGTGGCGCGGCCGGCATGGTGCCGCTTTCCTTCCGACACGCGGAGTGTGCTCATGTCCGGTGCGCTGCATGGCGTTCTGGTGATCTCGATCGAGCAGGCGGTGGCGGCGCCGTATTGTGCCGCCCGACTGGCCGACGCCGGCGCCCGGGTGATCAAGATCGAGCGGCCGGAGGGCGACTTCGCCCGCGCCTACGACCACCATGTGCGCGGCGACAGCGCCTACTTCGTGTTCCTCAACCGCGGCAAGGAATCGGTCTGTCTCGACTTTAAGCGGCCCGACGACTTGGCGCTGCTGCACCGCCTGATCGCCCGGGCCGACGTGCTGATCCAGAATCTGGCGCCGGGCGCCGCCGCGCGCGCCGGCTTCGGCGCCGCCGACATGCGGGCCCGGCACCCGCGGCTGATCACGGTCGACATCTCGGGCTATGGCGATTTCGGGCCGTATCGCGAACGGCGCGCTTACGATCTGCTGGTGCAGGCCGAGTCGGGGTTGGCCTCGATTACCGGCTCGCATCACGCGCCCGGCCGGGTCGGCATCTCGGCCACCGACATCGGCACCGGCATGTACGCGCACGCCGCCGTGCTGGAGGCGCTGCTGGCGCGCGGCCTGACCGGCCAGGGCCGGCACATCGACGTGTCGCTGTTCTCGTCGATGGCCGAGTGGATGGCGATCCCGCTGATGTCCTGGGAGTACGACTCCTACGATTGGCCGCGGCTCGGCCTGACGCATCCCTTCATCGCGCCCTACGGCGTCTACCCGACCGGCGACGGCGTGCCGATCCTGATCTCGATCCAGAACGACAAGGAGTGGGCGCGGCTGTGCGCGGGCGTGCTGGAGCGAAGGGACCTGATCGCCGATCCGCGCTTCGCCACTGGCGTTGCGCGCAACGCGATCCGCGACGAGACCAACGGCATCGTTGCCGACGTTTTCCGCCATCACACCTGGGACACGATCACCGCCAAGCTGGAGGCGGCGCAGATCGCCTATGCCCGGGTCAGCTCCCTGCGTGACCTGACGAAACACCCGCAGGTGCGCCGCACCACGATCGGCACCAACAAAGGCGACATCTCGCTGCCCTCGCTCGCCGCCACCATCGACGGCGCCGTCCAGCCCCTGGGCAAGGTGCCCGCGCTCGGCGAACACACCGCCAAGGTGCGCGCCGAGTTCGCGGCGTGAGCTGCAAGGCTGTCTGTCGCGGCGGGCAGGTGCGGTACTAATCCTCTCCGCCCACGAAGTGGGGGGAGAGGGTGCGAGCGTAGCGAGCGGGTGAGGTGGGTGCTTATGCAGCGCGTGGTCTTGCGGCAAGAGAGCCGGTTGGTTATGCAGCCCACCTCACCCGCCCGCGCTACGCGCGGGCCCCTCCCTCTCCCCCCGCTCCGCGGGCGGAGAGGGGTGCGTTGATGCTCTCGATCCGTCTTGCGTCGTACGGCGCCGCGTACTTCTTCGTCGGCGGCATCGGGCTGTCGTACTGGGCGGTGTGGCTGCAGTCCCGCGGCGTCGATGGGGCGGAGATCGGCACCCTCTACATGAGCCGCCAGTTCGTCACTGTCGCGGCGACCCTGGCGATTGGCTGGCTGGCGCATCGCCTGTTGCGGCAGAGGCAGCTGATGCTGGCGCTGGCGGCGCTGGCGATCGGCACGCTGGTCGCGCTGGATTGGGCAGAGGGCTTCTGGCCGCTGTGGCTCGGCACCCTGGTGTGGGGCGCCGCCTGGCATCCGCTGCTGTCGTTGGGCGAGAGCGTGGTGCTGAGCGCCACTCGCCGGCACGGCCTGGACTACGGCCGGGTGCGGATCGCCGGCTCGGTGACGTTCATCGGCGGCGCAGTAATCGCCGGCCTCGCTGTGGCGTCGCTCGGCGTACCGTGGGTGCTTTATCTGTCGATCCTTGGCGCGTTGCTGCTGGTGCCGTGCATTCTCTGGCTGCCGATGCCGCCCATCGAGGCGCCGGCGACGCGCGCAGCGCCGCCGGTAGCGGCGCGCGATCTGCTGCGCCAGCCGGCCTTCTTGCTGTTTCTGGCCGCTGCCGGCTGCACCCAGGCGAGCCACGCCGTGATCTACAGTTTCGGGACTATCGCCTGGCGCGGCGCCGGAATCGCCGACAGTGTCATCAGCCTGCTATGGGCCGAGGGCATCGTCGCCGAGATCGTGCTGTTCTTCTTCGCCGCGGCGCTAACGGCGCGGCTGGGTGCGGTCGGCCTGCTGTTGCTGGGTGCCAGTGGCGCGGTCCTGCGCTGGGTGTTGATGCCGTATGTCGGCGTGTCGGTCCCGGCCCTGTTCATCCTGCAGGCGCTGCACGCCTTGACCTTCGGCGCCACGCACCTTGGCGCCATGGCGTTCCTGCAGCGGGCCGTGCCGGCCTCGGCGATGACCCTGGCGCAGAGCCTGTACTATGCGCTGGCGAGCGGCCTGCCGGTGGCGCTGGTCTACCAATTGGCCGGTGTGCTCTACGAACGGGCCGGCGCTAGCGCCTATCTTGCCATGGCCGCGCTGGCGGCGATCGGCGTGGTCGCCGCGATGGCGCTGGCGCGGCGTTGGCACCGTGGATCGCTGGTGGCCGACTCGCACGGTGCCGCGACGGCGTCGGGGTAAGCAGCGGCACTTCCGCTTTCCTTCAACGCGGCTTGCCGGTCTAATTCGGCACGGAACCGCAACCAGGAGCGTCTGATGTCAAACGCCGGCGTCGACCTGTCCGCCCTGCAGCCAGCGCCGGAGAGCGCGATCCCGATGGGCAGCCTGCCGGCCCATCATGCGGCGCGCGATCCCCGTCGCCCTGCCGTGACCCAGGACAATGTTACGGTAAGCTGGTCCGAACTTGAGGCTCGGACCAACCGTCGCGCCCGCCTGTTCGCCGCCCGGGGCGTGGGCGAGGGCGACTTCGTCACCATCGCGCTGCCCAACAGCATCGAGGTTTACGAGACGTCCTTTGCCATCTGGAAACTGGGCGCCACGCCCAACGTCGTGTCCTCGCGCCTGCCGGATGTGGAGCTGCGCGCCATTGTCGAGCTGGTCCGGCCGAGGCTCGTCGTTGGACCCGATCCGGCGCGCCTGCCGGAGTGGAACGTGTTGCCGGCGGGCCAGTCGCCAGATCACGCGCTTTCGGCCGACGCGTTGCCGCCGAAGGTGGCGCCGTACTGGAAGGCGATGACCAGCGGTGGCTCGACCGGGCGGCCCAAGATCATCGTCGACCATCAGCCGAGCGTCTGGGATCCGGCGGCCGGTGTCCTCGGACAGCTGGCCGGCGACGTGATGCTGAACCCCGGACCGAGCTACCACAACGCGCCCTTCAGCCTGATCCATGCCGGGCTGTTCGCTGGCGGGCATGTCGTCAACATGGCCCGCTTTGATCCGCTGCAGGCCTTGGAGCTGATCGCGCGTCATCGCGTGCAATGGGTCAATTTCGTGCCGACCATGATGCATCGCATCTGGCGGCTGCCCGAAGCGCAGCGCAACGCCTTCGACCTCAGCAGTCTGCGGGTCGTCTTCCACATGGCCTCGGCCTGCCCGGCCTGGCTGAAGGAGCGTTGGATCGAGTGGCTGGGGCCGGAGCGCATTTTCGAGCTCTACGGCGGCACCGAGCGGCAGGGCGCGACCGTGATCAGCGGCACGGAATGGCTGGCCCACAAAGGGTCGGTTGGTCG
This sequence comes from Vineibacter sp., assembly GCA_035249115.1. GTDB lineage: Bacteria > Pseudomonadota > Alphaproteobacteria > Reyranellales > Reyranellaceae > Vineibacter. The sequence goes on from DATFGV010000485.1 coordinate 15,490, forward strand.
AATTCAGCCCGGATCGCAAGTGCGCGTGGTCGACGAGCACGGCAAGAATTGCCCGCCGGGCCAGGTGGGCGAGATCTTTTTCCTGCCCGACGGCGGG
>DATFGV010000486.1:0-2463 GCA_035249115.1 Vineibacter sp.
ATTGAAAACAAGAAACGAGTCGTGTTCAAGAAGGGGAAATAGATTTTCCTGGAGTCGACGCGATGATTGATTTGATCCCGGGAGACGCTGCTGCCGGCCGAGGGCCTGCCAGCGCTTAGTGGATCGCATCGCCAACAAACGGAAAATTTGGCGCGGTCCAAGTGTCTTCGTGACCGACAGATCTCGACCAATCTCGCGTGGACGCTCTGGCCGGAGGCGCTGCCCTTCGCTTGGGTGCTGCGTGCCCCTACCCTTTCCACGACGCAGAGAGGTGAATTCTGCTTTCGTCCCTACGCTGGGCGGGCTAAACGCGGCGGCATGAACCTTTTTCGCCACATCGCGTCCGAGATTGCCGCGGCGCTGCAAGCCATGATGGCCGACGGCGCGCTGCCGGACGGGCTTGATCTGTCCAACGTCACCGCCGAGCCGCCGCGCGATGCGGCACACGGCGACATCGCCACCAACGCTGCCATGGTGCTGGCCAAGGGTGCCGGCAAGAAGCCGCGCGACATCGCCGAGTCGCTGGTCGCGCGTCTGCGCCAGGTCTCAGGCGTCACCGACGCGTCAGTCGCCGGGCCGGGCTTCATCAACCTGCGCCTGTCCGACGATTTCTGGCGCGCGCGCCTGGGCGAGATCCTGCGGGCCGGCGCCACCTACGGCGACAGCGACATCGGCCAGCGCGTGCCGGTCAACGTCGAGTACGTGTCGGCCAATCCGACGGGCCCGCTGCACGTGGCGCATGCGCGCGGCGCGGTGGTCGGCGACGCGCTCGCCAATCTCCTGAACAAGGCCGGCTATGCCGTCACCAAGGAGTACTACATCAACGACGCCGGTGCGCAGGTCGATATCCTCGGCCGCTCGACCTATCTGCGCTACCAGGAGGCGCTGGGCCGGACGATCGGCGACATCCCCGAGGGCCTGTATCCCGGCGAGTACCTGAAGGACGTCGGCCAGGCGCTGGCGGCGCGCGACGGCGGCAAGTGGCTGGATCAGCCCGAGGCGACGTGGCTGGCGCCGGTGCGCGATTTCGCCATCGAGCAGCAGATGACATCCATCCGTGCCGATCTCGATGCCATGGGCGTGCACATCGATGTCTACACCTCCGAGCGCGCGCTGGTGCAGAGCGGCGCCGTCGAGGCGGCGTTCAAATCCCTGTCCGACGCCGGCCTGATCTACCAGGGCCGGCTCGAGCCGCCCAAAGGCCAGAAACCCGACGACTGGGAGGATCGCGAGCAGACCCTGTTCCGCTCGACGCAGTTCGGCGACGACGTCGACCGGCCGCTGAAGAAGTCGGACGGCTCGTGGACCTATTTCGCCAACGACATCGCCAACCACCACGACAAGTTTCGCCGCGGCTTTGGCGAGATGATCGACGTATGGGGCGCCGACCACGGCGGCTACGTGAAGCGTATGCAGGCGGCGGTCAAGGCGATCACCGGCGGCAAGGGCGCGCTGGATGTGAAGCTCTGCCAGCTGGTGCGGGTGCTGAAGGGCGGCGAGCTGGTGCGCATGTCCAAGCGCGCCGGCACCTTCGTGACGCTGCGCGACCTGCTCGACGAGGTCGGGGCCGACGTCGTGCGCTTCACCATGCTGACGCGCAAGAACGACGCGCCATTCGACTTCGATCTGGTGAAGGCCACCGAGCAGTCGCGCGACAATCCGGTATGGTACGTGCAGTACGCCCACGCCCGCACCCGCTCGGTGCTGCGTCAGGCGGCGGCTGCCGGCTTCGACAAGCTCGATGCCGCGACCCTTGCGGCGGCACCACATGGCCGGCTGGTCGATGCCGGCGAGCTGGGCCTGATCAAGCTGCTGGCGCAGTGGCCGCGGCAGGTCGAGGCGGCGGCGCAGTCGCATGAGCCGCACCGCATCGCGTTCTATCTTTACGAGCTCGCCTCGCAGTTCCACGCCCATTGGAACCGAGGCAAGGAGGACGGCAGTCTGCGCTTTGTGGTCGAAGCCGACCGTGACCTCACTTTGTCACGTATCGCGTTGGTGCAAGCCGTTGGATTTGTGATACAATCCGGACTTCACGTGTTCGGCGTCCCCCCCGCCGAGGAAATGAGATAACCATGTTTCAGCGTACCCCGCTGCCGGCCAGCGGGCCTCTTGTCTACCATCCCGGCGAGCCGGAGCCGGTCTATCAACCGCAGCCCACTGTCCGAACCCTGTCGTTGGACGAGATCGCCGCCCAGCGTGGCGGCGGGGAATCGCCGTCGCTGCTGTATCGCGTGGCGCAGCGCCGTGCCGGCATCGTCACGGTGATGGTCACCATTGCGGCACTGTCGAGCTTCGGCGGCACCGTCTATTGGGCGCACAAGCAGGATATCGACCGCGGCGGGCCGGGCCTGCCGATCCCGATGGTCAAGCCGGCGGAGGGGCCGGCGAAGGTCAAGCCCGACGATCCCAAGGGCCAGCAGATTCCCAACCAGGATGTCGACGCCTATCGCCGGGTCGACCCGC
>DATFGV010000487.1:0-6520 GCA_035249115.1 Vineibacter sp.
GATGGTGATCGGCGCCTGCGTCATGGGCAGCACGGCGATGGCGTTCGGCGGCTGGGCCGCCTGGGTGCGCTACGACCTGTCGCGCCGCGACGTCGCGGTCAGCCGCAACTTCTATGGCACGCTGCGGGTGATGGAGGGGCGGACCGAAGGCTTCGGCGAGTACCGGCAGCTGGTGCACGGCACCATCATCCACGGCTTCCAGCTGATGGAGCCCGAAAAGAAGCGCATGGCGGTCGGCTACTACCGCAACGAGTCCGGCGTGGCGCGCGCCATCCGCGCGCTGCCCGAGGGGCCGCGCCGCATCGGCATCATCGGCCTGGGCACCGGCGCCATGGCGGCGCACGTCCGCGACGGCGACGTCATGCGCTTCTACGACATCGATCCCGGCGTCGTGGTGACGGCCCGCAAGTACTTCACCTACCTGGCCGACGCGCCCGGCAAGGTCGACGTCGTGATGGGCGACGCGCGGCTCAGCATGGAACGCGAGCAACCGCAGAACTACGACGTGCTGGCGGTCGACGCCTTCTCGGGCGACGCCGTGCCGCTGCACCTGCTGACCGTCGAGGCGATCGACCTGTATCTCAAGCACCTGAAGCAAGACGGCATCCTGGCGCTGCATGTCAGCAACAAGTTCCTCGACCTGCCGCCGGTGGTCGAGCGCGCCGCCCAATTGCGTGGCCTGTCGATCGTCATGACCCGCGATCTCGACGACCACGGCACCATCGCCAGCGACTGGGTGCTGCTGGCGCGCAGCCCGACATTGCTCGACTCGCCGGTGGTGCGCGCCATCGCCGTGCCGATCGCTACCCGCCGGGAGTGGCGGCCATGGACCGACGACCACGTCGATTTGCTGCGGGTGCTGAAGTAGCGCTGAAAGGCCGCCACCCGGTCAGTCGAAATCGGTGGGCAAGTCAGGCGAAGCCACATGGTCGAACATGCGGCTGATCTGCTGCGGCAGGACGCGCGAGACTGACAGATCGCTTGGTACCTTGTCCGGGGCGAAGAATTCGACGGCTTCCGTTTCAGGGCCTGGCCGGGGTTCGCCGCCAACGATGTCGCACACGAAGAACAGTTTGTAGATGTGGAACGGATAAGGGGGCCGGTGCGGATGGCGCTCGCGATCATAGACCGCCGCCAGCTTGCGCACGACCACCTCCACGCCTGCCTCCTCGCGGACTTCGCGCACGACCGACTCGCTAGGCGACTGGTTGACGTCAGCCCAGCCACCCGGCAGCGTCCAACGCCCATTGTCGGACGCTTCGCGCACCAGCAGGATGCGACCGTTACGAAACACGGCACCGCGCACGTCTACTTTGGGCGTGGCGTAGCCGGCTTGGTCCGCGAACAGGCCTTCGATGCGCCGCATGTCTGCGTCGGAATGCTCGGCCATGATCTGTGCGGCCAAGGCGCGGATCGCTTCATATCGCTCGCGATCATAGGTCACAGTGCTGAATGTCAGGCCGGTCTGCGCGATTGCTTGGAGCTGGCGCGCCCACACCAACCAGAGTGGCTGTACAACGTCCATGGCCACCACGCTCAACCTGGCGTTATTGCAACAATCACGAGGGTGTGCCGACGCACGCGGTCATTGGGTGAACACCACTGCGAACTATCCTGCCGCCGCCGTAGTGGACTCGGCCATTCCCTTGTTTGCCAACTCGCGGCGCGCGTTATCGTTCTTGTCGAGCGCGAGCCCCATGCCGCGCAGGACCTGCGGCGCCTTGGTGAACTGGATGTTGGCGTACTCGACGACCTCCACCCGGTTGCCCCACGGATCCAGGAAGTCGAGGAACGGCCCCTCCAGAAGCTTGGCGCCGGCCGCTTCGGCCCGAGCCCGCACGCTGGACCGGTCATCGACCACCAGCCCGAAATGCCGGCCCTCGATTCCGCCATGCGCCGAGCCGCGGAACAGGGCGAGGAACTGATCGCCGATGTCGATGAAGGCGTTGTCGTCGTCCCGACCGCGCAAGGTGAAATCGAAGATGTCGCCGTAGAATGCCAGGGCCGCGTCGATGTCGCCCACTTCCAGCGCGACATGGTTGATACCGACAAGCCTCGGCTTGCGCCCTTCGGCGCTCGTCGTCGCGGCCATAGAATTGCCCCTCCCTTGCGTGCCCGCAACGGCGGGGCGCAGGCATATCACGTGGCCTCCGTTCGTCGCCGGGTCAAGGGGCGGCGGTTGGAATGGACGTGCCAGCGCGGTATGTGATTTCCGCTCCACGCCTCGGTCTGAAGGACGCCATGCTTGAAGCCGTCGCTGACGCCCACCCAGATAGATACTTTTGTCCAGGACGGCTTTGTCCGACTGGAGGCGGCGTTTCCGCGCGCGCTTGCTGCGCGGTGCCGTCGTCTGCTGTGGGCCGAGACTGGCCTGGATCAGCGCGCGCCCGCGACCTGGCGGCAGCCCGTTATCCGACTAGCGCATTTCGATGCTGAACCGTTTGTGCGTGCGGCAAACACCCGACGGTTGCACGCCGCCTTCGATCAACTCGTCGGCCCTGGAAGATGGCGCCCGCGGCCCAATCTCGGCACCTTCCCCATTCGGTTCCCCAGCAAGATTGATCCGGGCGACGCGGGCTGGCACATCGACGGGAGCTACGCTGCCGAAGGCACTTACTACGCAAATCTCTGGTCCCGCGATCGCGCCTTGCTGCTTCTGTTCCTGTTTTCCGATGTCGGGGTCGAAGACGCGCCGACGCGCATCAGCGTAGGGTCACATCGGGACGTGCCGCGGGTTCTGGCCATCGCAGGCGACCGCGGCATGCCGTTCGACCAAGTCGTGCCACTGCTGCCGCAAGTGCATCGGCGGCGTCTGGCGGTCGCCACCGGGCGCGCCGGCGACGTCTATCTTTGCCATCCGTTCCTGGTGCACGCTGCCAGCTGGCCACATAGCGGCACGACGCCGCGGTTTATCGCGCAGCCGCCATTGGCGCCATCGGCGCCGCTGCAGCTTAGCCGTGATGACGGCACCTACTCGCCGGTTGAAATGGCCATCCGCCTGGGCCTGGGCCTGCAACGACGTCCGGCACGGCAACGACCGACACAAAAAAGCCCGCGCAGCGCGCGGGCCTGATCGTCACGCCCAAGGACGCCTGTCGAGGGCTAAGCTGCCGCCTTCCTCTCGCGCTTGGCCTTGGCCAGGCGGACGCGCTTCTTCAGAGTCTTCATTTCCGGCGACAGCTTGCTGTCGTTGGTGTCGAGCAGGTAGCTGTCGATGCCGCCGTTGTGCTCGATGGTGCGGATGGCGCGCGGCGTCAGGCGCAGACGGACCGGTACGCCCAAGGTGTCGGACAGCACCGAGGTGACCTGCAGGTTGGGCAGGAAGCGGCGCTTGGTCTTGTTGTTGGCGTGGCTGACGTTGTTGCCAATCTGCACCGACTTGCCGGAGAGCTCGCAACGACGGGTCATGGTCCGGTCCTCGATCGGCCGGCCGCCGCCGGCCGTGCCACAAAAACGATGTCCGGCCCGATCGGGCCGGAACGCGGGCGCCCTTGTACGGGCCGGGTGGCGTCGCGTCAAGCCGAGCACGGCCGCCGCCAAGGCCCGCCGCAAGCTCCACAACCGCTCGGGACGGCACCGAAAATCGACAACAAATCAACCGGTTGGCGGAGGCTCGCCGGGACGTCGCAGGCGATAGAGCACGTGTCGGCGCAGGCGGTGGCCGGGCGGCAGGCTGGGGTGGTCGAAATCGTCTTCCGGCACGTGCGTCATGCCCAGCCGTTGCATCACCCGGCGTGACGGCCAGTTGTCCTGGGCGGTGAACGACACGATCTCGGCCAGGCCCAGGGTGCCGAACCCGAAGCCGAGTGCCGCGCGCGCCGCCTCGCTGGCATAGCCGCGGCCCCAATACGGCACCGCCAGGCGCCAGCCGATTTCGACGCAGGGCATGAACGGCGCCGCGAAGGTCGGCACCGCGAGGCCGACGAAGCCGACGAAGTCCGCAACACCCGGCGCCTCGACCGCCCACAGCCCGAAGCCGTGATGCGTGAAGTGATCGCGGATACGGCCGACCAGCGCGTCGCTTTCGGCCCGTTCGAGCGCCTTGGGAAAGAATTCCATGACCCGCGGCTCGGCGTTCAGCGCCGCGAACGGCGCCAGGTCGCGGTCCTGCCAGGGACGCAGGATCAACCTTGGTGTCGTCAAACTCGGTACGGCAATACCTGTCATGCCACTCACCTGGCACCGCCTGGTCGAGACGCCAAACTGCGGCCCACGCGACGGCTGCATGATCGCCCAGCACGCTGCAAGGCGCTACCGCCTTCAGAAAAGCCGCGCCAGGATGAGGCCGAGAGTCGTGCAGATCGCGACGGCGGCGACGGCCAATCCCAGGGCGACGATGCCGCCCATCACCGGTGGTCGGCGGCCGCTCACGCCCGGCGCGCGCTCACGCGGCAGGTCGTTCTGACTCCGGAAGACGGCCGCGATTGGCGCGGACGCGAGAGGGCAGGTTGCCGCGGCGGCGCGCCCAGCCTGTGGCCCTGCGGGACGGGACGCGACGGGGTTAAGCCGGTGGCCGCGCGTATACCCCACGCGGCCGTCGGCAAGGCGGACATCGAGCGCACCTTGTCAGCCAAGGATGTTGGCCAACCGCCGGCTTCGCCGCCGCAAGCCTGTTCGAGTCGACCGAGCGCCCTTCGCCGCTCTCGGCGCCTTGTCCGTCGCTGCGACGCTGGCCGGACCGACCCGTCGAAGCTGGCCGTTCCCGATGAGGCTCCGGATCGCCATTGTCACCCGCCGGCCGCCGTAGCCGCGCGCAAACATGGCAATCTCGATGTTTGTCAGAGCCACCGGGGTGCCTTTGGGCCCACCGCTAACGGCGACGACTTCCATGACCGCGTTTTCGATCTCGACGCTCTTGATCATCCGTAGCGCGGTGGAGCCGGTCAACGTTCACCCTCCGCCGACGACAAGGCGCGGTTCACCGGCAACCGTTGGCCGCGTGTGACGCGCCTGGTCGTCCGCATCGTCTTGCGCAACGCCACGTAGCCCAACGATTTCCGCGCCAGACGGTTCCCGTCGAGGAAAAGCGTGCGATGTTGGACGTGCCCGCAGGCTCCGCCACCGTAACAGCCTCGGCGTCGACCGGGCTTGCGGCGCGGCAGCCGGCGCGCAGTCCTACGCCGCGGCGCCGGGCGGACGCGACGTGCGCCGCCGCTTCTTGGCGTCGGCAGGGCATGCGACTTCAATGTAGGCGTCCCCTGCAATGAGGACTCCCGGCAAGGTTTCCTAGTCATTGTCGCCGCCCTTCGTCTGGCAGGAGCGGTCGACGACCAGATTCGGTAACGGCATCGCCGGAGGAACCATCGTCATGTTTTGGCGTTGGATACGCTGACTCGCCGCCCGGCACCCTTTGCCGCACAGGGGCCCTAGCCATGAAGCTTGACGATTCGACGCCGCGAGTTCCCCGACCAAAAATTCCGCCATTGCCCGGGACCGACACACCGCCACCGGACGCGGTTCCGAAAGAGCCCCGCAACGACGATCGGCAGTCGGATCCGCCCCATGACCTGCCGCCGCCTGATCCACGCATGCCGGCTCCTGAGCCGGCGTAAGACGGACGGTCACGGCGGCATGGCGGATGTCGCGCCGCCGGTCCGGCGCGTTCGCTGCCACACGGTCGTCTCAGGAACCTCGTAGGTCCATGCGCTCGGATTCGCGAGCGGCTCGGCTTGGCGGCCCCGTTGCACGCTCTTGACGGCGCGTTTCGGCGTAGGCTCGCGTCAGCTCGGCGCCGAACAGAAAGATCAACGCCGAGTAGTAGATCCACAGCAGGACCAGCGCCAAGGCGCCGGCCGCACCGAAGCTGGACGCGATGGTGCTGCCGCCAAGATAGAGGCCGACGAATGTCTTGCCGATCGTAAACAGCAGGGCCGTGACGATGGCCCCGACCGCGACGTGGCGCCACGCGATCGGCGTGTCGGGCAGCACCTTGTAGATGGCGGCGAAAAGTCCGGCGATCATGCCGAACGACAGCACGAAACTGGCCGCCTGGAGCAGCACGTGGAGGCCGGGCGGGAACGCGGCCAAATAAGTGTCGACCGCCGCGAGGCCGGCATTGACCAGCAGCGATACCGTCAGAAGAAAGCCGAGCGCCAGCACCAGCCCGAGACTGACGATCCGGGCGCGCACCAGGCGCGAGAAAGCCGACATGCGCGGTGCGGTCTTCCAGACGACATTCAGGCTGCTCTGCATCTCGCCGAAGATACCGCTGGCGGTCAACAGCAGAGCGCCGATGCCGATCAGCGTCGCCCAGACGCCCGCGTCGCGATTGCCGGCGTGCTGCAGCATCGCCTGCACCAGCTCGGCGCTCTTGTCGCCGACAAGCCCGGTGAGCTGCTCGACCACGCCACCGCGCGCCGCGTCCTCGCCGAACACCAGCCCGGCAACCGCGATGACGATCACCAAGACCGGCGCCAGCGCGAACACCGTGAAGTAGGAAATGGCCGCGGCGCGGCTGATCATGCCATCGTCGAGGAAACCTTTGATGGCGGATTTGAGGACTTGCCACAGCAACCGCATG
>DATFGV010000488.1:0-6941 GCA_035249115.1 Vineibacter sp.
TCGAGCGTGGATCCGGCCGGTCGAGCGCCAACGCTTGTTGCGATGGCGGGAAACGTGGCGATGGCGTCGGCGGTCGAGCGATAGGGCTCGACCGTCTGGCCGAAGACGTCGCGATACCAGAGATGTACCCGCGCCTCGTTCTTGACGTCCAGCTTGGCCGGCAGGTCGGCGAACAAGCCGCGTAGCCGCGCCTCGTGCGCCGACTCGGCCTCGGCCGACAGGTCAGCCGGGTCGAAGTAGACGATGTCGATGTCTTTCAGTCCGTGGGCTGGCGGCCGGCCAGTGCGATCATTCCACACCGCTTGCGCCACTGCGCCGGCCACCAGCCAGGCGTCGGGCAGGCCGACTGCCTCGAACCTTTGCAGGACGCCAGACAAGATCGGATGGCGCTGGAGGATCGGCGCCAGCGCCGCGGCGCTCACACCACCTCCAGCGGCGCGTTGAGCGCCGTGGTGCCCGGCACGATGATCCCGCCGCGATCGCCGATGTCGATCTTTCCGTAGCGCTGGGCGTAGACCGGCGGCAGCGGCCGTGCCCCCGGGCAGGCAAGCCACAAGCGCAACAGGTGACGCCGCTGGTCTTGCGCCTCCCAGTCCTCAAAGGCGGTCCGATCGTGCAATAGGGTGTGGTTGTGCACGAACTGGATGTCGCCCAGTTGGAATTCCATGTGCAGGTGCAGGGAAGGATCGTTGGCCAGGTCATCGAACAGGTCGAGCGCCTCGATTTGCGCCGCCGTCAGGCGCGGCGCGCCGTCGAGCCGCTGGGCGCTGTCGATATATTGCCGCTGGTAGATGGCGCTCAGCTGGCCGGCGTGCCAGTTGAACACCGGGATCTCGAAATACGGCTTCATGCCGGCCGGGACCTCGCCACGCCGGTCGGTTGCGATCGGCCGGAATAGCAGCGCCAGCAGGTCCGGACGGCGCCGGCGCATTTCGTTGAAGATCGTCGTCGAGCTGACCAGGGTCGAGAGGCCACCGCGCTTGGCTGTCTTCAGGCACAGCAGGCCGACCACGTCGCAGGAATCGGTGTGGTAGGTCTGGCGCTCACTGGTTTGGTAGATACGCACGTTCGGGTCGGCGCTCGACAGGCCCATGTCCTTCACGTGTCCCAGCACGTGACCCCGGGCGTTCTGCGAGCGGGCGTTGCCGAGATGGGCGCCGATACCGAAGAACGCGGTCGCCGCCTCGCGCATCGAATAGCGCTCGACCGGCAGGCCGCGCAGCAGGACAAAGCCGCGACCCGCCAACAACTGGTCCAGCATGTGAGCCAGCTTTGGCGCCAGCGTGGGCAGCGGAAACTCGGCGCGTCCCAAGCGGGCGATGTCGCCACCGCCCGCCACGATCCCACGCATCGCCGCCTCGATCTCGGCGACGTCGACCGCCGACAGCGACACGGCCCAATCGCTGCGTCCGGCCATCTCGGGGCCATACCAAGCGGCTGGCCCCGTCTGGTGTGGCGGCAGGGCGGCGGTCAAGGAGTCGCTGGCCATCGGATGTCCCTCACCTCGCGGGCCGCAAGCTGTAGCCGCCTGCCGGTTCGAAGTGAAGCCGCTGCCCACAGCGCCACCGCGCATTGGCGGTGGCGGTGGTAGCTCCCGGATCGTTGGCCGCGAGCTGGCTAGCGGCGCTTACCCGTGGCGGCGAGCTTGTGCGCCTTCGAGGCGGCGCCGACCGCCTTGACCATCTCGAAGATCCGCTTGCGCACCTTGGCTTCATCGATCTTGTAGTAGGCGCGGACCAGTTCCAGGGTCTCCCGCTTGGCCAACGGGTCCTTCTCGTCCTCGAATGGCGTGCCTTCCTCACCGAAGCCGCCACGCCGGCCGCGACCGCGTCGCGGACCGACCAGGACATTGACCGGCATGTCCTCGAAGAAGTACGACACCGGCACGTCAAGCACCTTGCTGAACTCGTACAGACGGCTGGAACCGATCCGGTTCGCGCCACGCTCGTACTTCTGGATCTGCTGGAACGTCAGCCCAACCGCTTCGCCCAGCTTCTCCTGGCTCATTCCCAAAAGCGTCCGGCGTTGCCGAACCCGCGTCCCCACATGCACATCAACCGGATGACCTGCCATTTCCTCAAACTCCTTGGGTATCGGCGACCAGCCATCGGCGGATGGGCTGATTGCCCCGGGATCGTTGTCCCGGGCTCTCCTCCTGCGTCCGGAAGAAGCGCGGCTTGAGCCGCAACCCGTCGCACTACAACGCAGATGCGCGTTTCGAGCGTCAAGCTTACCGGTACACAATCGTTATTCTACTGTTAAAATGTCGTATTGTTAATACATTTTTTGATACGCCCGGTTGCTTTGTTACGACGCCATTCGCGCTGTTGTGGATATTTGCACCTGATCGCACTGGGAAATACCCGTGATATCAATCCATTAGAGCCGCCGTTCGCGCCATGTCAGCGGCAGCAGCAGTGCCAGTAGAACCAGCAGCAACGCACTATCACCGATGCGCGCATAGAAAGTCGGGGCGCCCGGTGGCGGCAGCGAGTGATCGATGACGCCGGTTTTCTCCATACCCAGTTGTGTCTCAACCCGGCCAAACCGGTCGATGACCGCAGAAATGCCGGTATTGGCCACCCGAACCAGCGGCAGGCCCTCCTCCACCGCCCGCAGGCGGGCGCTCACGAGATGCTGGTAGGGCCCGCTGGAGGCGCCGAACCAGGAGTCATTGGTGACGTTCAAGATCCAAGCCGGCCGGTCGGCGGCATCGACGACGGCGCCGGGGAAGATCGTTTCGTAGCAGATGATCACGGCGACCGGAGGAAGGCCTGGCAACCGGATGGTGCGGTGCCCTCGACCGGCCTCGAACGAACCCCGGCCGATGGTGTCGGCCAGAATGGCAAAGTACCGGCGCAACGGCAGGTACTCACCCAATGGGACAAGGTGCACCTTGTCGTAGGTCGCCCTGATACTGCCTGCGGCGTCGAGCACGTGCAGGCTGTTCCATACCGGCTGGCTGTTACCGGGCGAAGCGATTTGCGCTTCCTCGCGGGTCATGGCGCCGCGTGGCGCGCCCACCAGCAGGTAACCCTGCGGCGGCGCCGCTGCCGCCACTGCCCTGAGATAGTCCGGTGACTGCGCCAGCAGGAACGGCACCGCCGTCTCCGGCCAGATGACATGGCGCGTCGTGCCCGGCCGATCGAGCGTGCTCAATCGCAACAAGTGCGCGACATGCGCGTCGCGCTGCGCCGGCAGCCATTTCTCGCCTTGCGGGACATTGGGTTGCACAAGCCGCAGCATCTGTCCGGGCTCCGAGGCCGGCGGGTCCACCAGGTGCAGTCGCAGCGCTGCCGCCAGGAATGGCAGCACGAGGGCGCCAGCTACCAGCCCGACCAGCCGGACGCGCGTATCGTTGAGCGCAGCCGGCAGGGCGAGCAGCGCCACGGTCAATGCGCTCAAGCCATAGACGCCAACCCAGGCGGCAGGTTGCAACAGCATCGTCGCGAACGCCCAGGCATGGCCGAAAGGGTTCCACGGGTAGCCAGTGAAAACGTGGCCACGCAGCCACTCAAAAGCGGCGATCAGCACAGCGAACAGCAACACGCGTCGCCAGCCTCGTCCCAGCGTTGGCCACCACCGCACCAACCATGTCCAAGCCAGGCACGACAGGCCGATAAAGACCGCCAGGACGATCGCCAGGCCGCCGACGATCGGCGGTCCCAGCGCCGCGAAGTCGGCGGGCGGCACGTTGAAGGCCTCGATGATCCACAGGCTGCCGACGGAAAAATAGCCGAGGCCCCAAAGCAGGCCGTCGAGGAAGCTGCGGCGCCACGGCCGATCAGGCGCCGTCGCATCGACCGTGTCGTCGATCAGCCAGATCAGCCCGACCAGACCTACCACCAACAGTGGCAGCAGGTACCACGGCGGCATGGCGAAGCCGCCGCCGACCCCCAACGCCACCGCCAGAACCCAACGGCGCCAGCCCCGAAAGGACGCGACGCGGCGCGCGATGGGGCTGAGGGCGGACTCGACTGACATCATCCCCTTGTAGCCTGCCCCCGGACTGGCCGCATCCAGTGTGTCTCAGCGGGCGCGGCGGCTGGCTCTTTACAGGGGCAGAGTGACCCGCAGGATGGTCGCGTCATCCGGCAGCCTCGCGGCAGAGAACCCCAGCCGTCGCGCCAACCCCAGCATCGACTCGTTCTCCGCCAACACGAAGCCGATCAGCGTCCGCAGCCCACTGGCGCGGGCGTACTCGATGATGTGCCGCATGAGCCGTGATCCCAGACCGGCGCCCTTCAGATCGCTGCGAACGATGATCGCGAACTCGGCCGTGTCATTGTCCGGATCGGCGGCGATGCGGACGACGCCCCAGCTGCGCCGCTCACCATCGGGATCGGTGCCGAGCGCGATCATCGCCATTTGGCGGTCGTAATCGAGCTGCGACAGCCGCGCCGCCATATCGTGCGACAATCGCTGCAGCGGCGCGAAGAAGCGCATCCGCGCGTCCTCGCGCGAGATACGTGTCCCCATCTCGATGATCGTCGGTTCGTCCTCGGGCCGCACCGGCCGCAACTCGAATGAACGGCCGTCGGGCAACGTCAATGTTGTTTCCAGCTCTTTCGGATAGGGCCGGATCGACAGCCGCGACGCGTTGTGCTGCGGCTGCGACAGCCAGATTCGCGCCGACACCGCCTCCGCGGCGCGCGCGTCGAGGCGCAACGGCTCGATGCGCAGGGACGCGATCTCCGGCAGGTCGACGGCGATCTGCGCCACCTTGATGAGGGTCAGCGCCAGCGCATCCAGCGCCGCCGCCCGCTGGCCATCGCCGCCCTGCAGCAGCCGCCAGACACGGGTGCGGGCCATGATGTCGCGCGCCAACTTCATGTTCAGAGGTGGCAGGTCCAACGCGCGGTCGTCGAGCCTGCGACCGACCCGACCGCCGCGTCCGAACACCACGATGGGCCCAAACACCGGATCGTCGCGCAAGGCGATGACGAGGTCGTAGGCGGTGCCCTGGACAGGCCGATACACCGGCGCGGTCGCGATCGCCGCCGCCTGCAGTACGGTCAGCGACTCGTCGGGCGACAATTCCATCCGCCCGGCGCGACGCGCCTTGTCGATGACGGCACGCGCCCGTTCGACGTCGATCGAAAACGCTTCCGGCTGCGACGGCGGGGTTTCCATCGAGATTTCGCGGTTGCGGCGGAAGTTCACCAAATGCATGAACCCGCGCACCGCCTGCCGCGGTGTGTCGTAGCTTGGTACGCCGGCCTCAACGAACAGCTCGCGCGCCGCCGTCTGGCTGCCGCCGCCGACCCAGCTCGACAACACCGGTTTGCGGCTGGCGACCGCGGCCTCGATCAGGGCGCGCGCCGGCGCCAGCGCCGGCACGAACGGCGACGGCGCATGGATGGCGAGCACTGCGTCGACCGACGGCGCCGCCAGCAGCGTCTTCGCGGCCTCGGCGTACCACTCCGGCGGCGCATCGCTGGTGACGTCGAGCGGATTGCCCTTCGCCCAGGTGGCCCGGCCCAACGCGCCCGGCTCGACATTGGCCAGCCGGCCGCCAAGGTCGAACAGCGTGTCGACCGCCAGCACGCTCAGGCCGCCGCCATTGGCCAGGATCGCGAGGCGGTCGCCCAGTGGCTGCCGGTTGGCGGCCAATGTCGCCGTCGCCTCGAACAGCTCGTCGAGATCGCCGACACGCAGCAGACCGGCACGCCGGAAGGCCGCGTCATAGACATCGTCGCCACCAACCGCGCCTACCTGCGCGTGCACGGTGCGCGTCGCGTCGTCGCTGCGCCCTGTCTTCAGGACGATGACGGGCTTGGCGCGCGCCGCCGCACGCGCCGCCGACATGAAGCGCCGCGCATCCTTGACCGACTCGATATGCAACAGGATCGCGCGCGTATCCGTGTCCAGCGCCAGCCAGTCGAGCATCACGCCGAAGTCGATGTGGAGCCGCTCGCCCAGTGACACGACATGGCTGAAGCCGATTCGCCGGCTCGCTGCCCAATCGATCGCCGCGCTGGCGATGGCGGCTGACTGGGTGACGAAGGCGAGATCGCCCGGCGCGGTCCGGGCCAGCGACAGGCTGGCATCGAGGCCGGAGGCTGGTGATTGCAGGCCGACCGATGCCGGTCCAAGCACGCACACGCCGTAGCGTCGGCTGATCCGTGCCACCAGATGCGCGGCCTTGGCGTGGCGCCGCGCGTCGCCAGTCCCAAGATCGTCGGCGAATATCACCGCCGCCTTGCCACCGTGCCGCCCGAGCGCCCGCAGGACACCCGGTACGGCGTGGCCCGGCGCGGCGATCAGCGCCAGGTCCGGCGCGGCCGGCAACTCGCGCACGTCGCGGAATGCCGAGCGCGCTGCATCGATCCGACCCTTCGGATTGACCGGCCAGACGTCGCCTTTGAACGAACCATCCGTCAGTTTGCCGAGCAGCAGCGCGCCGACCGAGCCCGGCCTGGCGCTCGCTCCGATCAGGGCAACGTTGCGCGGTTTGAGGAGGGCGTCGAGGTGTCGCTGGCTCATGACGTCATGCTGGCGCCTGATCGTGACGGAGCAGGGACGCCCCTAGCGTCCTCTTGTCGCGGCCCCGGCGTGGTCGAGCGCCGACCGCGCGGCGGCGAGCGGTGCGGCGCGCACGCGTCGTGTCAGCCAGATGGCCAACACCACGGCGGGCACGCCGATCAACGTCGTATACAGGAAGAACACTACGTAACCCTGATGTTGCGGCGCCGCCACCACCACCGCAAGAGCCTCGCCAACCAGCGGCAGGTTGCTTCCCTGCGCTTGCGCCCAGTCGACGATCGCGCCCGACCAGCCGCCGAGGAACTTCCCGGGCAACAGCATCAGTGAACTGAACAGCGCGTACTGCGTCGCGGTGTAGGCGGTGTTGGTCAGGCTGGACAGATAGGCGATGAACACCGAGCCGGAAATGCCCGTGACGAAGTTGTCGGCCGAAATGGTGGCGGCGAGCAGCCACA
>DATFGV010000489.1:0-2111 GCA_035249115.1 Vineibacter sp.
GGCCGCCGGACCGGACGGTGCGCCGACAGGGGTGCCCGGCTTCGCCGGCGACGGTGCGGCTGGTACCGGGACCGAGGGGTGGGCAAAGGCGTCGTCCATCGCCGGTGCCGGGCCGCCTGCGCCACCGAAGAAGTCCGCGGCAGGCGGCAATGCCGGCCCGCCCTGCGGCGCAGCGCTGGCCGCGTCGGCCGGTAGGGTGAACGAACCAGGTGGTAGCCCGTGAGGAGGTTGCGGCCGTGGGGCGCCAGCTGGCGCCATGCCCGGCGCACCGAACATCGCCGCGCCAGCGGGGGAAGCTCCAAGGCCTCTCGGCCGTGCTGCCGGTGCCGGTTGCGGCGTCGCGAACATCGGCGCGCCGCCTGCCGGGCCGGGCGCCGGGCCTGCGCCGGCAGGAGCGCCAGCCGGCTTGAGGCCAGCCAGTGCCTGTTCGATCGGATCAAGATCCGGTGGCGGCGGCGCCGGGCCCGACGCCGGGTTGGCATTCCAATCGGAGGGCAGCGCCGAGCGCGCGCCGGGCCCGCCAATTTCCGGCACGGCGATAGCGTCGTAGCCGAGCGGTGCCGGCGGCTGGTCGCGGCCAAACCCGACCGGATCGGCGGCCCCGAACGGATTGCCGTCGCTGCCGAAGGCCGCCGGTGTATTGCCGTCTGCGCGACCAGGGCCGGCCAGCGGGTTGCGGATCGCGTCGGCCGAGCCGAACTGATCGCCGAACACCGAGCCGCCGCCGGGATTGGACAAGGGATCGTTGACCAACACGCCGGCGTTCGGCGCCGGGTTCGGCGCCGGCGTCCCCCAGACGTCACCGCCCACCGCTGGCGCGCCGAATGGCGAATCCGCCCGTCCGCCCGATCCACCGAACGGCGATGCGCCGGGCCCGGCACCGGGATCGATCGCCGCATCCAGGCCGCCGAACGCGGCGACCGGCGCCTCGCCGCCGCCGCGCACGCCAACTCCGGGCGCGACCTGGTGCGCACCGAATTCGCCGAACAAGTCGACGGCCCGTGGTGCCTCTGCCAGCCGCTCGGCCGGCGGCGGATCGAATGGCGAAGGCCCCGAAGGCGGCGGCGGCGCGGCCCCGAAATCGGCCCGCGCCAGGTCGGCGACGCCGTAGGGATCGGCCATCGGCGCCGCCGCCGGTGCCATGCCGACCATCGGCGGCGGGCCGCCGGTGTCGGGCGCGACTTCGACCAGGATTTCGTAGTCGCCGATTTTGATCATGTCGCCGGCGGCGAGCGGGCGGGTATTGCCCTTCCCGACCAGTTGCCCGTTGTGCAGGGTGCCATTGGCCGACTCGTCGGTGACCAGCCAGACACCGTTGCGTTCGTTGACGCTGGCGTGCTTGCGCGACACGTTGGCGGTGGCGTCGGGCAGGATCCAGCCGTTGTCGTCGCGGCGGCCGATATTGACCGGGCCTCCAACCAGCAGCAGGGGCGCCGGCGGGGTTTCGGTCAGCGGCGCCTGGTGAACGCGGAGACGAAGGGGCGGGGGCATTTGCAGCTCAAGCGGTGCGGGGCACACCCGGAATGCGGTTCTGGGTCGAGGGGCGACCATACCACACGAGCGTCACCGTGACGCCAGCGCCGGTTGGCGTGGACCGGCGAAGCGTGTTCCCTTTGGACGCAACCACCGTCGTTCTGACGGGGCCGGAAACGCCGGTCGCGCCGCGGCGCCAGGCGCGAGGGATGTGAAACCGTCGCTGCGGCAATCGCCGCTAGTCGATATCGCCGCCGGAAACGCCGCCGCCGAACCGGCGGGAGGTCACCCAGTTGCGCGTGAAATCGGGTGTCCCGCGATCATCGGTGTGGCCCGGGCGTCCGAAATTATAGAGCGGCAGCACGGTACGGGATTGCGGCATCCAGCCGAGCACCCGCTCCACAGGCAGCGCCGGGCCCGGATCGAATTTGCGCAGGCGCGCGTAGTCATCGTGGCCGATGATGGCGCGGATCGTGGGATAGCGCGTCAGCAGCAAGCTGCAAATCCGCTTCAGGGCCTCGACTTGCTCGTCGGGAAACAACTCCCAGTAACAGAACAGATGCAGCTTCGACTCGGCGACACCAGCTTTGACGATCTTCTCGAACTTGCCCGGCTCCGAGACCCGCCAAAGCTGCTTG
>DATFGV010000490.1:0-14289 GCA_035249115.1 Vineibacter sp.
GGGCGATATTGTCAGTTGCCCGTCCTTCGAGACGCATCGCTGCGCGATGCTCCTCAGGACGAGGTCGTTTTGTGCGGCCATCGAAGTCGGACGCTTTCGAGCCAGCGTGCTACCCGTTCTGCCGGTAGTTCGGGGCCTCGCGCATGATTTCGACGTCGTGCACGTGGCTCTCGCGCAGGCCGGCGCCGCTGATGCGCACGAAGGTGCAGTTCTTCTGCATCGCCGCCAAGTCGGCGTTGCCGGTGTAGCCCATCGCCGCCCGCAGGCCGCCGACCAACTGGTGAATAATGTTGCTCACCGGTCCCTTGTAGGGCACGCGGCCCTCGATGCCCTCCGGCACCAGCTTCAATTCGCTCGACACTTCCTGCTGGAAGTAGCGGTCGGCCGAGCCGCGCGCCATGGCGCCGATCGAACCCATGCCGCGGTAGGACTTGTAGGAGCGGCCCTGGTAGAGCATCACCTCGCCGGGTGCCTCGTCGGTGCCGGCCAGCAGCGAGCCGATCATGGCGCAGTCGGCGCCGGCGGCGATCGCCTTGGCGAGATCGCCGGAGAACTTGATGCCGCCGTCGGCGATCGCCGGCACGCCGGCGGCGTGACAGGCTTCAGCGGCCTCAAGGATGGCGGTGAACTGCGGCACACCGACGCCGGCCACGACGCGGGTGGTGCAGATCGAGCCGGGGCCGATGCCGATCTTGATCGCGTCGGCGCCGGAATCGATCAGCGCCCTGGCACCCTCGCCGGTGGCGACGTTGCCGGCGATCACCTGGGCGTAGTTGCTGAGCTTCTTGATGCGGTTGACGGCGTCGAGGACGCCGCGCGAGTGGCCGTGCGCGGTGTCGACCACGATGACATCGACATCGGCCGCCAGCAGCGCCTCGGCGCGGCGGTAGCCGTCGTCGCCCACGCCGGTGGCGGCGGCGACCCGCAGGCGGCCCTTCTCGTCCTTGCTGGCGCCGGGGAACTTGTTGGCCTTCTCGATGTCCTTGACGGTGATCAGGCCGATGCACTTGTAGGCGTCGTCGACCACCAGCAGCTTTTCGATGCGGTGCTGGTGCAGCAGGCGCTTGGCCTCGTCGGCGCCGACACCCTCGCGCACGGTCACGACCTTGCGGGTCATCAGCGTGTGCACCGGCGCCATCACATCGGTGGCGAAGCGCACGTCGCGGTTGGTCAGGATGCCGACGAGCTTGCCGCTCTCCCGCTCGACCACCGGGATGCCGGAGATCTGGTTGTCGGCCATCATCTTCAGCGCGTCGGCCAGCGGCGCTTGCGGCGCGATGATCAGCGGATTGACCACCATGCCGCTTTCGAATTTCTTGACCTTGCGCACCTCGTCGGCCTGGGCCGCTGCCTCGAGGTTCTTGTGAATGACACCGATGCCGCCAGCCTGCGCCATGGCGATCGCCATCGATGCCTCAGTCACGGTGTCCATCGCCGCCGACATCAGCGGGATGCCAAGATCGATGGTGCGGGTCAGGCGGGATTTGGTGTCGACTTGCGAGGGCAGCACGGACGAGGCCGCCGGCTTCAGGAGCACATCGTCGAACGTCAGTGCTTCCTGGAACATGGCCACCTCCGCGTCGGGGATGGCGGCCGTTGCCATCCCGGGCTTCCCGTTGAATGGCGCGCCATCATACACATCGCGGACCTGATGCCAAGCTTCGACTAAATGTTGGGGCTCGTGCACCACGTTGTGACGCAGCTACAACGCTTCGCGGCGATTTATTGCGTCGCCGCAGCCGCGACAGCAACAATCGGTCGGTTGCCGCCCAATGTGATCGGGCTGGGCGGTTACAGGCCGCCGATGAAGTCGCGCTTGCCGATCTCAAGCCCGCCTTGCCGCAGGATGTCGTAGGCCGTCGCGCAGTGGAAATAGAAGTTGGGCAGCGCGAAATGCAGCAAGTAGACCTCGCCCTTGAACGTCATCGGGTTGCCGCCGATCGGCAGGGTGATCTCGCGCTCCTCGCTGCCATCGATCTGCCCGGGCTTGAACGTCGCGACATAGGCGAGTGTCTTGTCGATGCGCGCCTTCAGCTCGGCCAGGGTCTTCTCGGTGTTCTCCCAGGCCGGGAACTCGATGCCGGCCAGTCGCGCCGGCGTGCTCTTGGCGAAGTCGGCTGCGATCTGCACCTGGCGGGCCAGCGGGAACATGTCGGGATACAGTCGGGTCTGCAGCAGCACCTCGTCCGCCACCTTCTTCGCCGCGAAATGCGCCGCCGCCTTGTCGAGCACCTTGCCGATGGCGCCGAGCTGGCGCTGGAACACCGGCACCGAAGCCGCATACATCGAGATCGCCATTTTCTCTCCCTCAGGTATGAACAGCGGCGCGCTGCGCGCGCCCGGAGCGCGTGCAGGCAACGACGATTTACCGGCCGCGTCAATCGCCGCCGCGGAATCCGGTCGCGACCACGAACATCTCGGCCGAGTCGGCGCGGCTGGACGGCGGCTTGACGTGGCGCACGCTGCTGAAGTCGCGCTTCAGCCGCTCCAGCAAGGCACGCTCCGTGCCGCCGCGCAGCACCTTGGCGACGAACACCCCACCAGGCTTCAGCACCTCGCGCGCGAAATCATGCGCCGCCTCGGCCAACGCCATGATGCGCAGGTGATCCGTCTGGGTATGGCCGGTGGCCGGTGCCGCCATGTCGCTGAGCACGGCGTCGGCCGGACCGTCGAGCGCCGCCTTCAACTGGCCGGGCGCGGCGTCGCTCATGAAGTCCTGGTGCAGGATGGTCACGCCGGCGATCGGCTCCATCGGCGTGTGGTCGATGCCGACGATCCGCCCGCCTGTCTCCAGCGGCCGGATGCGCTCGGCTGCCACCTGGCACCAGCCCCCCGGCGCGCAGCCCAGGTCGACGATGCGCGTGCCCGGCCGCAGGAAATGCAGGCGATCGTCGATCTCGGCCAGCTTGAACGCGGCGCGCGAGCGATAGCCGCGACGCTTGGCGGCTTGCACGTAAGGATCGTTGAGCTGCCGCTCGAGCCAGCGCGCCGACGACACGGTGCGGCCGCGCGCCGTCCTGACGCGAACGGCTTGCCGCCGGCCGGCAACGGCACCACCGCGGCCGGAGCCGCTGCCGCCTCTTGCTTTCGCCATGGCCTGTCAGGAACTCAGGTGGCCGGCGCGAGCGACTCGTCCGCGCGCCGCGTCAGCGGATCGCTGTCGCGATCGGCCTCGCGCATCAGCTCGACCAGGACGCCCTCGCGCAGACCCCGGTCGGCGACGACGACACGGCCGACCGGCCACTGCCGGCACACCGCCTCGAGGATGGCGCCGCCGGCCAGCGCCAGCTCGGCCCGCTCCCAGCCGATGCACGGCAACTCCGCCAGCTCGGCCACGGACATGCCCGCCAGCCTGCCGCTGATGCGCAGGATCGCGTCCCGCTCGATGCGGGTGCCATCGACCGTGGCACGGTGATAGCGCTTCAACCCCATGTTGTGGGCCGCGACCGTGGTCACCGTGCCGGAGGCGCCGATCATCTGCACGCTGCCACAGTCGACGCGTTGCCGGACGCCATTGCGGTGGCAGAAGGGCGTCAGCGCCGCCATGATCTCGCTCACCATTCCCTGATACACGCCATCGACCAGCTTGTCGTGGTGCGCCAGGCCCGGCAGACAGGCCTCGGTCAGGGTGACGACGCCCCACGGCACCGAGACCATGTCCAGGATCGTGAGCTCGACGCCGCCCGGCCCGTCATCCCGCGGCCGCGACGCCACCCAGACGACTTCGGTCGAGCCGCCGCCGATGTCGATCAGCAAGACGTGCGACGCGTCACGCTCGACCAGCGCCTCGCAGCTGGCGAGCGCCAGGCGCGACTCCTCGCGCGGCGAGATGATCTGGAGTTCCAGCCCGGTCCGCTTCCGCACCTGGCTCAGAAAATCGGCGCCGTTGGCGGCCCGCCGGCAGGCCTCGGTGGCGATGTGGCGCGAGCGGGTGACACCCGCCTTGCGGATCTTGGCGGCGCAGGCGTCGAGCGCGTCGAGGGTGCGGTCAATGGCGCTGCTGCACAGGGTCTGCTGGGCGGTGATGCCCTCGCCCAACCGCACCGGACGGGAGTAGGAATCCAGCACATCGAAGCCGGTGGCCGACGCGCGCGCCACCAGCAATCGGCAGTTATTCGTCCCGAGATCGATCGAAGCGAAGGTATGTGCGAACCGCCCACACCGCCAGCCGCCGAACCCGGTGCCCGCCTCCGACATTGTTTAGCCTCTCCCACCACGGATGGTAGCGAAGCGGGCGCTGTGGAGCGAGCAGAATCCGGGATGAACCGGGCTCCGGCACGGCGCTTGCCAAGCCCAGAGGACGCCGGTACACGGTCGCCAGCCGCCGGCCGGATAGCCCGGTGGGGGATAGTTTAACGGTAGAACACTCGGCTCTGACCCGAGTAGTCTAGGTTCGAATCCTAGTCCCCCAGCCAGCTTAGACAGCTATGCGGGATTCGACCTGTCCCCCTGTGACCCATGATCGCGCATACCGACCAGACCGTCGGCGGCAAGGTACTTTCACGACTGACCCGTCAAAATGATCGTGGCGATGGCGCCCACCCTGAACCGGGTCACGTTCGACGGTTTGGACTGGAGGGCAATCAGGCGGTGAGCTGGTTCGGCGTGGTTGTAAAACGTATCGCCTCCCCTTGCTTATCGGTCTATTTTGGGCCCGTTCACGCGGGCTGTCCTCGGCATGAATCGCTGTTGGTCGCGCGGAACAAGAGACAGGGTAGACACCCATGCGCTGCGCGGCGCTAGCGACTGTGCTGGTCCTTCAAGCCATCTTCATCGGCAACACCTTCGCACAACCGGCTCCCTCCTCCGATCTGGCAGCGGACCTCTCTCGGACGCGCGAGCAAATAGCGGCAGCCGAGAAAGAACTGGCGAACTACCAGGGCGGCTTGGTGTTTGCCTTGGTCCAGGTACGCCTTGAGACCCTCAAGCTTTCAGAGGCGCTGCTGGAGGCACGTATCAAGAGCATGAGCGCCGGCGTTCCTGTAGAGATAAAGTCCCCGCAGGCGCAACCCGACCCCGAGCGAGCGGCCAAGCTCTTGCAAGAGCTCAAGCAGGCGCAGGACAGAGTCACCGAAGCCGAAAAGAATGCTGCGAGGTATTCCGGGGGTCTTGTCCAAGCGCTGGCCATAAGCGAGCTGGTCACGCGACGCCAGACGGCTGCGCTACTGGAGCAAAACTACCTTATCGCGAACTATGGGTTGTTCGTCCCGCAGGTGACAGCTTCGACGACCGCGGTTAAGCCTCAAGACCCGAAATCGACCTCGACGATGCCGGCGGAGTCACCACCAGCCTCGCCGAAAGAGCACGCTGGGCTCCAGGCAGAGCGTGCCGTGGGCAATGAGATAGTTGGATCATGGTCTCTACAACGCACCAAATCCCCAGTAAACGACTTCCCGAACATCGCCGGCCTCGCGTTCGACGACGCCTCTCATGACGCACGAACGGCCAACTCGAAACTCCTGCTTGTTGGCTGCCACGAGAATGAAACCCGCCTTGTGACCCACGTGGACAGTTTCCTCCTTGGTCGCGACGACATGGTCGATGTTATCTATCGCATCGACGATGCGCCCGCTGTTTCGACACGCTGGAACATTTCGACGACCCACAAGTGGACGGGGATTTGGAGTCAGGCCGGTGCCGTACCCCTGATTAAATCTCTCCTGGGTCGGAAGCAACTCTTCATCCAGGTCACAGAACGGAATGGAGAGCGCCATCGAGCGACCTTTCAGCTCGAGGGCATCGAAGTAGTTGCAGCTCAGGTCGCGAAAGCGTGTGGCTGGCAGCTCGCTGCTTCTCCTCAGAGTGGTGACAGCCAGCGCGCGCCGGATGCGAAGCGCGTTCAGGAGGCATTGAGGGCGGCAGGTGTCTACACCGGGGTCATCGACGGTCAGATCGGCCCCGGGACGAAGGCGGCAATCGGACGGTTCCAGGCCCAAAAGGGTCTGCGAGTGACCGGAGAGTTGGACGAGGCGACCAGGGGTGCACTCGGCCTATAGGTTCTCCGCCGACATCTATCACGACGGTTGCATGGTCGTGGGCGCGAACCCGTCACACCGATACCTCCTGACAATGCGCCCTCGGCGACACCATCACGGGCACGCACGTCGACGACCCAACCGGCTGCATGACCGTGTCCGCCCCCGTCCGTTCTGTGGCAGTGGCAATCTTCGTGTGGCTGTGGACGCGGGTTCGATGCCTGAGCCTCAGCGTTCGAGCAGGCCTTCGAGATCGACCCAGCCCTTCAGGTAGTACATTGTCCCTTCCTCGCCGGTGATCTTGGCGCTGGCCGGATCGAAGGTGCGACGGCGGAAGCCGACCGCGAAGCCCTTGCCCTGGCCACCGTCCGCCGTCTTCCAGGTGGTTCCCGAGGAATCGATCATCACGCCCACATGCCCGAACATCGCGTTCTTGGCGGGCGATTGCTTCAGCAGATAGATGTCCCCTTTGCGGGGGCGGATGTCACTCTTGGCGGGATCGTAGGCCCTCCAGAGCGTCCCGGGCGGCCACTTCCTGACCTTCTCAAGCTGCTGCGCCATCTCCTCCCACCCGATCGTGTCCGAGGTGACGCCTGGCGTGGATTGCCACTGCGTCCCTTTGGCGATCATGACCTTGTCCTGGATGAATTTGGCCCCCTTGATCCGCGCGATGACCCAGCCGGGAAACTGGCCGCAGCCGGTCGCGCCGCCCGGGGTCTTCACCTTTCCCTTCTCCGCAACGCAACAGTTCACCGGCTCCTGCAACTGGAATTCCGGCGGCAGATTGGCTCTGCAAACTGCCTCGGCCTCGTCCCGGACCTGCGCGTTGCCGGTGGCGGCGCTCGCTCCAGCCGCCGATTCGCGCGACCAGTTCAGCCGCGTGGTCGGCCAGTTGCGGTCGTAGACGTCGCACAGCTTGCCGCTGCCGCTCATGTTGGCGATGTCGGAAGGACCTGTTGGTGCCTTGTCGATGGCGACCACGTAGCCCGGACCATTCGGCTCCATCAGCCACAGGGCACCGTTTTGCGTACGGACCGGGCCATTCGTGGGCATCGGCCGCCGCCCCCATCCCCATTGTCCGGAATTTGCGGACCAGCTGCGGCGGCCCCAGTCGACCTCCACGCGTACGGAACTGCCTGGGACGGCTTCAACAGACATCAGGAAAGTCATTGCTGCCATCTGGCTTCTCCTCCGACGGGCGATCGACCGGCCGGTGACCCGCATGCCGACAACGGCTCTGTCAGGTTGAATATGTTTTCGCTCAATTGCCCGACTGCAAATTAATCTTTGAAGTGTTGCACGGACTCGGGTGATGGGTGAAGTCCACGGTAGCCTGAATCGTGCCATTGTCTGCTCTGACGCGGCCAGGACCCGCAGGGGCAACATCCATCGTCACGAGTGAAGCACATGCTCGATCTGGTCATACGCAACGCAAGACTGCCGGACGCGGCGGACGGTCGCCGGGTCGACATCGGTTTCAAGGATGGCCGCATCGCCGCCATCGAGCCACGGATCGACACCGACGCGCCGACCCACGACGCCGAAGGCTGCCTGTGCTGCGGCGGCCTGATCGAAACCCACATCCATCTCGACAAGTCGCGCATCGTCGATCGTTGCGCGCCCGAACCCAGCCGCCGGCAGCCCGACCACATGCGGCGCGTGCAGGCGGTCAAGGAGACATTCACGGTCGAGGACATCTATCGGCGGGCGAAGGAAACGCTGGAGGGCTGCATCAAGCACGGCGCCACGCGCATTCGCACGCATGTCGAGATCGACGCGCCGGTCGGCGTCAAGGGCGTCGAGGCGCTATTGGCCCTCGCCAGGGAATACGCCTGGGCGGTCGATCTCGAGATCTGCGTCTTCCCGCAGGAGGGGCTGACCACGGCGCCGGCCGCCGACGACGCCCTGATCCAGGGGCTCGAGATGGGCGCAACCGTGATCGGCGCCGCGCCGAACTACGACGTCGACCACCCGGGACAGATCAATCGCATCTTCGAGCTGGCACGGCGTTTCGACGTCGACATCGACATGCACATCGACTCAG
Organism: Vineibacter sp.; assembly: GCA_035249115.1. GTDB lineage: Bacteria > Pseudomonadota > Alphaproteobacteria > Reyranellales > Reyranellaceae > Vineibacter. The sequence continues at coordinate 8,020 of DATFGV010000490.1, forward strand.
GCCACGACCCGGCAAGCCTCGACGCACATCTCGTGGCCGACCTCGCCGAGCGCTACAAGCTCGGCGGCCGCGTGGCGATGGGCCATATGACCAAGCTGTCGGGCCTGCCGCCGGCGCGGCAGCAGGAAATCGCGCGGCGACTGGCCGACGTCGGCGTCGCCGTCACCGTGCTGCCCTCAACCGATCTCTTCGTGCTGGCGCGCCACGCCGACCACAACGTGCCGCGCTGCGTCGCCGACGCGAACCTGTTCGTCGAACAGGGCTGCAACTGCTCGATTTCATCCAACAACATCCTGAATCCCTTCACGCCCTTCGGCGACGGCTCGCTGATCCGGATGGCGAACCTGCATGCCAACATCCTGCAAGTGGGACAGCCCGATCGGCTGGCCGAGTTGTTCGCCATGATCTCGCAGCGATCGGCGCAACTGATGAACGTCGGCGACTACGGCCTGAAGGTCGGCAATCCCGCCGATCTCGTAATCATCGATGCCCCGACCCCGGCGATGGCGGTCGCGACCATCGCCCCGGTGCTGGCCGCCTTCAAGCGGGGCCGCCAGACCGTGTCGCGCCCGCGTGCACGGCTACTGCCGCCAGGCTCATCGTAAAGTGCATATGGCCACGCACAACCTCAGCCTGAGGAGCCGGCGCAGCCGGCAGCCTGCCCTGAGCTTGCCGAAGGGTCTCGAAGGATGAGCTCCAGTCTCGTTCGAGCGTTGGACAGCGATTGTCGCAACGCTCATGCGGTGGTCCACCCTTCGCGACGGCCGCTGCGCGGCCTCCTCAGGGTGAGGTCTGTGGCATATGCAAAAGCCCTGCGCGACTCAAATGGACGGCGTGCGGTAGAGGACGCTCCCGCCCACCTTAATCTCGACATCGAGCAGGTAGGGCTTGAAGCGCTGCGGATCGACGGTCAGGCCGAGGCCGGGTTTGTCGGGCAGGCGCACCAGACCGTCGGCGCCGCGTTCCAGCCGCTCGCGGGTGATCGCGTAAGCGACGTCGCGCGCCTCGACCGGGTACTCGCACAGCTCGTCCTTCTCGATCCCGGCGAAAGGCTGGATCGAGGCGCTCAGCGCCAGCTGCGACTGGAAGGAGTGGTTGACGAAGGTGACTCCCTTGGCCTGCGCGTAGTCGGCGACGCGCTTGGCGTCGGTCAGGCCGCCGACCCGTCCGGCATCGATCTGCACGAAGCCGATGCTGCCGTAGTCGATCATGTTCCGGGCGAGGTGCCAGTCATGCGCGCCCTCGCCGCCGGCCAGCCGCACCGCACCCGAGTGGCGGGCGAGCGCGCCGTAGGCACCGAGCGCGCTGGAGATGAACGGTTCCTCGAGCCAGGTCGCGTTCACCGCTTGCAGCGCCGGCAGGCTTTTCTTGGCACGCTCGACGTCGTCGACCCAGACCGTGCCGGCGTCCACGAGCAGCTTGGCATCTTGGCCGAGACCCTCGCGAGCGGCGACGAGCTGGTCGGAATCGTCGCGCGCGTCACGCCAGCCGAACGGTCCCCAACCGAACTTCGCGGCGCGATAGCCCTGGGCGCGAATCACGCGGGCCTTGGCAAGCGTCGCCTCCGGCGTATCGCCGAACAGCGCCGAGGCGTAGGGCAGCTTGGGATAGGCCGTGGCATAACCCAGGAGCTTCCACGCCGGCTCGTCGCGCAGGCGTCCGAGCAGGTCCCACAACGCCATGTCGATGCCCGAGAGCGTATGCGCCGATTGCAAGGAATCGGCGCTGCGCGCCCGCACCGTGGCGTTGATGCGCCTGATGTCTTCCGGCGTCTCGAGCCGCTCGCCGAGTACCGAGGCCGAAACCGGATGGCAGGCGCTGTGCGACATCGGGCAGACATAGGCCGCAATCGACGGCAACGGCGCCGCCTCGCATTCGCCCCAGCCCTCGTGCCCGCCGGCCGTGACGCGCACGACGCAGGCATCCTGGCTGCCGTCGCCAATGTCCTCGATCACCGGCATGGCGACATAGAAGAAGTCGACCGACTCCACACGCGTCTGCCCCATGGCCCATCGCTCCCCTGTCGCCGCCCGCCGGCGGCATACCCACGGCGGCGACCCTAACACAGGCAGCACCCCTACCCTGTCAGCAGTCGCCAGGAGATGTTCGTGCGGTACGGAGGTGGGGCGGGCGGATAGACCTCTCTCGCTGGCGACGTGCAAAGCTGCTTCGCCCGCGTGCCGAGCCCGGCCTCTTGCCGGTGTTGGCGGATTAACGACAATGGTCGATATGAACGGACCTACGTCTACATCCCAGGCCCGCCCGGCCGAGATCGACACAACCTACGACGCGGTCGTCGTCGGCGCCGGCTTCGCCGGCCTCTACGCCCTGCACTGCCTGCGCCAGGCCGGCTTCACCGCCCGCGCCTTCGAAGCCGGCGGCGGGGTCGGCGGCACCTGGTACTGGAACCGCTATCCCGGGGCGCGCTGCGACGTGGAGAGCCTGCAGTACTCCTACTCCTTCTCCGAAGCGCTCGATCAGGACTGGTCGTGGTCGGAGAAATACGCGCCGCAGCCCGAGATCCTATCCTACGCCAACCACGTCGCCGACCGTTTCGACCTGCGCCGCGACATCAGCTTCGAGACGCGCGTCACCACCGCGACGTTCAACGAGGATGCCGCGACCTGGACCCTCGAGACCGACTGCGGCGATCGCGTGACGGCGCGCTTCTGCCTGATGGCCGTGGGCTGCCTGTCGACTGCCAACCGGCCCGCCTTCGAGGGGATCGCCGACTTCAAGGGGCCGATCTACCACACCGGCGAGTGGCCGCATGAGGGTGTCGACTTCACCGGCCTGCGGGTCGGCGTCATCGGCACCGGCTCCTCGGCCATCCAGTCGATCCCGCTGATCGCCCAGCAGGCGCGCGCCCTGACGGTCTTCCAGCGCACGCCGAACTATTCCGTGCCGGCGTACAATGCGGCGCTCGACCCCGACTACGTGCGCTCGGTCAAGGCCGACTACCCGGCTTTCCGCGCCAAAGCGCGCTCGCGCCCGACCGGCTTCTACTTCCCGATCAACACCAGTCCGGCGCTGGCCGCGACCCAAGACGAGCAGCAGCGCCAGTACGAGGCGTTCTGGGCGCGCGGCGGCCTGCCGTTCCTCGGCGCCTATGGCGATTTGTTGTTCGACAAGCAGGCCAACGACACGATCGCCGATTTCGCCCGCGCCAAGATCCGCGGCATCGTCAAGGATCCGGCCACCGCTGACCTGCTGTGCCCCGACAACGTCTTCGGCTGCAAGCGGCTGTGCGTCGACACCAACTACTTCGACACCTACAACAAGCCGCACGTCAAGCTGGTCGACGTCTCCAAGACCCCGATCGAGCGCTTCACGCCTGATGGCATCGTGGTGGCGGGCACGCTCTATCCGCTCGATGCCGTGGTCTCCGCCACCGGCTTCGCCGCCATGACCGGCGCCTTCGACAAGATCCGCATTGTCGGCCGCGGCGGGCTCACCCTGGCCGAGAAATGGCGAGCCGGCCCGCGCACCTATCTCGGCGTCGCCTCGGCCGGCTTCCCGAACCTGTTCATGATCACCGGTCCCGGCAGCCCGTCGGTGCTGGCCAGCATGATCCAGGCGATCGAGCAGCACGTCGACTGGATGGTCGATTGCCTGGCGCACCTGCGCGACGTCGGCGCCCGCAGCTTCGAGCCGCGCATCGAGGACGAGGACCGCTGGGTGGCGCACGTCAACGAGGTGGCGCAGGTGTCGCTGCGCTCGACTTGCAGCTCCTGGTATGTCGGCGCCAACGTGCCCGGTCGGCCGCGGGTGTTCATGCCCTATATCGGCGGCTTCCCGGTCTACGTGACCAGGTGCAACGAGGTGATGGACGCCGGCTACGAGGGGTTCGTATTGGACGGTGCCCGTGCCGCCAACGCGCCGCCACAGGTGCGCCTGACCCAACGCTGGCACGTGCCGCTCGACAGCGACGTGATCTCGCCCGCAATGATCGCGGCGCGGCGTGTACCGGTGGTTTGAGGCTGCAGCACAGTCAGAGAGCGTGGGGGTGACGTCATGAGCCGTCTGTTCGGCGAACTGCGCCAGATCGGCATCGTCGTGCGCGACATCGAGGCAGCGATGAAGCACTGGGTCGAGATCTGCGGCGTCGGGCCGTGGTTCTATGTCGACCGGCTGGCGGTGACGGCGTTCAGTTATCGCGGCGCCCGGCGCGACGATATCCACGTGTCGATTGCGCTGGCCAACTCGGGCGACGTACAGCTCGAGCTGATCCAGCAGCGCTGTGCCACGCCCAGCATGTACCGCGACTTCCTGGGGAAGGGTCACGAGGGCATGCAGCACTGGTCGAGCTGGCCAACCGACTATGACGCCCGCCTAAAGCACGCGCTCGCCAACGGCTACAGCATCGGCAAGGACGGCGACAGTGCGCGCGGCCGGTTCGTCTACCTATGGAACGAGGGTCACCCGGGCACGGTGATCGAGATGGCCGACCTGACCCCGGCGCGGCGCAAGATCTTCGACGCCATCCGCACCGCCGCCGTCGGCTGGGACGGCCGCGACCCGATCCGGCGCTCCTGGCCGCCCGGCACCTGAGGCCGCGGCGCCCGCCGGATCAGGCGGACGGCGAACGTCTATGCCATGATGCCTGATGGCCAGTTCGCCACGTCCCGGCGCCTGATTCCGTGAGCCCGATGCCCCGAGCGCCTGTGGCGTTCCGCGACCTGCCGATGGACTTCTGGCGGCTGTGGTCGGTTGGCCTGATCGTATCGGTGGTGCGTTGGCTGGAAACGGTCGTGATCGGAATCGTCGTCTACCAGCAGGCCAATTCGGCGTTCGTCGTCGCCGTCATCACCATGTTGCGCCTGTTGCCCATGGGGTTGTTCGGCGCCTTTCTCGGCGCCTTCGCCGAACGGTTCGACCGGCGCCTGACTCTGGCCGCGGTGCTCGGCCTGATGGCGCTGACGTCGGCTGCGCTGTCGCTGCTGGCCTGGGCCGGCACGCTCGCCGTCTGGCATCTGGCGCTCGCCAGCCTGGCCAACGGCGTCGGCTGGCTGACCGACAACCCGGTACGCCGGATGATGATGGGCGAAAGCGTCGGCCGCGAGCGCATGGCCACCGCCATGGCGCTGGACGTCGGCGCCGCCAACGCCAGCCGCATGGTCGGGCCGACGTTGGGCGGCTTCCTGCTCGCCGGCATCGGCATCGAGGGCGCCTTCCTGCTAAGCGCGGTGCTGTACGTCGTCGCGATCGTCACGACCCTGGCGGTCCGCGCCCGGATCGCGCCGTCCGCCGGCGGCGGCGCGGTGCTGGCACGCGCCCTGGAAGGCTTCGCGATCGTACTCGCCGACCGGCGCCTGGCCGCCACCATGGTCGTGACCATCATCTACAACGTGTTCGGCTGGCCGTTTACCAGCATGATCCCGGTGATCGGCCGCGATCAGCTGGCGCTGGGGCCGGAGGGCGTCGGCATCCTGACCAGCGTTGACGGCGTCGGCGCTTTCATCGGCGCGTTGTGCCTCGCCTGGTGGCTAACGCCGCGCTGGCATGCCCGCGCCTATGTCGGAGGCGTCCTGGTCTACCAGTTGGGCCTGATCGCCTTCGCGCTATCGCCGCATCCCCTGTCCGCCGGCTTGGCGCTGCTGCTGACCGGCCTGGCCGGCGCCGCCTTCGCGACCTTGCAGGCGACCATCGTCTACCTCGCCGCGCCGCCTGAAATGCGCAGCCGCATCCTCGGTGTGCTGTCGGCCTGCATCGGCACCGGGCCGCTGGGCTTCCTCTGGCTGGGCTGGTTCGCCGATCAGGTCGGCGCGCCGCAGGCGACCGCTATCACCGGCCTGGTCGGCCTGCTGGCGCTGGCCGCGACCCGCCCGCTCTGGCGGCACATTTGATGCTTTCACTTGGCTGATTGCAGTCACTATGTAGAGAACTGCTCGATGTAGCAGATAGTTTCAAAATACCATATTGAAGTGGCATAATATTGCGATGCTCCTGGCGGTCATTTAGGGCGCTTTGGAGGGCCTCCGTTCTTGGCTGGGGGTAGACACCCTGGCCGGCCGTACCATGCTGTACGAGCGTACTGGGCGCCTTGGCGGGCCTGTTTTTGGACGAGGGTGGATCACCGCCTTGGCCGTCGCCCGGCGCACCGTTCGTCGCATTTGACCCCGCTATGGTAAGGGCTTTGAGCGGAACAATTCAGTGATGCTGCCCAAGCGCCGCGCCCAGATCCGCGGCCTGCGACCGCAAGACGTCTCGGCGCCGCTGGCGTCAGCTCAGGCTGCCGGGATAGTCGCGCCAGATCGATGGCTCGAGCTT
>DATFGV010000491.1:0-14201 GCA_035249115.1 Vineibacter sp.
CGCAGAAGTTGGTCGAAATTGGCGGCGCCAATCGGGTCCAGGCCGGCCGTGGGCTCGTCCAGGAACAGCAGTTCCGGGTCGAGCGCCAGGGCGCGCGCCAACCCGGCCCTCTTTCGCATGCCTCCTGAGAGTTCCGACGGCTTCTTCGCAGCAGCGTCGGGCGGCAGGCCAACCAGCGCGACCTTGAGCGCCGCGATGTCGTCCAGGGCCGACCCTGGCACCCGCGCGTGCTCGCGCAGGGGCAGCTCGATGTTCTCTGCCACGGTCAGCGACGAGAACAGCGCGCCGTCCTGGAACAGCACACCCCAGCGCGTCTGCAGCCGCCGCCGCTCTTCGGCGCCGAGCGCGCCGACGTCCTCGCCCAGCACCTCGATCGTGCCGGCCCGCCACGGGTTCAGGCCGACGATGGTGCGCAGCAAGACCGACTTGCCCGAACCGGAACCGCCGACCAGGCCGACGATTTCGCCGCGGAAGACGTCGAAATCGAGGTGATCGTGAAGCACGTGGCTGCCGAACTGGTTGCGCAGGCCGCGGATCGAGATCACGCGTGCGCGACCCTGCCACTGGTCGCTGACCTGGCCGCCCTCGACCAGCGGCGGCAGCGACACGACGTCGTTCACCTTACACCCCCGCCATCAAGAAGATGACCGAGAACAGCGCGTCGAGCGCGATCACGAAGAAGATCGCCTCGACGACCGACTTGGTGGTCTGCCGTCCGACGCTCTCGGCCGAGCCTCGCACCTGCAGGCCCTCGTAGCAGCCGATCGCCGCGATCACGAAGGCGAACACCGGCGCCTTGATCATGCCGGTCCAGAAATGCCAGATGCCGACCGTGTCGCGCAACCGCGCGAAGAACTGCGGCAGGGTGAAGTCGAGGTAGATCACGCAGGCGAACGCGCCGCCGAGCAGGCCCAGCAGGTTGCCGAAGAACACGAGCAACGGCATCGACACCACGAGGGCAACGATACGCGGTACGACCAGCCACTCGATGGGGTTCAACGCCATGGTCCGCATGGCATCGAGCTCGAGATTGACCTGCATGGTGCCAAGCTGGGCGGTGAAAGCGCTGCCCGAGCGGCCGGCGACGATGATAGCAGTCAGCAGTACGCCGAGCTCGCGGAAGATAGAGATGCCGACCGCTTCGACCGTGAACGTCTCGGCGCCGAACGCCTTGAGCTGTTCGACGCCCTGGTAGGCGATGACGACGCCGATCAGGAAGGTGAGCACGCCGACGATCGGCATGGCGTGGATCCACACTTCGCGCATCTGGGCCACGACCGAACCGAACCTGAAGCGTCGGGGATGCCGGATGCTGCCCAGCATGACCACCAGGACTTCGCCGAAGAATCCGAGCAAGCGCGCCGTCTGCTCGAAGAACTCGACAACTGTTTCACCGAGGTCATAGAGCGCGTGGGTCATCCACCCCATCGTCGGCGGTTTGACCACGGTCGTGGCGGCATGACGGGCTACCAGCTCGACCAGCGCCCGGTGCTCCGGGGTACCGCCCTGCAAGGCGGCACCATGGAATCGCTGCAGCAGGTTCGCGATTTGCAGGGCGCCGGCGGTGTCAAGCCGCTCGACACCGGCAAGGTCGATGGCTGCTACCTGACGTCGGCCGCGCGCTGGGTCCTTGAGCTGAACGAGATCGGCTACGGTGTACACCGTCCAAGCGCCGCCGGCCTCCAGGATCACCCGGCCGTCTCGGTCGACCGGCTGCAACCAGGCGCCGGTCGCGGGCGCTGCGAGGTCCGTCATCGGGTGATTGGACGCAAGCCATACCTGCCTGTCAACGCAATGAAGCGTCGGCGGCCATTGTTCCAGGGGCTTTGAGGTCTCTTGCCTCACTGTAACGTCGGCGCGCAGACTGGCGCGCAGGAGGACCAGTGATGGGAAAGTGGAAGCCGCTCGACAAGATGGACCTCGCCTCCGGCCTGGACGAGGACGCCTACCAGCAGCGCCTGGTCCGGGCCCAGTATCGCCTGCTGGACATCCAGCAGTGGCTAGCGCGCAGCAAGGTTCGGGCTGTGGTCGCCATCGAAGGCTGGGATGCCGCCGGCAAGGGCGGCCTGATCAAGCGCATGACGGAGCAGCTCGACCCGCGGCCATTGCACGTCTGGCAGATCGCGGCGCCAACGCCCGACGAACAGGGCCGGCATTACCTCTACCGCTTCTGGCAGAAGCTGCCGGCGCCCGGTGAGATCGCCATCTTCGACCGCACCTGGTACGGCCGCGTGCTGGTCGAGCGGATCGAGGGCTATACCAGCAAGGAAGCCTGGAAACGGGGCTACGACGAGATCAACAGCTTTGAGCGGATGCTGACCGACGACGGCGTGCGACTGATCAAGATCCTGCTGCATGTCAGTGCCAAGGAGCAGCGAAAGCGCATCATCGAACGGATGGAGCGGCCGACCAAGCGTTTCAAAGTCACGACCGACGACTTCCGCAACATCGCCAAGCGTGACGACTACATCGAGGCCTTCGACGACATGCTGGAACGTACCGACACCGACCATGCACCATGGACGGTGATCGCGACCGACAGCAAGCGCCGAGCGCGGATCGACGGAATCGAACTGGTCGGTAACACGCTGGCCAAAGGCGCAGACCTCACGCCGCCGCCGCTCGATCCCACGGTCGTGCGGGCCGCCAAGGAGGCGTTCGGCTGGGATCCTGAAGCACCCAAGGCGGCTGGCAAGGCCGGCAACAGGGATGACGACTGAGGCCGACGGCCGGGCCGGCTGGCGTCCAGCCCCCGCGCCGTTCGCGCCTGACGACTGCCGTCGATGAACCGTCGACGATTCTACGGCTGGTGGGTGGTCACGGGCGCCTTCACGGTGCTGACGGTGGGCTATGGCATTGCCTATTGCTTCGCCGCCTTCTTCCTGCCGCTGCAGACCGAGTTCGGCGCCCGCCGTGGTGACGTTTCCCTGGCCTTCTCTATTGCCGGCGGCCTCTACTTCTCACTTGGCCTGCTCAGCGGCACGCTCGCCGATCGGGTGGGGCCGCGCTTCGTCGTCGCGGGCGGCATGGCTCTGGTGGCGCTGGGTGCCGTTGCCGCCAGCCAGGCGACGGCGTTGTGGCAGGTCTATGTCGGCTACGGACTGGGCGTCGGCCTTGGCATCGGCTTCGCCTATGTCCCTGCGGTGGCGGCATTGCAGCGCTGGTTCCTGCGTCAGCGCGGCCTGGCGACCGGGATTGCCGTCGCCGGCATCGGCGTCGGCACGATGATCGCGCCGCCCTTCGCACAAGCCGTAATCGACGCCTACGGTTGGCGTACCGCCTACCTTTGGCTGGGTGCGATTGCACTCGCCACCGCCGTCGTCGCCGCCTTCACCATGCTGCGCGCGCCGGAGGCCTATGGTCAGCACCCCGATGGCGATTCCGTCACCGCAGCGAGCGTTCCCGCCGGCTCGGGCGAGACCCTGGCAGACGCGGCGCGGTCGCGGCCATTCTGGCTGCTCTTCGTCGCCTGCGCCGCGAACTCGTTCGGCCTGTTCATCCCCTACGTCCATCTCGTGCCATATGTCCGCGACGCCGGCCTCGGCGAAGCCTATGGCGTGACCCTGATCGCGCTACTGGGCGTCGGCAGCACGGTGGGCCGCTTCGCGTTCGCCGGTTTGGCACACCGCGTCGGCCGGCAGCGCGCCTATGCCGCGATGTTCGTCGGCACCGGCGCTATGTTGCTGGTGTGGGCAGCAACCACTGACTTCTGGCTGCTGGCCGTCTTCGCCACGCTTTTCGGCGCCTTCTACGGCGGCTTCGTCGCCATGGCGCCGTCGATGATCGCCGAATACTTCGGCACGCGCGCGCTGGGCGCAATCCTCGGCGCGCAGTACGCCAGCGTCGCGGCCGGCGCGCTGCTGGGTCCAGCCGCAGCCGGTTTCGTGTTCGATTTCGTCGGCTCCTATGCCGGCACCATCATGCTGGGGGCTACCCTGTCGCTACTTGGCGCCGGCTGCATTGTCGCAGCGCCCTCCCCCGCGACTTGGCGCCAGACGCGCGATGCGCGACGTGGTTGACGCGCCAAGTGCCGCTGACCGACGCACTGTCACCGGAGACGCCCGATGAAGCTTTCCGATATTCCTTTCGGCACCACCGAATGGTCGACGCTCACGCCGACCGAGCACACCGGCACGACCGGCAAGGCGCTATGGCGCACCCGCCAGTTCGGCGACATCCGGGTGCGGCTGGTCGAGTACACGCCCGGCTATCTCGCCGACCACTGGTGCGAAAAGGGTCACATCCTGCTGTGTCTCGACGGCGAACTGACGACTGAACTGAAGGACGGGCGGGTATCGGTGCTCAAGCCTGGCATGAGCTACCAGGTGGCTGACGGCGCCGAGCCCCATCGCTCGCACACCGCCACCGGCGCACGGCTTTTCATCGTCGATTGACCGTCCGGCTGCCGCGCCGACAGCGCGATTGACAGGTCGGCGCCCACAGGTCGACATTTCACCCAGCGGAATCGTCCACGGAATCTCCGCCGCCGCTTCCGCGAAGCAACAACGAAGCTGCAATCGGGAGGCCAACTCATGGCGCGCATCACACGACGCAATCTGTTGAAATCGTCAGGCGGCGTGGCCGCAGCGGCCAAAACCGGCGGCATGGCAGCGATCCTGGCCAGCGGGCAGGCGCCGGCGTATGCCCAGACCACGACGATCCACTGGCTCAAATGGAACGATTTCGTGCCGGCCGGCGACCAGATTCTGCGCCAGCAGATGGTGGCCGAGGGTGAGAAGGCGCTGGGGATCAAGATCAACCTGGAAACCATCGGGCTGAACGACCTGCAGGCGCGCGCGACGGCGGCGATCCAAGCGCGGGGCGGCGCCGACATCATCATGGCGTTCAACAACAACGCGCAGCTCTACGCCGAAAGCAGCGCCGACGTCAGCGATGTCTGCGAGGAACTGGCCGCCAAGCAGGGCGGCTTCTACGACCTCGCCAAGGCGCAGTCGCACGACGGCAAGAAATGGGTGGCGGTGCCCTATTGCATCATCGGCGCCCTGATCGCCTATCGCAAGTCGTGGTTCGACGAGGCTGGCATCACAAAGTTTCCCGAAACCTGGGACGCCTATCGCGAGGCCGGCAAAAAGCTCAAGGCCAAGGGCCGCCCCCTCGGCCAGTCGCTCGGCCACACCGTCGGCGACGCGCCGGCGTTCTGCTATCCGCTGCTGTGGTCGTTCGGCGGGCGTGAGGTCGAGGCAGACGGCAAGACCGTCAAGCTCAACAGCAAGGAGACCGTCGAGTCGGTCAAGTTCATGACCGCGTTCTGGAAGGAGGCGCACGACGAGGGCGGGCTCGCTTGGGACGACAGCAACAACAACCGCGCCTTCCTGTCGGGCACCATCAGCGCGACCTTGAACGGCGCCTCGATCTACATCGAGGCCCTGCGCAAGCCCGACCAGTACAAGACCGACAGCGGCGCGCAGATGAAGTCCGACATCCTGCACGCGCCGCTGCCCAAGGGAGCTGACGGCCAGTACGGCGTTCATCCCTTCCAGTGTCACATGGTCATGGGCTACTCGAAGAACCAGAAGGCGGCCAAGGACTTCCTGCGCTGGTTCCATTCGCCGGCGGTCTATGAAAAGTGGTTCACCGTCCAGAAGGGCTTCGCCACCGGCCCGACCAAGAGCTGGGAGGACCACAAGGTCTGGAACGAGGATCCGGTGATGGCTCCGTACCGCGTCGCGGGCCGCCTCGGCCGCGTCTACGGCCACGCCGGGCCTGCCGGCCAGAAGGCGGCGGAGGTGCTGAGCAAGTACATCATCGTCGACATGTACGCCAAAGCGGTACAAGGCATGAGCGCCGAGGACGCGGTCAAGTGGGCGGAAGGCGAGGTGAAGAAGGTCTACGGCGCCTGAGTGGCGGATGAGCCTACGGGCGGCGCTCACATCGCGAGCGCCGCGATTTGACGCCCACAGGTCGCACAGCGCAGTATGCGCCGGTGCGGTTCGACAAGCAGCGGCTGTTGCAGGCTGCGGCGATCACATATGCGTTTCAGCGACTGGTAGCCAGCTGTGCGGACCGGCAATGAGAAATTCCTTGGGAGGAAAGAGAATGTCGCGCATCACTCGACGCAAGTTCATCAAGACCACAGGCGGGGGTGCCGCCGTCGCCAAGACCGGCGGCCTAGCCGCGATCTTGGCGACGGGACAAGCGCCGGCATTTGCCCAGGCCAAGACCGTGCACTGGCTGAGATGGAATGACTTCGTGCCGGCGTCAGACCAGCTGCTGCGGCGCGAACTTCTGCCCGCTGCCGAAAAAGACCTGGGCATGAAAATCAACCTGGAAACCATCAACGCCAACGACCTGCAGCCGCGCATCACGGCAGCGATCCAGTCCGGCGCCGGCGCTGACCTGATCATGTCACTCAACAGTTTCACGCACCTGTACGCCAGCAGCGTCGTCGACGTGTCCGACCTGGTCAACGACGTCGCGAACAAGGAAGGCGGCCTCTACAAGTACGCGCAGGCGATCTGCGGCGACGGCAAGCAGTACATGGGCATGCCGTGGGCGGTGATTGGCGGCATGATCGCCTACCGCAAGTCGTGGTTCGACGACGTCGGCGTCACCAGATTCCCGGACACCTGGGAAGCCTATCGCGAGGCCGGCAAAAAGTTGAAGGCCAAGGGACGGCCGATCGGCCAGACTCTGGGCCACACGTTCGGCGACGCGCCGGGCTTCTCCTATCCCTACATGTGGTCGTGGGGCGGCAAGGAAGTCGAGGCCGACGGCAAGACCGTCGTGATCAACAGCAAAGAGACGGTCGAGTCCGTGAAGTTCATGGTCGGCTTCTGGAAGGACGCTCACGACGAAGGTGGGCTCGCTTGGGACGACACCAACAACAATCGCGCTTTCCTGTCGCAGACCATCTCGGCGACCTTGAACGGCGCCTCGATCTACATCGAGTCGCTGCGCCGCGCCGACCAGTACAAGACCGACAAGGGCGAGCACCTGAACAAGGACATCCTGCACGCGCCGCTGCCCAAGGGACCGGCCGGCCAGTTCGGCTTCCACCTGCTGCAGTCGCACATGCTGATGAAGTACTCGAAGAACCAGCCGGCGGCCAAAGAGTTCCTCAAGTGGATGCACACGACGGCCAACTACGAGAAATGGTTCCTGTCGCAAAAGGGCTTCGCCACGCCGTGCACGGCCAACTGGGAGAAGCACAAGCTGTGGGACGAGGATCCGGTGATGTCGCCCTACAAGGTCGCCGCCCGCCTCGGCCAGGCGCCGGGACACGCCGGACCACCCAACGCCAAGTCCGTCGAGGTGTGGTCGAAGTACATCATCACCGACATGTACGCCAAGGCGGTCCAGGGCATGCCGGCGGAAGAGGCCGTCAAGTGGGCCGAAGGCGAACTGAAGAAAGTCTACAGCGTCTGAGCGACTGTCCAGATGGGCGCACCGGTCGGCATCGAGCGGCGCGCCCCCGACGCAAAGGCGGTGCGCGTCTGAGGTATGGGCGGCGCGCTCGCCGATCGGGTAGTAGCGGTTTCCAACGACGATACGACGCGCCGGCGCCTTGGGCGGCGGCGCGGCGCTTGTGAGGGGACGGCATGACGACAGCGACTATCGCGGCGGCCGGCCGGCGAAGACCTCCGACCCGCACCCGCATGCTGGAGGACGAGCGCTGGCTCGCCTTCACCTTGCTGGTGCCGACAGCGGTGCTGCTCGGCCTGTTCATCGCCTACCCCTTCCTTGAAGGCGTCTATCTGTCGCTGAGCGCCAGCCGGGTCGGTGTCCCGGGCAAGTTCGTCGGCCTGGCGAACTTCGAGAAGATCTGGGACGACAGCATCTTCCGCACCGCCGTGTGGAACACGTTCTGGTACACGATCGTCACCACCATCTTCAAACTGATCCTCGGCCTGTGGCTGGCGCTGCTGCTGAACCGGCACTTCAAGGGCAAGGCGTACATCCGCGCCGCGATCCTGCTGCCCTTCATCATACCGACTGTGTTGTCGACCTTCGCCTGGAAGTGGATGTTCGATCCGACCTTCAGCGTCATCAACTGGTCGCTCTTCAAGCTCGGCCTGATCTCGGCCCGTATCAACTGGCTGGGCGATCCCGACCTGGCGATGACCTCGATCATCGTCGTCAATGTCTGGCGCGGCATCCCGTTCTACGCCATCAGCCTGCTGGCCGGCCTGCAGACCATCAGCCCGGAACTCCACGAGGCGGCGGCGATCGACGGCGCCAAGCCGTGGCAGCGCTTCTGGTACGTGACCTGGCCGCTGCTGCTGCCGGTGACGATGGTCGTGGTGCTGTTCTCGGTGATCCAGACCTTCGCCGACTTCCAGCTGGTCTACGTCATGACCGGCGGCGGGCCGGCCAACGCGACGCACCTGTTTGCCACCTACGCCTACCAGATCGGGATCGGGACGGGATTGCTGTCGGAGGGGGCGGCGATCTCGCTGGCGATGTTCCCGTTCTTGTTCCTGATCGTCATCGCGCAGCTGCTGTACATCCGCCGCGTGGAGGTCCGCTGATCCCATGATTGAAGGCGCAGCCTGGCGGAAGTGGGTGTTCTTCTACATCCCGCTGACCCTGTTCGTGTTCGTGCTGCTGTTCCCGTTCTACTGGATGTTGATCACGACATTCCGGCCGGACGGCGAGCTGTACCAGCCGTGGAATTCGCCGCGGTACCAGCCGTTCTATACCGCCAACCCGACGCTTGAGCACATCAAGTACCTGTTCGAGGAGACACTGTTCTCGTCATGGATCTGGAATACGATGCTGATCGCCGCGCTCTCGACCGTCATCTCGCTGTTCTGCGGCGTGATCGGCGGTTATGCGCTGGCGCGGCTGAACTTCCCGTTCGCCGGCAGCCTGGGCACCGGCATCTTCGTCACCTATCTCGTGCCGCAGACCCTGCTGTTCATCCCGCTGGCCGAGATCATCCGCAACTTCAAGCTCGGCGACACACCGTGGTCGCTGATCCTCACCTACCCGACGTTCCTGATTCCGTTCTGTACCTGGCTGATGATGGGCTATTTCAAGGCGGTGCCCAAGGAGCTGGAAGAGTGCGCCCGCATCGACGGCGCCTCGCGCCTGCAAGCGATGCTCTACATCATCATCCCGGTCGCCGTTCCCGGCATCCTGTCGGCCGGCATCTTCGCTTTCACCCTGTCCTGGAACGAGTTCATCTACGCGCTGGTCTTCATCTCGTCATCGGAGCAGAAGACGGTGCCAGTCGGCGTCACGTCGGAGCTGATCCGCGGTGATGTCTTCTTCTGGGGGCCGCTGATGGCTGGCGCGCTGCTGGGGTCAATCCCGGTCGCGATGGTCTACTCGTTCTTCGTCGAACACTACGTTTCGGGCCTGACCGGCTCGGTGAAGGGCTAGCCATGGCGCAGGTTGTCATCCGCGATCTGAACAAGAAGTTCGATGAGGTGCACGCCGTCAAAGACGTGAACCTTCAGATCCAGGACAAGGAGTTCATGGTCTTTGTCGGCCCGTCGGGCTGCGGCAAGACCACGACGTTACGCATGGTGGCCGGCCTCGAGTCAATCACCTCCGGCGAAGTGCTGATCAACGACACCGTCGTCAACGCGCTGCCGCCGATGGACCGCGACATCGCCATGGTGTTCCAGAACTACGCGCTCTATCCGCACATGAGCGTCTACGACAACATGGCCTTCGGCCTGAAGATGCGGAAGTTCGAAAAGAGCGAGATCGCCAAGCGGGTGCAGGAAGCGGCGGATATCCTCGACATCGGCCAGCTGCTCAAGCGCAAGCCGCGCCAGCTCTCGGGCGGCCAACGCCAGCGTGTCGCCCTGGGTCGCGCCATCGTGCGTCACCCGCAGGTGTTCCTGTTCGACGAACCGCTGTCGAACCTCGACGCCAAGCTCCGCGTGCAGATGCGCGTCGAGCTCAAGAAGCTGCACAACCGGCTGGGTACGACGGCGATTTATGTGACCCACGACCAGGTCGAGGCGATGACCCTGGGCGACCGCGTCGTGGTCATGAAAGACGGCCTGGTGCAGCAGGTCGGGGCACCACTGGAGCTCTACAACAAGCCCGCCAACCGCTTCGTCGCCGGCTTCATCGGCTCGCCGGCGATGAATTTCGCCGACGTCGCGCTGGCCGAACGCGACGGCGCGGTGTGGGCCGACGGTCCGGAGTTCCGTATCAAGCCGCCGGCGCCGCTGGCGGCGCGGCTGCGCGGCCATGCCGGCAAGCGGGTCGTGCTCGGCATTCGTCCCGAGGATCTGCGGGTGGCCAACGGCGCCGATCCGGCCGACCTCACCTTCGAGGCCGTGGTCGAGGTCACCGAGCAGCTCGGCTCCGAGATCCTGCTCGACCTCAAGGCCGGCCCCGGCCAGATGGTCGCCGCCGTCGAGCCGACCTTGCCGGCCAAGGTCGGCGACAAGCTGCGTCTGGTCCTCAACCCCGACCGCCTGCACTTCTTCGACGGCGCCAGCGAAGCGGCGATCTGAGCTCTCTGCGCGGGACGGCGTACGCCTAGTCGTAGAGCGGTCCGCGAATGAAGACCATGCCACCGCCCCGGCTGGTCAGGACCGGATGGTCGATCCCGGCCAATGCCGCATGGTAGTCGCCGGCAAAGAAGATCGTCTCGCCGATCACCATGTCGCCGGCGACGACGTAGCATTCCTCGACGGTCGGATGCGGATGCGCCGGCACCTGCGCGCCAGGCTGCAAGCGCAGCAGGAACGAGCGCGTGCGAGCAGCGACGTCGACCCACAGCACCTTGATGTCGGCGCCTGGCGAGAGCGGCTCCCATGGGCCCGCGTCGGCGCGCACCGTCACCCCGCCAAAGTTTTCGGCCTGGCGCGCCTGAAGGACCGCCTCGATGCGCCGCCAGATTGACGGGTCCGGCAATTCGGGGGCAGTCGTGGCTGAGATCGCCGGCGCCAGCCGCCGCTCCCAGGCGTCGACTGCGGTACGCAGCGCCGGGTCACTGGCCAGCCGCGACTCGAACGCCCGGCGCTCATCGTCGTCCAACGTGCCGAGGACATACTCGCCGGCCTGGGCGTCGAGATCGCGATCGCTCATCGGTCCAGACATTCCTTCAAATCCATCATGCCACGCCTGATCCAGCTCTTCACGGTGCCCAGTGGGCGGTCCATGCGGTGGGCCACCTCCTCGTGCGTGTAACCGTGCCGCAGCGCCAGCCAGATCGCCTGCCGCGGCTCCGGCGCCAACCGGCCCAGACACGACATCACGTCCTTGGTGGCGCCGTCGGCGGACTCCACCGTAGCTGGTACGTCGGCGATGTCGTCCGGGGATGCAAAAACTTCGTCGGCGCGGCGCTTCTCTTGGCGAAGCCGGTCTATGGCACGATGTCGCACCACCATCGCCATCCAGGTCAGCGGCGCGCCACGGTCGGACTGGTACAAGCCGGCCTTGTCCCAAATCGCCAGGAAGGCTTCCTGCAGGACGTCTTCGGCGGCATCGCGACGCCCCAGCATCCGCAGGGCGACGCCCAGCAGGGTGGGTGCCGCCAATTGATACAACGCCGCAAAAGCCGACCGATCGCCCCGTGCGGTCGCCGTGAGCGCTGTGGTCAGACGATCGTTTTGCCCTGCCGGCATCGGAACGCCTTCTAGCACGTTGCCGATGCCGCCTCATCCAGGGTGCCGCCCTCGCTTGCCACGGCGCGGCAGGACGACCCATGCGGCGGGCTTGACGCACGTCAACGCCGATGCCCATGGTGTGCCCAAAATTGGCCGGCGGAACAGCAGGCTAGCCGGTAACGACTGAGTCCCTTGGTAACTGGGATCGGCGGGAGTTCGTGATGGGGTTCGACTACGAGCGGTTCTTCGCCGAGGCGCTGGGCGGACTGCGCCGCGAGGGTCGCTACCGCGTGTTCGCCGACCTCGAGCGGCTGGCCGGACGCTTCCCGTTCGCCATGTATCGTCCGGCGGCTGGCGTGCCGCGCGAGGTCGTGGTCTGGTGCAGCAACGATTACCTTGGCATGGGCAGCCATCCGCTGGTGCTGGAGGCCATGCGCGACGCGGTGGCGACGCAAGGCGCTGGCGCCGGCGGCACCCGCAACATCGCGGGCACCAACCACCTGCATGTCGAGCTTGAGCGCGAACTGGCGGCGCTGCATGGCAAAGAGTCGGCTCTGGTCTTCACGTCGGGCTACGTCGCCAACGACACGACGCTCGCCACGCTGGCGGCACGCCTGCCCGGCTGTGTCGTCTTTTCCGACGCGCTGAACCACGCCTCGATGATCGCCGGCATCCGCAACAGTCGGGCCGCATGCAGGGTGTTCCGTCACAACGACGTGGCACATCTGCGCAAGCTGCTGGCCGAGGTCGACCCCTCCGTCCCCAAGATCGTCGCCTTTGAGTCGGTCTACTCGATGGACGGCGATATCGGACCGATCGCCGAGATATGCGACGCCGCCGACGAGGTCGACGCCCTGACGTACCTCGACGAGGTGCATGCCGTCGGCCTGTACGGACAACAGGGCGCCGGCGTCGCCGAGCGCGACGGCGTCATGGAGCGCGTCGACGTGATCCAGGGCACGCTGGCCAAGGGCTTTGGCGTGGTCGGCGGTTACGTCGCCTCGACGGCGTCACTGGTCGATTTCGTGCGCTCGCACGCCTCGGGCTTCATTTTCAGCACCGCTATGCCACCGGCTATCGCCGCCGGCGCCTTGGCCAGCGTACGCTTCGTGCGTGGCCATCCCGAACTTCGCACCCGGCACCAGGAACGCGCCGCGACGTTGAAACGCCGCCTGCTCGCGGCCGGACTGCCCCTGATGCCGTCGCAAAGCCACATCGTTCCACTGTCGATCGGCGACGCCGGGTTGTGCAAGCACGCCAGCGATTTGCTGCTGGAGCGCCACGGCATCTATATCCAGCCGATCAACTACCCGACCGTGCCGCGCGGCGGCGAACGTCTGCGCATCACGCCCTCGCCGTCGCACGACGACAAGCTGATGGATTCGCTGGTCGTGGCCCTGCAGGACGTGTGGCAGGAACTGGGGCTCACGAGGCCACGCGCCGCCTGACCGTCCGCGCCGCTGTCCGTCAAGGATCGTCGACGTTCTGACAGTCGATCGATTTGCACCATCAACGGCAATGCCCGAACCTCGATCGGGGCGGCGGGAGACTGGCGAAGATGAACGAAACCACGCCACCCTCTGGAGCTGGTATCGCAACCGGCTGGCGACCGCCACGTTGCCAACGCATGGCCCTGGTGTTGCAGGGCGGCGGCGCGCTGGGCGCCTATCAGGCCGGCGTCTACCAGGCCTTGCACGAGGCCGGCATCGAGCCGGACTGGGTATCGGGCGTGTCGATCGGCGCCATCAACGCCGCGATCATCGCCGGCAACCCTCCGGAGCGACGGGTCGAAAGGCTGCGACAATTCTGGCACCGCATTACCGACCGCCCAGTGTGGCTGTACACACCCGACGGCGATTTCCTGCGCCAGGCCTTCAACCTGAGCAGCGCGTGGATGACGATGGCCGCCGGCCAGCCGGGCTTCTTCAGCACCAACATCCCGGGCCCGTGGGTCAGTCCGGCCGGTTCGCAAACCGCGACCAGCTACTATGACAGCGCGCCGCTGCGCGACACGCTGCGCGAGCTGGTCGACTTCGGGCTCATCAACCAGCGCCGGTTGCGCTTTTCGGTGGGCGCCGTCAACGTCGTGACGGGCAACTTCCTCTACTTCGACAACAAGGACGAGGAGATCGGGCCCGAGCACGTCATGGCGAGCGGCGCCCTGCCGCCGGCCATGCCGATGGTCAAGGTCGGCACTGACTATTTTTGGGACGGCGGCATCGTCTCGAACACGCCGCTGCAGCATCTGCTGGAGCACGACGACGGACGTAACGCGCTGGTGTTCCAGGTCGACTTGTTCAGCGCCCTGGGCGAGCAGCCGCGCAACATCCAGGGTGTCATGGGCCGGCACAAGGACATCATGTATTCCTCGCGCACCCGGTACACGACCGACGTCTACCGCAAGATGCTGTTCTGGCAGAAGCGCTTGAATGACGCGCTCGCCAAGGTGCCCGAGGCGGAACTCAGCGACGAGCAACGCGACCTCAAACGCCAGGTCGCCGACCTGCCGGAGATGACCATCCTGCACCTGATCTACCAGCGCAAAGCCTACGAGGGGCTTGCCAAAGACTACGAATTCTCGGCCGCCTCGATGAACGAACACTGGCAAAGCGGTTACGACGACACGAAGCGCACTCTGAAGCGCAAGGACTGGCTGGTCATTCC
>DATFGV010000492.1:0-6162 GCA_035249115.1 Vineibacter sp.
ACCGGCCGGTCGAGATCGTGGCGCTGCGGGTCGGCGCGACCTTGCCGATCGACGCATTGCCTACCCTGGCACGCGAGCGCCTGCCAGCGCGGCCGCCGGAGAAGGCACGCATCTTCGAAGGCGAGTCGTGGGTCGAGTGCGCCCGCTACGCGGCCGAGGCGATGGCAGTCGGCGACGCAGTCGCCGGCCCGGCGGTGATCGAGGGCTACACTGCCACGACGTACGTTCCCTCCGGCTGGTCGGCGACGATCGACGACGCGGACAATATGGTGGTGCGGAAGACGTGAGTTGCATTCTCTTCCCCACGAAGTGGGGAAGGTGGCCCGAAGGGCCGGAAGGGGAGCGCTCGTGGTATAGGTAAGTGAGACCACGTCGGGTCCCCTCCGCCCCTTGCGGGGCACCTTCCGACTTCGTGGGGAGGCGAGTTGAAACGAGGATGTTCCATGACCTTGAACCCGATCGACTACGCGGTGATCAGTCAGGCGCTGGTGGCGGCGGCGCGCGAGATGGGCGTCAAGCTGATCCGCTCGGCCTATTCGACCATCCTGCGCGAGGCGCGCGACGGTTCGGCCGGGCTGATGGACCGGCACGGCAACACTGTGGCCCAGGCCGAGCTGATCCCGATGCAGCTGGGGCCGATCGGCGAGACACTGCGCGCCTGCCTCAAGCGCTATCCGGTCGAGTCCTTGCGCGAGGGCGATTTCCTGATCAACAACGACCCGTTCGAGGGCGGCCAGCACATCCCCGACGTCTTCATCTTCACGCCGATCTTCGTCGACGGCCAGGTCGTGGGCTTCGGCGCCAGCGTCGCGCACCATCTCGACCTCGGCGGCGGCGCGCCGGGGCTGAACATCCACGCCAGTGACGTCTACCAGGAGGGCCTGCGCATCCCGCCCTCGAAGTACAGCTTCGAGCGCGACTGGAACGGCGGCGCGTTCGAGCGGCTGGTGACGGCCAATGTCCGCGTGCCCGACCTGACCATCGGCGACTTCAACGCCCAGTTCGCCGCCAACGCCATCGGCGCGGCGCGGGTGAAACAGCTCTGCGAACGTTACGGCGCCGCGGTCGTGATGGACGTGATGCGCGAGATGCAGGACTACAGCGAGCGCCGCGTACGCGCCGCCATCGCCCAGGCGCCCAAGGGCGTGTTCCATGGCGAGGACGCGGTCGACGACGACGGGCTGAGCGACACGCCGCTGGTGGTCAAGACCAAGGTGACGATCGCCGACGACGGGGTCGAGGTCGACTTCGCCGGCACCTGCGATCAGGTCAAGCGCAACCTCAACTGCCCGTACTCTTCGACCCTGAGCGCTGTGCTGTCGTGCGTGAAGTCGGTCCTGACCAGCCCCGACATCCCCTACAACGAGGGCATGGCGCGGCCGATCAAGGTCAAGGTGCCGTACGGCAGCTTGATGAACCCCAAGCCGCCGGCGCCGGTGCGGGCCCGCATGGTGCCGGCCTTCCGCGCCTTCAACGCCGTCATGAAGGCGCTGGCGCAGGCGCTGCCCGAGCGGGTGATCGCCTGCGGCTTCGACACCACGACGGCGGTCTGCCTGTCGCGGCTGGGCGAGAACGGCTACGCCGTCAACCTCGAGATCTTCGGTGGCGGCTACGGCGCCTCGACGTCGGCCGACGGCTGCGACGCGGTCGACGGGCCGCTCAGCAACTGCTCCAACGCGCCGGTCGAATCGCTCGACCTCGACTACGACTACTTCCGGGTCACCGGCTACAGCCTGGAGCCGGACTCCTTCGGCATGGGCGCGCAGCGCGGCGGCGCCGGCCTGCGGCGGCGCTACGAGATCCTCAAGGACGACGTGTCCTTGTCGATCTATTCCGACCGTTTCCGGCGGGTGCCCGACGGCTTGTTCGGTGGCGCACCGGGCACGACCGGCGGCTGCACGATCACGCGCCGGGGCAGCACCAGCGAGTCCCTGCGGTCAAAGGCGGCGACCGACCTTGGCCGCGGCGACGTGGTCGAGATGACGGTCGGCGGCGGCGGTGGCTATGGTCCACCTCAACGGCGCAGCGATGCGCTGGTCGACCGCGACCTCGAAGACGGCATGCTCAGTCGCGATCCGCGAGCGGGCAGGCGGCTGGCGGCGGAGTAGGCGACAGCCGAAGCAGCGCCCGATCGTCGGCGCGGCTCACCCCCGGCCCAATTGCGTCGGGTTCAGTCGCTGGCTGCCGGCTGCGACACTGATGTCGGCAAGCATCAGAGACGAACACCGCGGGCTCGCGCGGCTTTCGGTCGGGCGGACCTTTGAACCGCCCCTGACGGTTCCCGACGCAACACACGAAACAACTCAACGCCGTCGCGCCGTCACCAGGAAACAGAACAGGCCTATCCCGTTGCAACGTCAGTCGATGCCGCAGCGCACGGGCTGCCTCATCGCCGATGGCGTCGCCGACGAGATGGGAGGCAAGACATGCTCAAGGTTCCGCAACCCGCCATGGTGCTGAACGCACCGGACGCGCCCAGCCGCTACGTCATGCGCGTTACCTATGACGTGCGGGCAACCGAAGACATCGACATCGCCCTGCGCCAGGTGCGCCAAGCGGCACTGCGGCAGCCCGACAAGAAATTGCGGGTCCTGGTGATCAATTGCCACGGCATTTACAATGGCGAGTCGAACGAGGCGACCGGCGGCTATGGACTGTCGATCGGCCGCGGCATCCGCGCCGGCACCGTCCAACATTTCAGGCTTCTGCGCGAAGGCGACGCCGGCAGCCGCGGTCTGGTCGACCACATCTGGATCACGGCCTGCGGCGCTGCGGCGGTGTCGACGGTGGACACGCAGGGCGACGGCAACGGCGAGCAGCTGTGCAAGAACATCGCCAAGCACTCCGGCGCCAACGTGACCGCGGCCAACATCAAGCAGATCAGCTGGATGGGCCAGGCGGCGCCGTACGAGATCAGCGGCTTCGAGGGGCTGACGCGGCAATGGGCGCCCGACGGCCGCGTCACCTGGCAGCACGAGTACTCGCGCTGGCCGCTGCAGGGCTTGTTCCACGGCGACAACTGAGGCGGCCGTTCGTAGGATCGGACGCGGCGGCGCCGACGCGTCGAACGCAGCGCGACGTCCAGGCTTCGACCCCGAAGTCCTCGCAGCCCGCCGAGTGCTCGTGGCGGCAAACGCGCTCGATCCGGCGACCGCCCGCGGTGCGCCGGGCAAGACCGGCGCCTACACGGTGACGCGCCGCGACGGCTCCAGCGAGCCGCTCGCTCCAAAGCCGCGACCGAGCCCGGCCGCGGCGACGTGGTCGAGATGGCGGTCGGCGGCGGCGATGGTCGGCCCGGCGGCGCAGCAACGCGCTGATCGTACGCGATCTCGAGGACGGCAGGCTCAGCCGCGATCCGCAGGCGAGGCGCAGGCTGGCGGCGGAGTAGGTGGCAGCTTACGGCAGCTCAAACAAGGCCATTTGGCCGGCTCCGTCCACTTCGAGCACATGGTTCACCATGAGGTGCATGGGATCGCCACGCGCCTCAAGGTAGGCGATGGCCGCGTCCAGCCACGCGGCCGTCACCGCGCGTGATCCAGCGGGCAGTATGATCAGTCCCGGGTGTACATCGACACGACCAACCAGCTTGCGGAAATCACGTGCGTTCTGAGTGACCAGAACGCGATCCTCGACGACACAGCGGGCCAATACCCGGTGATCGGGCTGCCTCGCCCTCCGCCCAGAAGCGGATGGCTGACGTCG
The DNA here is from genome assembly GCA_035249115.1 of Vineibacter sp. Taxonomy (GTDB): domain Bacteria; phylum Pseudomonadota; class Alphaproteobacteria; order Reyranellales; family Reyranellaceae; genus Vineibacter. Next base: position 3,703 of record DATFGV010000492.1, read on the forward strand.
TGATCGCCCGTTGCATTGAGCGCGTCAGCGAGGCGGGGCGACAGACTCTCGTCAATGAATAGCCTCATGCCGCCCGCAGCCACGGCCGGCCGCCGGGCCGACCGACCAGCGGATGGGCGCGGGCGTAAAGGGCCGCAGCCGCCAACGCGGCGCGTGACACGTCGGGATAGTCGGCCCGTACGTCATTGACGCTGTCCCCGCCGTCCAGCCGGGCGCCCACGGCATAGACGGACAGGCGCGTTCCGCGAATCACCGGCGTGTTGCCAAGAACGTCGGGATCGATGACGATGTGCGCGTCGCGTGCCACACGATAACGCTCGGCGCGCAGCATCGCGTCACCGGTGAGACGGCCAACATTGAGTTCGACCGCCGGGGCCAACTCGACGCGGGCGGTGCGCCACTTCGCCGGCGACAAGGTCGCGAGGTGTTTTGCCAGGGCACGCTTGCGCGCCACGGGCAGCGCCAGCTCGAGGCGCTGGAACACCGCAACACAGCCCACGGCCGGCGCGGCCATCAGTCGCCGCCGCCGGCGATCACCCGGCAGAAGCCGGCCGAACCGGACGGGCAGCACCTTCTGCTCGATCGCCTTCTCGACCGTACGCGCCGGGGTATCGGCCAGAAGGGCCACTTCAGTCGGGCTGAAGGACGCTGGCATAGATATTCCTTCCTCAGGAGGAATCAATATAAGCTATTGTGCGGTTTTCGGCAATGGTCGCCGTGGTCCCGTGTTTCGGCGGCGCTATTTTGGTCGGTGTGGATCTGGCCACGGATGACCGCGGCCGCCTTGTCCCCATCGTTTCGCGTTCCTTGACGGCTGGCACCGCCGGCCAGCCCTGCGCCCGCCGGCTGGCCGAGCCGCGCGGCGCCAGATATACCCGACGCTGGATCGGAAAAACGTCGGGAGGAAGCCATGCCGTTCGACCTGGTCGAAGAACACCGCATGCTGCGGGACGTGGTGGCGAAGTTCGTCGACAACGAGCTGATGCCGCTGGAGAAGGCCGTGCTGGCGCGCGAAGCGTCGGGCAGCAAGGTCGGGCTGACCGAGGCCGAGGAGACGCCGCTCCTGAAGAAATGCAAGGAGCTCGGCCTGTGGGCGCTGGATGCCCCCGAGGAGCTGGGTGGCGCCAATTTGCCGGCGGTGGCGCTGATGGCGGTCAACGAGGAGATCGGCCGCACCGTCGTGCCGTTCACCTTCCCGCCCGATTCGCCCAACATGCACATGCTGCTGGCGACGGCCACGCCGCTTCAGCGCAAGAAGTACCTCGAACCTTACGCCGCCGGCGTCGCGAAGTCGGCGATCGCGATTTCGGAGCCCGGCGCCGGCGCCGATCCGGCCGGCATGATCACCAAGGCAACCCAGGTCGGCGACGATTGGGTGATCAACGGCCGCAAGATCTGGATCAGCCGCGTGCCCTACGCCGATTTCACCATCGTCATGGCGCGGGTCGAGGGCGGCGGCAGCCGGCATTCCGGCATCACCGCCTTCATCGTCGAGAAAGGCACTAAGGGCTTCGAGATCGCCCGCGAGATCCAGATGCTGGGCGGCCAGCGCACCTACGAGGTGGTATTCGAGGATTGCCGCGTGCCGGGCGAGCAGATGCTGGGCCGCATCGGCCAGGGCTTCGCGCCGATGCAGCTGCGGCTCACCGTGCGCCGCCTGCAGATGGGCGCCTGGTGCATCGGCATGGCGCGCCGGGCACTCGACATGATGATCGAGCACGCCAAGCAGCGGGTGACCTTCGGCGTCAAGCTGGCCGACCGGCAGGCGATCCAGTGGTGGGTGGCCGAGGCCGCGACCCGGATCCACGCCTGCCGGCTGATGGTGATGGACGCCGCCGCCAAGCAGGACGAAGGCCGCGACGTGCGCACCGAGGCGTCGATGATCAAGGTCTTCGCCACCGAGATGGCGAGCGAGGTGATCGACCAGGCGATCCAGGCCTACGGCGCCATGGGCGTCACCAAGGAGCTGCCGCTGCAGCTGATGGCCCAGAAGGCGCGCACCATGCGGGTCTACGAAGGCCCCACCGAAGTGCACCGCATGACTATCGCGCGGCGCATCATGGGGCTCGGGTGGTGACAGACAGTACCCTCCCCACGCAGTGGGGAGGTGCCCCGAAGGGGCGGAGGGGACGCCACGCGGTGTTCACCCTGCAGAAACCACGTCGGCTCCCCATCCGGCGCTTCGCGCCACCTTCCCCACTGACGTGGGGAAGGGAAAACGATCGAGCTTCCTCCCCAACGAAGTTGGGGAGGTGCCCCGAAGGGGCGGAGGGGAGCCGACGCGGTGAACGCAATGGAGAACCCCCGTCGGCTCCCCATCCGACCTTCGGCCACCTTCCCCACTGGCGTGGGGAAGGGAAAGCGATCGAGCTTCCTCCCCAACGAAGTTGGGGAGGTGCCCCGAAGGGGCGGAGGGGAGCCGACGCGGTGAACGCAATGGAGAAACCCCGTCGGGTCCCC
>DATFGV010000493.1:0-2126 GCA_035249115.1 Vineibacter sp.
GTTCCGGCACGAGGTTGCGCGCGGCCGCCAGCAGTTCATCGGCAGCCGGGGTGAAGCCTGGCTTGAGCGTGACGTAGGCGACTGGCAGTTCGCCGGTGTGCGCATCCGGCTGCCCGACCGCGGCCGCCATGGCCACGGCCGGATGCTGCAGCAGCGCGTCCTCGATCATCGCCGGATCGATGTTGTGGCCGCCGCGGATGATCAGCTCCTTGGCGCGGCCGGTCAGATGCAGATAGCCGTCGGCATCGAGATGGCCGAGGTCGCCGGTATTGAGCCATCCCGGATCGAGCCAGATGCCGCGATTATCTTGCTCGCGCAGATAGCCGGGAAACACGTTTGGACCGTTGATGCCGATCACGCCGGTTTCGCCCGGCGCGCACGGCTCGGTGGCGTGGCCGGAACCGTCGACCTTCCAGACGCCGATTGCCTGGTGCGGCAGGCGCAGGCCGACCGTGCCGAGTCGACGCTCGCCCTGCGGCGGATTGAGGGCCGAGACGCACGCGCCTTCGGTCAGGCCGTAGCCCTCGTACAGCGGAATGCCGGCGGCGGCTTCGAAGCGCCGCGCGACCTCGGCCGGCAGCGGCGCGGCGCCGCAAAAGGCAAAGCGCAACGACGCAATGTCGGCGCCTTCCCGCGGCAGATCGGCCAGCGCGGCGTAGATCGTCGGCACGCCGCTGAAGCTGGTGGCGCGGAACCGTTCGACCAGCTTCCAGAAGTTCGGCATCACGCCCTGACCCCGATAGCCGGCGGGCGTCAGCATCACCACCTCCCAGCCGCCATGGAACGCGGCAAGGCCGGTGATCATCGCGCCGTTCACGTGGAACAGCGGCAGGCCGCACAGGATCGTGTTTGGCGACGGGATCAGCGCCTTGAGCATCGACGCGACGAAGGCTTCATTGAGATGCGTGTGCGTCGCGACTTTGGGCAGGCCGGTCGTGCCGCCGGTATGGAAATGCGAGCAGATGTCGGTCGCCAGGATGCGGCGCTTCGAAACCAGCGTGTCCGACGGCTCAGCCGCCAGCGCCTGGTCGAAGCCGACCATCTTCACGTCCGCGCGGCATGGCCTTGATGCTGTGTCGAAGGCCGCTTCAACCCGCGCACGCGCCGCGGCAGGAAGGTACGGCGCAGCGCTGACGACGAACAGGGTCCGCACCGATGGGCAACGGTCGGCCACGGCGACGGCTTTGTCCCACAGCGCGCTGTCAGAGACCGGGGCGCAGGCGACCAGCGCTTGCGCTCCTGTCTCATTGACGATGGCGGCGATATGGTCGACCTCCAGCATCGGGTTGATGGGACCGGCGATGCCGGCAGCCTGCGCGCCCAGCAAGGCGTAATGGGTCTGGGGCAGATTGGGCAGCAGCAACGCCACCGCCGTGCCGGTGGTAACGCCGGCGCGGTGGAAGGCGTTGGCCGCTTGCGTCACGCGCGCCTTGAGGGTTGCGTAATCGACGACGAATTCTGGCGCGTCAGCCTCCCCGGTCATGACGAAGCGCAATGCGGTCTGGTCCGGATGGCTGTCGCAGGCACGGCACAGCAGTTCGTAAGTGTTCTGCGCGGGCAATCTTTACTGCCAGGGCGTGCGTTCGAAGTCGTCGATATCCGCCTGGGTCCGGATGCCGCCGGTACGCGTCCCGCGGTCGTTTGTGTTATCGGGCATGCTTGTCTCCTTGTGGTGGCCCTGTCTTTTTCTAGAGTTCCCCTGGCAGCAGGACGGCCCGCCCGGGTTGGCCTTGCCCGACGTGCAGGAACGCCTGCCCGGCCTCGCTGAGCGTAAAGGTCTTCACCTCGGGAGGCGCCAGCGCCGCCGCGCAATCGGCCAGTGCCTGCAAGGCCGAAGGGTTCGGACGGAAGGTTGTCCACCCATAGCGCGCGCCCTTCGGTATCAGGCCGCGTTTGCCACGCTTGCCGACCAGCGTGGCCACCCCGCCTCTGAACAGTCCCAGCCGGTCGAAGTTGCCGAGCAGCGGATGGACCGTGGTCGCATGACCGGCCGCGTCGGGCGCCAGCCGGCGCAGCAGGTCCGCTTCGTCATCCCAGTTGGCGAAATTCAGGGTGGCGGCGAAATGCCGCGGCAGGCTCGCCAGCGACTGGCGGTGGCGATCGACGAGTACGTCAGCGCCAGCGGC
>DATFGV010000494.1:0-4228 GCA_035249115.1 Vineibacter sp.
CTTCAAGCGAATGTCGCTGTGCCGGCGGCCGCGTTTTGATTGACAGCTGACGGCGCGAACGTCTAAACGTGCGCCCGCCAACGAGGCCATGCGCGGGCGTAGTTCAGTTGGTTAGAACGCCGGCCTGTCACGCCGGAGGTCGCGGGTTCGAGTCCCGTCGCTCGCGCCACTTCTCGGGGAGGGAAGGCAGGGGCACCGTATGGCAGAGGGGTGGGACGAATTCGACCCGCCCGGCCCCTCCCGCGTCCGCCGGACCGCGTCGCGCCTGACATCGCGCGGTCGGAGAGCCGGAATGACGGCGACGGCGCGGGTTTTTCGCCTGCCGGCGGCGCTGAGCGAGGGGAAGCGATGGACGCGCTGCTGAGCGAATACCTGCCGATCCTGGTCTTCATCGGCATCGCCGTCGGCCTGGTGATCGCCATGGTGGGCGGCTCTTACCTCATCGCCCGTCAGGCCCCCGATTCCGAAAAGCTGTCGCCGTTCGAATGCGGCTTCGCGCCGTTCAGCGACGCGCGCGGCCAGTTCGACGTCCGCTTCTACCTCGTCGCCATCCTGTTCATCATCTTCGACCTTGAGGTCGCGTTCCTGTTCCCGTGGGCCGTGGCGTTCAAGGACGTCGGCGTCTTCGGCTTCTGGTCGATGATGCTGTTCCTCGGCATCCTGACCGTCGGCTTCATCTACGAGTGGAAGAAGGGGGCGCTGGAATGGGAGTGACCACCACCCAGGCTTCCGACGGCAACGCCGCGCTCAGCCGCGCGCTCGAGAATGAGCTGGCCGACAAGGGCTTCGTCGTCGCCCAGTTCGACAAACTGGTGTCATGGGCGCGAGCCGGATCGCTGTGGGGGCTGACTTTCGGCCTCGCCTGCTGCGGCGTCGAGATGATCCACACCTGGATGAGCCGCTACGATCTCGATCGATTCGGCGTGGCGCCGATGCCCAGCCCACGCTCGGCCGACATCATGATCGTCGCCGGCACCTTGACCAACAAGATGGCGCCGGCGCTGCGCAAGGTCTACGACCAGATGGCCGAGCCGCGCTACGTGATCTCGATGGGGTCCTGCGCCAACGGCGGCGGCTACTACCACTACAGCTACTCCGTGGTGCGCGGCTGCGACCGCATCGTGCCGGTCGACATCTACGTGCCGGGCTGCCCGCCCACCGCCGAGGCACTGCTCTACGGCATCCTGCAGCTGCAGAAGAAGATCCGCCGGACCGGTACCCTGGTGCGCTGACAGCCATGGCCCTCTCGCTCGACGATCTTGCCGCCCATATCGGCGACGCCAGCGGCGGCGCCGTCACTGATGCGTCGGTGCGGCTGGGCGAGCTCACGCTGCGGACGACACCGGCGCGACTGCTGTCGCTGCTGAGCTTCCTGCGCGACGACCCGAAGTGCCAGTTCCGGCAGCTGGTCGACATCTGCGGCGCCGACTATCCGGAGCGGCCGCAGCGCTTCGAGGTCGTCTACCATCTGCTGAGCCACCCGCTGAATCAGCGGGCGCGCGTCAAGCTCAGCACCGACGAGGACACGCCGGTGCCGTCGGCGGCGTCGGTCCATCCGGCGGCGCCCTGGTTCGAGCGCGAAACCTGGGACATGTATGGCGTCTGGTTCGCCGACCACCCCGACTTGCGGCGCATCCTCACCGACTACGGCTTCGAGGGTCATCCGCTGCGCAAGGACTTTCCGCTGACCGGTTTCGTCGAGCTGCGCTACGACGAGGAGCAGAAGCGGGTAATCTACGAGCCGGTCAAGCTGACCCAGGAGTTCCGCCGCTTCGATTTCCTGAGCCCGTGGGAAGGCGCGCGCTACGTGCTGCCGGGCGACGAAAAGGCGAGCAAGAGCTGAGGCCCGATGTCCGACGTCGCCATCAAGAACCTGACGTTCAACTTCGGCCCGCAGCATCCGGCGGCGCACGGCGTGCTGCGGCTTGTGGTCGAGATGGATGGCGAGATCGTCGAGCGTTGCGATCCGCATATCGGCCTGCTGCACCGTGGCACCGAGAAGCTGATCGAGTACAAGACCTACCTGCAGGCGGTACCGTATTTCGACCGCCTCGATTACGTCTCGCCGATGTGCCAGGAGCACGCTTACGCGTTGGTAGTCGAGAAGCTGCTGGAGATCACGCCGCCGGAACGCGGCCAGTGGATCCGCGTGTTGTTCTCCGAGATCACGCGCATCCTCAACCACATCCTGAACGTCACGACCTTCGCCATGGACGTCGGCGCGCTGACCCCGACCCTGTGGGGCTTCGAACAGCGCGAGCTGCTGATGGAGTTCTACGAGGGTGTCTCGGGCTCGCGCATGCACGCCGCCTATTTCCGCCCCGGCGGTGTGCACCAGGATCTGCCGTCCGGCATGCTCGACAAGATCAAGGCGTGGTGCGACCAGTTCCCGGCCTTTCTCGACGACCTCGAGCGGCTGGTGACCGAGAACCGCATTTTCAAGCAGCGCACCGTCGACATCGGCCCGGTCAGCGCCGAGGACGCCATCGCCTGGGGTTTCTCGGGCCCGATGCTGCGCGCCTCGAACGTCGCCTGGGATTTGCGGCGGGCCCAGCCGTACGACACCTACGACAAGGTCGATTTCGAGATTCCCGTCGGTAAGACCGGCGACTGTTTCGCGCGCTACCTCGTGCGCATGGAAGAGATGCGCCAGAGCCTGCAAATCATGCTGCAGAGCATCGAGGCGCTGCGCAAGGTGAACGGCGCGGTGCGAGTCGACGACCGCAAGATCGCGCCGCCGCGCCGCGGCGAGATGAAGACCTCGATGGAAGCCCTGATCCACCATTTCAAGCTCTACACCGAGGGCTACAAGGTGCCCGCCGGCGAGGCCTACGCCGCGGTCGAGGCGCCCAAGGGCGAGTTCGGCGTCTACATTGTCGCCGACGGCACCAACAAGCCGTATCGCTGCAAGATCCGCGCGCCGGGCTTTCCGCACCTGCAGGCGTTGGACATGATGAGCAAGGGCCACATGCTCGCCGACCTGGCGGCCAACATCGGCTCGCTCGACATCGTCTTCGGCGAAGTCGACCGGTAGGGGGACGTCGGCAGATGGCGATGATCACCGACGACCCGCAGGACGTGCCGCGCGTCGAGGCGTTCAGCTTCACGGCCGAATACCATGCCAAGGCCAGGGACCTGATTGCGCGCTATCCGGCCGGCCGCCAGGCCAGTGCCGTGATCGGCTGCCTCGACCTGGCGCAGCGCCAGGCTGGCGGCTGGCTGCCACGCGCTGCCATGGACCATGTCGCCACGTTGCTCGAGATGGCGCCGATCCGCGTCTACGAAGTCGCCACGTTCTACACGATGTTCCAGCTCAAGCCGCGCGGCAGATACCTGCTGCAGGTCTGCACCACGACGCCGTGCTGGCTGCGCGGCTCGGACGCCGTGATGAAGGCGTGCCGTGATGTGAGCGGCGTACCGCCGGGCGAGGTCAGCGCCGACGGGCTGTTCAGCACCGTCGAGGTCGAGTGCCTTGGCGCGTGCGTGAATGCGCCGATGATGCAGATCAACGACGACTTCTACGAGGACCTCGACGAAGCTTCGACCCGCCGGCTGCTGGAGGCGTTCAAGCGCGGCGAAACGCCCAGGGCCGGGCCGCAGGTCGATCGACAGACGTCGGCGCCGGTCGGTGGGCCGACCACCCTTACCAGCGTTTCCGGCGCCGCCGCGCCGGGCGACCGATAGACGGCCAAAGGTGTAGCGGCGATGTTGCGCGACGAAGACCGCATCTTCACCAACCTCTACGGCTTCGACGACTGGGGCCTCGACGGGGCGCGCCGCCGCGGCGCCTGGGACAACACGGCGGCGCTGCTCGCCAAGGGGCCGGCGGCGATCATCGACGAGATCAAGAATTCCGGCCTGCGCGGTCGCGGCGGCGCCGGCTTCCCCACCGGCCTGAAGTGGTCGTTCATGCCCAAGGAGGTCGGCGAACGGCCGCACTACCTGGTGGTCAACGCCGACGAATCCGAGCCGGGCACCTGCAAGGACCGCGACATCCTGCGCCACGATCCGCACACCCTGATCGAGGGTTGCCTGGTATCCGGCTTCGCGATGAAGGCGCACGCCGCCTACATCTACATCCGGGGCGAGTTCTACAACGAGACGGTCGCGCTGGAGGCAGCGATCCGCCAGGCCTACGACGCCGGCCTGATCGGCAAGAACGCATGCGGCTCGGGCTGGGATTTCGACGTCTACGTCCACCACGGCGCGGGCGCCTACATCTGCGGCG
>DATFGV010000495.1:0-2532 GCA_035249115.1 Vineibacter sp.
GGCGCGTCGGGTACGATTCTTGTCTCTACCGTGGCGTCGGTAGCAACCATCTCGGCGTTGCTTGTCGTGTTGCGGGTGGGCTGACGAACGCTTCGCGCCGCAAGTTAATGCACTTGGCGTTTGCCAAACCGCCTGCCCATACTCGTGACGCGGTCGTGCGCCGCGACATGTCCAAGGGGAGCACAAATGCTTAAAGAGTTCAGAGAATTTGCCATGAAAGGCAACGTCGTCGATCTCGCCATCGGCGTGATCATCGGCGCGGCGTTCGGCAAGATCGTCGAATCCCTGGTGGGCGACATCATCATGCCGATCATCGGCATGTTCGGCACGGTCGATTTCTCGAACCTCTACGCCGTGCTCAAGGGGACCGCCGCGCCGGGCGCCGGTTTGGTCGATGCGAAGAAGACCGGCGTCGTGCTGGCCTACGGCAACTTCATCACCATCGCCATCAACTTCGCGATCATCGCCTTCGCGCTGTTCCTGGTGGTCAAGGCCATCAATCGCATGAAGCAGACACAGGAAAAGGCGCCCGCAGCTCCCGCCGCACCGGCGCCGCCGACCAAAGACCAGGAGCTGCTGACCGAAATCCGGGATCTGTTGAAGAAGTGACCCGCAACGGCGCGGCCGGTACGCGCGTCAGCCGGACCGGCCGGCCGCTTCCAGGAAAGCGCGCGTCTCGCGCACGGCGTCAGCCAAGCCGACCCTCTGGATGATGACGCCGGGCGGGAACGCCGTCAGCAAGCGCGACGGCAAGCGGCTATCCAGCATCACGAATACGCCGTGGTCATCGGCTCGCCGGATCAGGCGGCCGAAGGCCTGCTTCAGGCGGAATCGCGTCAGCATGTCGTCATAGGCATTCGGCGCGGCGCCGGCGTCGCGATAGGCGAGCTTGCGCGCCCGATGCAGGATGTCCGGGCGCGGCCAGGGGACGCGATCGAACACGATCAGGCGCAGCGAGCGGCCCGGCACGTCGACGCCGTCACGCACCGCATCGGTACCGAGCAGGCAGGAGCGCTCCTCGGCGCGGAAGATGTCGACCAGTGTCGCCGGGTCCATGCCGCCGACGTGCTGGGCATAAAGCGGGATGCCATGTTCTTCCAACGGTGCCGCGATACGTGCCTGAACCGCGCGCAAGCGGCCGATGGCGGTGAACAGGCCGAGACCGCCGCCGTCGGCGGCGATGAACAGCTCGCGGTAGGCGGCGGCGACCTGCTCGACCGCGTCGCGGCCGACGTCGCGCACGATCAGCACCCGGGTCTGTGTCGCGTAGTCGAAGGGCGAAGCGACGGCGGCGCGAATAGCGGGTGCCGCGAGATGGCGCGCACCGGTACGCGTTTCGGCCACCTGCCAATCGGCGGACTCCTGCGAAGCGACGCCGACCGGCGGTGCCGGCGGCGGGTCGTTGGCGCCGCCCCAGTCGCGCAGGGTCGCTGAAGTCACCACGACGCCGTGCGACGGCTTGACCACGGCCTCGGCAAACGGCTCCATCGGATCGACGTAGTGGCGGTACATGCCGACGTCGGTCTCGCGCCCGTCGCTGCGGCTGATGGCAAACCAGTCGACGAACGCCGCGTTGGCCGAGTCCGACTCGAGCTCGCGCAGCATGCCGAGCCAGGCGCGGATTTGCACTTCGCAGCGATTGAGCAGGGAACGTGACAGGCCCTCGATGCGGTTGCGTGTCGCGGTGTCAAGTTCTGCCGCGGCGTCGTCGAGCTTGGCGCGCAAGGCCAGGCGAAGCGCCAGCGCCGGCCGCAGCAGAACTTCCAACGCTTCCGCCAAACCGTGGGCGGCGCCAACTAGGCCGGGCGCCGGCGGGCGCACGTCGCATTCGACGCCGTAGGGGCTGTCGTCACTCGGTGCACGCGCCAACACCTGCTGCCGCACCAGCGCCAGGAATTCCTCGGCGGCGCCCAGCACCGTCCCGTCGGCCAGCCGGGTCTGCCAGTTCGTGGCCGGCAGTTCGCGGGCGGCCGCCAGCAGGGCGCGCAAGGCGCCGGCAATGGCGGGGTTGCTTTCCATCAGATCGCCCAGCCGGCGTTCCAGGCCGCGCGCTCGACCGCCTCGACGGCCCTCGGCGCCCAGTAGCCAGCGCCGCAGGTCGGACGCCTCGATGCCGGTCAAATGGGCAGCGAACGCTCCGTCGGCGGCGTCGAACAGATGGTGACCTTCGTCGAAGATGTAGCGGGTCGGGCGCGAATTGTCGTCCAGCCCGCCCATCGCCGCCTGGAACATGACCAGCGCATGATTGGCGACGACGATGTCGGCGTGCCGGGCGCGCCGGATGGTGCGTTCGACGAAACAGCGGCGATAGTGCTCGCAACCGGCATAGATGCATTCGCCGCGGTGGTCGGCCAGGCGCATGACGCGGCTGCGCCCGATCAGCGCCGCCAGCCACGCCGGCAGGTCGCCGCCGACGATGTCGCCGTCGCGGGTGGCGGCGATCCAGCGGGCCAGCAAGCCGAGGCCGACGGCGTTTGCGGGATTTGCGACGGTGCGCAGTGCCGCCTCTTCGTAGTTCAGCAGGCAGAGGTA
>DATFGV010000496.1:0-6583 GCA_035249115.1 Vineibacter sp.
CTCGACGCAGGCGCGACAACGATTCTTCACGACCGAGGATGGCCAGGACCTCGAAGATTCCGGGCGAAACCGTCGACCCCGTCAGCGCCACGCGCAGCGGCTGCGCCACCTGGCCAAGCTTGGCGCCGGCACTTTCAGCGAAAGATTTGACCGCTGATTCCAGCTCGGGTTCGGTCCACGCGGCGGCTTCGAGCGCCCCGGCGACACCGCCAAGCAGCACCTTGGCGGCCGGCGTCAGGATGGCGGCAGCTTTGTCGTCGGCAGGCAGCGCACGATCGCTGGCATAGAACGCCAGCCCGGCTGCCAGCTCGACCAGGGTCCGGGAGCGCTGCTTGACGCCGGCTATGCCGCGCGTGATCCGCTCCAGCGCCACGTTGCCGAGCGGGCCGCCGGTGGAAGTCTCCAGCGCGGGCCGCACCATGCTCAGCAAATCGGTATCCGGCGTTTCGCGCAGGTAGTGCGCGTTGAGGTTGGTCAGCTTGGCCATGTCGAAGCGGGCGGGCGACGGGCCGACATGCTCCAGGTCGAACCACTCGATCGCCTTGCCGGTCGGGATGATCTCGTCGTCACCGTGGCTCCAGCCCAGGCGCAGCAGGTAATTGCGGAGCGCCTCGGGCAGAAAGCCCATGTCGCGATAGGCATCGACGCCCAACGCGCCGTGCCGCTTGGACAACTTTGCTCCATCCGGACCGTGGATCAGGGGCAGATGGGCGAAGTCCGGCACCTGCCAGCCGAGCGCATTGTACAGCTGCGTCTGGCGGAAGGAGTTGGTGTGGTGGTCGGCGCCGCGGATCACGTGCGTGACGCCCATGTCGTGGTCGTCGACCACGACCGACAGCATGTAGACCGGCGTGCCGTCGGAGCGCAGCAGCACCATGTCGTCGAGCTGCGCGTTCTGTACCGTGACCGGCCCCAGGACCCGGTCGACGACCGTCGTTTCGCCGCTCTGGGGTGCCTTGAGTCGGATCACCGGCTTGACGCCGGCCGGTGCGTCCTTCGGGTCGCGGTCGCGCCAGCGGCCATCGTAGCGCATCGGCCGACCCTCGCGCCGCGCCTGCTCGCGCATCTCGTCGAGCTCCTGCGGTGTGGCGTAGCAGTAGTAGGCCGTACCTTCGACCAGGAGCTGGCGCGCCACCTCGGCGTGGCGATTCGCGCGGTCGAACTGGTAGACGACCTCACCATCCCAATCCAGGCCGAGCCAGGCGAGCCCCTCGAGGATGGCGTCGATCGCCTCGCTGGTCGACCGCTGGCGGTCGGTGTCCTCGATCCGCAGCAGGTACGTGCCGCCGTGCCGGCGCGCGTAGAGCCAGTTGAACAGCGCGGTGCGGGCGCCGCCGATATGCAGGAAACCGGTGGGCGAGGGGGCGAAACGGGTGACGACAGTCATCGGCGGCGATCGGTCCTGGGTTCGCCAAATCGTGAAATCTGGCTGATTTAGTCGCCTTTTAGTCACAAACGGCCGCATAGCATAGCCACCATCCTTTGCTGGCCAGTCGCACACCGGGGGCGCTTGGCGGAGGCCGGTCGTGGGGCTTGTCGACAACGTCGCGCCGTCGTCCGTCGGGCTCGCCGGCGGCCTGGCGCAGCGCGCCACTGTCGCCTTGCGCCAGCGCCTTGAGGCGGAGCGCGATCGCTGGGCGCTGTGGCTGCCGGTCGCCCTCGGCGGTGGGATAGCGGTCTATTTCGAGCTGCTTTTCGAACCGGCGCTCTGGGTTGGGCCATTGTTGGCCTCGGCCGGGCTGCTGCTATGGCTGGGCAGGCCGGCCTTGGCACCGGTACCGGTGGCCCTGGCGCTGATCGCCTTTGGCGCCGGCTTTGGCGTTGCCGCATGGCGTACGGCCCAGGTGAGCGCACCAGTCCTGGCGCGCGCCTACGGGCCTGCGGTCGTCCAAGGGCGTGTCGTCGAGGTAGCGTTGCTGCCGGAAGGTCGAAGGGTGATTCTCGATCAGATCTTGCTGCGCGGCATCCCGCCGGAAAACACGCCGACTCGGGTGCGTATTGCCTTGCAGCGCGCCGGTGGCGAGCGGCTGGCGACCGGCGATCGCATCTCGGTCGTTGCCACCCTGTCGCCGCCGGCCGGGCCGGCAGCGCCCGGCGCCTTCGACTTCCAGCGCTTTGCCTGGTTCGCGCGGTTGGGCGCCATCGGCTTTGCGCACGCGGCGCCGACGGTGGTGGAACCGGGGAACCCCTCTGGCATGGTGATGTGGCTGGACGAGCTGCGCCGCCGGTTGGTCACCCGAATCGTTGCCGCTTTGCCCGGCGATGCTGGCGCCATCGCGGCGGCTCTGATCGCCGGCGACCAGAGCGGCATTTCCAAGGACACCATGCAGGCCATGCGCGACTCCGGGTTGGCGCACCTGCTGTCGATTTCGGGTCTGCACATCACCTTCGCGGCGTTGCTGGTGATGGGCCTGGTGCGCTATGCGCTGGCCGCAATCCCCGCTGTGGCGCTTCGCCATCCGATCAAGAAGTATGCCGCCGTAGCCGGCGCGCTGGGCGCGCTGTTCTACGTCCTGCTCGCAGGTGCGCCGGTGCCGGCCCAGCGCGCGTTCCTGATGCTGTCGATCGTCGTCCTCGCCGTGCTGGTCGACCGGCAGGCGATCACCATGCGGCTGGTGTGTTGGGCCGCCGTCGTGGTGTTGCTGCTCCAGCCGGACAGCCTGGTCGGCGCCAGCTTCCAGCTGTCGTTCGCCGCCGTCGTCGCCCTGGTCGCGGCCTGGGAGGCGTGGCTTGCGTGGCGCAAGCGCACCTTGGACCGGGCGCCGACGTTGGTCAGCCGAGTCGGCGGCTACCTCGCAGCATCGCTGTTCACCACGTTGGTGGCCAGCATCGCCACCGCCGGCTTTTCAGCCTACCACTTCAATCGGCTCAGCCTGGTGGGTGTGCTGGCCAACCTGCTGGCCGTCCCGCTGACCGGGATATGGGTGATGCCGTGCGGCCTGGCCGCCCTACTGCTGCTGCCGGTTGGCGGCGAAGCCTTGGCACTGGCGCCGATGGGGTGGGGCATCGACTTGATCGTGCGCGTGGCACGCGAGGCGGCGGCATGGCCGGCGGCGGCCACCGTCACGCCTGCAATGCCCGGCGCGTCGTTGTGGCTGCTCACGCTCGGTGGCCTGTGGCTCTGCCTGTGGCGAACAACATGGCGCTTGTGGGGGCTGGCGCCGGTTGCGCTGGCGTTCCTGCTCGGCACATGGCACCGACCGCCCGATATCCTGGTCAGCGGCGATGCCCGGCTGGTCGGCGTGCGCGCTGCGGACGGTGGCATGATCCTGTCGTCTGGCAAAGTCGAGCGCTTTGCCGGTGAAACCTGGATCCGCCGGTCAGGGGGCGAGCAGGCAGGCCTCTGGCCGATCGGAACTGAAAGCGCCGATGGCCGGCTTCGCTGTGACACGAGCGGTTGCGTCTACCGCCGCGATGGCCGGCGCATCGCGATTGTCAGCCGTATCGAAGCGCTGGTCGACGACTGCGGCTCGGTCGATATGGTCGTCGCGCTGGTGCCGGTCCGGCGCCGTTGTCCGGGTGCCCGTCACGTCATCGACCGCTTTGACATGTGGCGCAATGGCGCCCATGCGATCTGGCTGCAAGACGGAGGCAGTGTTCGAATCGACACCGCACGACAGTTCCGCGGCGATCGTCCGTGGGTGCCGAAGCCCGAGGCACGCGCCCGAACCGCGGCGGGCGACGATCAGCGCGGAACCCGCAGCGGCCCCGCCACCGGCGCGCCGGCGCCGTCTCAGAATTTGCGGTAGAGGCCGACCAGCCGGCCCTGCACCTTCACACGGTCGGGCCCGAAGATTCGCGTCTCATAGCGGGCGTTGGCCGGCTCGAGCGCGATCGAGGCGCCCTTGCGCCGCAGGCGCTTGAGGGTCGCTTCACTGTCGTCGATCAGCGCCACCACGATGCTGCCGTTATCGGCGGTGTCACCGCTCTTGATGATCGCGATGTCGCCGTCGTTGATCCCGGCCTCGATCATGGAGTCGCCATCGACCTGAAGGCAGTAGTGGGCACCCTGGCCGAGCACGGAGGCCGGCACGTCGATGGTCGTGGAATTGTCGCGCAAGGCCTCGATCGGCGTACCGGCAGCGATCTTGCCGTACAGCGGCAAGGACAGCGATCCAGCCTCGTTGGCTGGCACCAGCGCACCCGGCAGGCTGGGCCGGAAATCGCCCTTGATCACCTGCGGCACGAAGTTGGAACCACCCTCGCGCAGACCGATCGTCGCTGCGGCGCGGCCGGCGGCCGGAATGTAGGCCGCGTCCGGCACATGCGGCACGGCGGCGGCTTCCGGCAACTTGACGACTTGAAGGGCGCGGGCCCGGTGCGCCAGGCGCCGCAGGAAACCGCGCTCTTCCAGGCCTGTGATGAGGCGATGGATGCCGGACTTGGAACGCAGCCTCAGGGCATCCTTCATTTCGTCGAATGACGGCGACACACCGTCTTGGTTGAGTCGCTTATTGATGAAGATAAGCAACTCATATTGTTTGCGTGTCAACACGTTAGCCCCCACCCCTGATAGGGTACTTCACTCGGAATAAAACCAGAACGCACGCGGATGTTCTAGTTTAGTTCGGGGCAAAGATCAAGAGCTTGGTGACCGATAGGTCCGGTTTTGTTCGAACCTCCGGGCGGGCGGCCTAAAACGTGCCCACCAGCTCGGCAAAGTCGATCACGTTGACGCCCGATCCGGCTGGCCGGCCTGGGTCATGGGCCGGGCGAACGAGCAGGCCGTCGGCGCGGGCCAGCACCGACAGCATCGAACTGTCCTGGACCTTGAACGGAGTCGCCAAGGGCAGGTCACCGGCGCGCTGTTGCAGCGCACAGCGGACGTAGTCCTGACGGCTGTCGTTCGTGCCAACATCGACGGCCAGCGTGGCGCGGCGAGTCGCGACAGGATCACCCGGCAGGCCGGACAGCCGCTCGAGCGCCGGCTTCAAGAACAGCAAGGCGCACACCATGGTCGAGACCGGATTGCCAGGAAGCCCTAATGCGGTCTGGCCGTCGCGCTCGGCGAACATCAGGGGTTTGCCGGGCCGCATCGCGATCCGCCAAAAGTCGAGCGCAAACCCCTGAGCCTTGAGCGCGTCCTGGACGAGATCGTGATCGCCGACCGACGCACCACCCAAGGTCACCAGCAGGTCAGACGCCAGGCCGGCGGCGATGCGCGCGCCGGTCTCCTCGCGCGTGTCGCGCGCAATGCCAAGCAACAGCGGAGTGCCACCCCAGGCTTCGACCAACCTTGCGACTGCCAAGGCCGATGACGAGAGGATCTGGTTGGGCCCAACCGGTTCACCTGGCATCACCAGCTCGTCACCGGTCGCCAGGATCGCGACGCGTGGCCGGCGGTGCACCGACAGCCATGGCGCGTTCATCGCCGCCGCCAAGGCGACATCGCGCGGCGTGAGGCGCCGGCCGGCCTCGATGCCGACCGCGTCGGCGGCGAAATCCAGACCGCGGCGGCGGATGTGCCGGCCTTGCTGTGCACCCTCGACGATGGTGACGCGGCCCGTCGTCTCTGTGCGCGTGTTCTCCTGGATCACGATGGTATCGGCGCCGGCCGGCACCGGACCGCCGGTGAAGATGCGCACCGCCTCTCCAGTGGCCAGCGCGCCGGCGTAGGCACCGCCAGCGGGCGCGCTGCCGACAACCTTGAGAGTCGCGGGCAGAGTCGCGCAATCAACGGCGCGCACGGCGTAACCGTCCATCGCCGACAAGTCGGCGAACGGCTGATCCAGTCGCGCCACGACCGGCGCGGCAAGCACGCGTCCAGCTGCATCGGCGATCGATACCGTCTCGGCCGGCAAGGAAGCATGTCGCGCGACGATCCGCGCCAGCGCTTCGTCAACGGAGAGCAGGCCGCCGGCGCCCATGCTAGCGCGCCTCGAACGTGCCGGACTTGCCGCCGGATTTGTGCACCAGTCGAACTTCGGTGATGGTCATGCCACGGTCGGCGGACTTGCACATGTCATAGACCGTCAGCGCCGCCACCGACGCCGCCGTCAGGGCCTCCATCTCGACGCCGGTACGTCCGGTCAGCTTGCAGGTCGCTTCGATATCGACGCAGGCGCGCGCCGCATCACAAGTCAGCGTCACCTGCACCGAGGTGAGCGCCAGCGGATGGCACAGCGGGATCAGGTCGGGCGTGCGCTTGGCGGCCATGATGCCGGCGAGCTGGGCCACGGCGAGCACGTCGCCTTTCTTGACCGCCTTGTCCTGGATCAGCTTCAGGGTCTTTGGCTGCATCGTCACGGTCGCGCGCGCCACGGCGATGCGGTCGGTCGCGGCCTTGTCACCGACATCGACCATGCGTGCGTTGCCCTGCGGATCGAAGTGGGTCAACTCGGCCATGCTCACTCCGTCAGGCGCCGGCGGCTGAGGGCAGCGGGTCGGCCAGCATGCTGCGCACCGCGGCCACGATATCGGACTTGCGCATGAAGCTCTCGCCGATCAGGAAACACCGCGCCCCGACCCGCGCCATGCGCGCCAGGTCGGCGGGGCTGTCCAAGCCGCTTTCGCAGACCAGCAGCCGATCGCGCGGCACCGCGCTGGCCAGCGCCTCGGTGGTGCCGAGGTCGACCTGCAAGGT
>DATFGV010000497.1:0-3870 GCA_035249115.1 Vineibacter sp.
TCGGCGCCGCGGTCGCGCGGCGGCTGGCCTCGAGCGGCGCGCGGCTGAGCCTGTTGGGCCGCGACCGGGCGCGGCTCGACGCGACTGCAGCCGAAATCGCGCAGGCTTGCCGCACTGAGACGGCAGCGTTCACCTGCGATGTTTCAGATGATGAGTCGGTGGCGGCGGCCGTTTCGGCCGCCCGCCAGCGCTTTGGCGGTATCTCGATCCTGATCAACAACGCCGGCCAGGCACAACCCGCCGATTTCGCCCGCATGAAGCGCGCGCTGTGGGACCGCATGATCGCCGTCAACCTGACGGGCGCGTATCTCTGCACGCAGCAGGCATTGCCCGACATGCTGTCGGCGGGAGACGGGCGGGTCGTGATGATCGCATCGACCGCCGGCCTGCGTGGCTACAAGCAGGTCTCGGCCTATTGCGCGGCCAAACATGGCGTCATCGGCCTGGTGCGGGCGTTGGCGCTGGAAACCGCGCGTCGCGGCATCACCGTCAACGCCGTCTGCCCGGGCTACACCGACACTGACCTCGCGGCGGCCGCCGCGGCGGGCATCGCGCAGGCGATGGGCAAGACCTTGCCAGAAGCCAATGCCATGCTGGTCGCGGGCATCCCACAGGGACGCCTGATGACGCCGGAGGAAATCGCCGACACCGTCGCTTTCCTGTGTAGCCCCGGTGCCGCCGGCATCACCGGTCAAGCCATCGCGGTCGCCGGTGGCGAGGTCATGTGATGACCGCCGCGACTCGGACCCGGTATCGGCGCCATCGGCGCGCCGCGGATTGCGTCACAGGGCGAATCGCGGCGCCGCTGTCGAGCGTTTGAGGGAGGGACAGGGCGATGGCGGCTGCGAGCGCGCATGTCGACACCTTCGCCCGCGATCACCTGCCGCCGCCTGAGCTGTGTCCGAAACTCGACCTCTCAATGCTGTCATACCCGCCACGGCTCAACGCCGCCGCCGCGCTGCTCGACGACGCGGTGCGGCGTGGGCAGGGTGACCGGATCGCCTTTCGCGCCGCCGACGGCGACTGGACCTACGGCGAGCTGCTCGACAAGGCCAACCGGATCGCCGAAGTGCTGCGCGACGATCTCGGGTTGGTGCCGGGCAACCGCGTGCTGCTGCGCGGCGTCAACAGCAAGATGCTGGCGGCCTGCTGGTTCGCGGTGCTCAAGGCCGGTGGCATCGCCGTCGGAACCATGCCGCTGTGGCGGGCCCGCGAACTTGGCCACATCGTGACCAAGGCGGCGGTCCGTTACGCTTTGTGTGAGGCGGCATTGCGGGATGAGCTTGACGCGGTTCGCCAGGCCGTGCCGTCGCTGGATCGCGTGCTGACCTTCGGTGACGGGTTCGCCGACGGATTGGAAGCGCGCATGGAAGGTAGGTCCGGCCGGTTCGAGACCGTCGACACGGCCGCCGACGACGTCGCGATCATCGCCTTCACGTCAGGTACCACGGGGCCGGCGAAGGGCACGATGCACTTCCATCGCGACCTGCTGGCGACCTGCGACACGTTCGGCAGGCATGTGCTGCGCGCGACGCCGGATGACATATTCATCGGCTCGCCGCCCTTCGCCTTCACATTCGGCCTGGGGGCGCTGATCCTGTTTCCCATGCGCATCGGTGCCTCGACAGCATTGCCAGCTGCCGTCACTCCGCCACGGCTCCTGGAGGCAATCCTGCAGTTCGGCGCGACGGTCTGCTGGACGGCGCCGACGGCCTATCGCGTTATGGCCGAGCAGGGTCGTGCAGCAGATTTGGCGAGCCTGAGGCTCTGCGTCTCGGCCGGTGAGCCTTTGCCGCTGGCGGTGTTCGAGGCCTGGCGCAATCTCACCGGCCTGCGCATCATCGACGGCATCGGCGCCACCGAGATGCTGCACATCTTCATCGCTTGCAGCGGTGATGACATCCGCCCTGGCGCCACCGGCCGTCCGGTGCCGGGCTACAGCGCCCGGATCGTCGACGAGGCCGGCAACGACGCGCCGCCAGCCGTCGTTGGCCGCCTCGCCGTGCAAGGTCCGACCGGCTGCCGCTATCTCGACGACCCGGAACGCCAGCGCGCCTATGTGCGCGACGGTTGGAATTTAACTGGCGACGCCTATCTCAGGGACGCTGACGGCTATTTCTGGTATCAGGCGCGGACCGACGACATGATCGTGTCGGCGGGCTACAACATTTCTGGGCTAGAGGTCGAGAACGTGCTGCTGGAGCATGCCGACGTCCGCGAATGCGCCGTCGTCGGGGTGCCCGACCCGGCGCGCGGCATGATCGTGAAGGCTTATGTCGTGCCGCGCGATCCAGCGTCGGCCGGACCGCCCCTGGTTATGGCATTGCAGCAGCACGTCAAGGCGATGCTGGCGCCTTACAAGTATCCGCGCGCCATCGAGTTCCTCGAGGCCTTGCCCCGCACAGCGAACGGCAAGGTCCAGCGGGTTGTGTTGCGACAGCGTTCCCAGTCCGCCAGCTAGACTGCCGATCTCATTGTCGGAGACGCCGATGGTCACAACACTTGCTCCTGCCGAATGGTCGCGGCCGCGCGGCTATTCCAACGGCATGGTTGTCGACGGCCCGGGGCGCCTGATCGTGCTGGCCGGCCAGATCGGCTGGAACGACAGCGGCGCCTTCGAGACCGACGACTTCGCCGGCCAGTGCCGACAGGCCTTCATCAACATCCGCCGGCTGCTGCACGAGGCCGGCGCTGGCCCGGAACATGTCGTGCGCCTGACCTGGTTCGTCACCCGGCGCGAAGAGTATCTGGCGCAGGGCCACGAGATCGGTGCTGCCTACCGCGACGTCTTTGGTCGGCATTTCCCGGCCATGTCGGTGATCATCGTCTCAGCGCTGGTCGAGGCGCGCGCCAAGGTCGAGATCGAGGCTACCGCCTTCGTGCCCGCCAGCGGTGGTGGCTGACAGGCAGGCGTGCGGCCGCGGAGTTGAATGCACGAGGCAGGAGAACAACTCATGACGCTTGATGTATCGCGGCCGGATCTGGTGGTCGGCGTAGTCGGCACGGGGGCGATGGGACGGGGTATCGCCCAGGTGTCGGCCCAGGGCGGTATGCGCACGATCATGTACGACGCGGCGCCCGACGGGGCGGCCTCGGCCAAGAACGCGATCGTCGCGACCCTGCAGGGTCTCGTGGCCAAGAACCGCCTGACGGCCGAGGCCAGCGCCGCGGCCGAGCGGAACCTTGTACCGGCACAGTCACTCAAGGCCCTGGCCGACTGCCACGTGGTGGTCGAGGCGGTCTTCGAGAACCTCGAGGTGAAGCAAAAGCTGTTCGGCGAGCTGGAGGGCGTCGTAGGCGAGGGGACGGTGCTCGCCTCCAATACCTCGTCGATCCGCATCGCCTCGATCGCCCGGTCGCTGAAGCGCCGCGACCGGGTCTGCGGCATGCACTATTTCAATCCGGTGCCGCTGATGAAGCTGGTCGAGGTGATCCGCGCCGCCGACACCGCGCCCTGGGTGATCGACGCGATGGTGGCGCTGGGCAAGCGCCAGACCCGCGTACCGGTGGTGGTCGGCGACACGCCGGGTTTCCTGGTGAACCTTGGAGGCACCGCGATCGGCACCGAGGGCCTGCGTATCTACACCGAAGGTCGCGCCACGCCGTCGCAGATCGATGCGGTCATGCGCGACGCCGGAGGCTTTCGCATGGGGCCGTTCGAGCTGATGGACCTCACCGGCATCGACGTCAATTTCCCGGCGCGGCGGATCATCTACGAGGGCTTCTTCCACGACCGCCGGCTGACGCCCAGCCCCTATCACGAGAGCCTGTTCCACGCCGGCAAGCTCGGCCGCAAGAGCGGTGGCGGCTGGTACGGCTACGACTCGCAAGGCGGCAAGCAGGATTCCGGCGCCGACCACACGACGACCG
>DATFGV010000498.1:0-3483 GCA_035249115.1 Vineibacter sp.
GTCGAGTAGAGCCATGAATGCCTCCTCTTTGTGCGGACCGATCCACCGCTACACGTAGCACGCAACGTACAACGTCGGCGGTGCACGATGCTAGGATTCGCATGACGAGGGATGCCTGAAGCGTTACAAGCCGTCATGACAGTCGTCAGCCCAGCGCAAACAGACACGGTTCAGGCTGGCGGCAGGCGGCGAACGCTGGCGACCTGCTGTGGCGTGCATGCGCTGCACGACGGCTACACCGACCTGCTGAATGTCCTGTACCCGCTACTGCAGGCGCAGTTTGGTCTGAGCTACACGGCCGTCGGCGCGTTGAAGCTGCTCAGTTCGGGCGCGATGGCGAGCGGCCAAATTCCCTCGGCCCTGCTGGCGGAGCGGCTGGGCGCGACCCGCGTGCTGGCGCTGGGCACGGCGCTGGCGGCGGCCGGCTACATCGTCGCGGGGTTGGCCGGTGGCCTGCTCGGCGTCGCGATCGGCCTGGTGCTCGCCGGGCTGGGCGGCAGCACGCAGCATCCGGTGTCATCGAGCCTGATCTCCGCCGCGTACGACGGAGGGCGCTCGCGCACGGCATTGGGCACCTACAATTTCGCTGGCGACGTCGGCAAGGTGCTGCTGCCGGCCGCGTTCGCGGCGCTGGCGGCGGTGCTGTCCTGGCGTGAAGGCCTGTTCGCGGTCGCCGCCCTCGGCCTTGGCGCTGCGCTTGTCATGCCATTGTTCCTGCCGGCGACGCCGACGCCCGTCGCGCCGCAAGCGACGGCTGCCGACGCGACCCGCGGCGCCGACCGGCCCGGCGCCTTCCGCCTGCTGCTCGCCATCCACATGGCTGACGGGCTGACGCGCACCGGCTTCCTGCTGTTCCTGCCCTTCCTGCTGCGCGACAAGGGCGCCGACCTGCCAACCATCGGGCTCGCCCTATCCCTGCTGTTTGCCGGCGGCGCCGCCGGCAAGCTGGCGTGCGGCTGGCTGGGCGCACGGCTGGGCGTGTTGCGCACAGTGTTCCTGACCGAGTTGCTGACCGCCTCACTGATCGCGGCGTTGTTGCCGCTGTCGCTGGCGCCGGCGCTTGCCGTGCTGCCGCTGGTCGGCATCGCGCTGAACGGCACATCCTCGGTGCTGTACGGCACCGTGCCGGAGTTCGTTCCGGCGGCGCGGCGCGTGCGCGCCTTCGGTGTCTTCTATACCGGTGGCTCGGTCGCCGGCGCGCTGGGACCGCCGCTGTTCGGCCTGTGCGCCGATGCCACCAGCGTGCCGGCGACCATGCTGGTGATCGCCGCCGTCGCGCTCGTCACGTTGCCGCTGACATGGGCGCTGCGCCCGGCGTTGCGAAGTGCGTAACCGCGTCTACCTCGCCCCAACGGGGAGAGGTCGGCGCGCGCAGCGCGCCGGGTGAGGGGGTCGTGCACCAAGCGAGATGCGTCATTGAGGACATCGGTGCGCGTGGTACCGCCCCCTCACCCGCCGCTTCGCGGCGACCTCTCCCCCGTTGGGGCGAGGTGAAGCCACCTCAGTGCGAGTGGCGCGGCACGCCCTTGGTCTCGGAGATGCGCTGGAAGTCGATCGCGAAGTCCAGGCAGGCGCCGCTGTCGAGCTGACCGACGAACTTGCGCTGCAGTTCCTGCCACGGCGTCTGGCTGGCTGGATAGTTGGGCTGCCACGCCGCCCTGCGCTTGGCGAGCTCGGCGTCGGAGACCAGGATGTTCGCCGTGCGCTTGTTGAGATCGACGCGCACCTTGTCGCCGGTCTTGAGCAGCGCCAGGCCGCCGCCGACCGCTGCCTCGGGCGAGGCGTTGAGGATTGAGGGGCTGGCCGAGGTGCCACTCTGGCGGCCGTCGCCGACGCAGGGCAGCAGCAACACGCCGCCCTTCACCAGCCGGTCGGGCGGCAGCATGTTCACCACCTCGGCTGAACCGGGGTAGCCGACCGGCCCGGCGTAGCGGATGAACAGGATGCTGCTGGCGTCGATCGGCAGCGACGGATCGTTGATGCGGTGGTGGTAGTCCTCCGGCCCGTCGAACACGATGGCGGTGCCTTCGAAGGCGCCCTTGTCACCCGGCTTCTCGAGGTACTTCTGGCGAAACTCCGGCGAGATCACCGAGGTCTTCATGATCGCCGAGTCGAAGAGGTTGCCCGTGAGGACAGCGAAGCCGGCCTCCTTCAGCATCGGCTTGTCGTAGGACAGGATGACCTCGCCGTCGGTCGGCTTGGCCGACTTGACGTTCTCGGCCACCGTCTTGCCCGACACGGTGAGCACGTCGCCGTGGACCTTGCCCTTGCGCAACAGCTCGGCCATCACCGTCGGCACGCCGCCGGCGCGGTGGAACGCCTCGCCAAGGTACTTGCCGGCCGGCATGCAGTTGACCAGCAGCGGGATGTCGTAGCCGATCTTGTCCCAGTCGCGGGTTTCCAGCTTGACCCCGATATGGCGGGCAATCGCGTTGATGTGCGGCGGGCAGTTGGTCGACGCGCCCAGCGCGCTGGCGGCGACGATTGCGTTCTCGAACGCCTTGCGCGTGAGGATGTGCGAGGGCCGCAGATCCTCCCACACCATGTCGACGATGCGCCGACCTGTTTCGTAGGCCATCTGGCCACGTTCCTTGTACGGGCCGGGAATCGCGGCGCAGCCCGGCAGCGACATGCCCAGCGCCTCGGCCATGCTGTTCATCGACAGAGCCGTGCCCATGGTGTTGCAGTGCCCGACGCTGGGCGCTGACGAGGCCACCATCTCGATGAACTGGTCCATGTTGATGCGGCCGGCCGCCAGTTCCTGGCGGGCGTACCAGACGATCGTGCCCGAACCGGCGAGGCCGCCGGCGAAGTGGCCGTCGAGCATCGGTCCGCCCGACAGCACGATCGACGGTAAATTGACGGTGGCCGCCGCCATGATCATCGCCGGCGTGGTCTTGTCGCAGCCGGTGGTGAGCACGACGCCGTCGAAGAAATAGCCGTACATCGACTCCACGGCGCTGAGGTAAGCGAGGTTGCGATCGAGCGCCGCCGTCGGCCGCTTGCCGGACTCCTGGATCGGATGCACCGGGAACTCGATCGGAATGCCGCCGTTGTCGCGGATGCCATCGCGGATGCGCCAGGCGAGGTCGAGGTGGTGCCGGTTGCAAGGTGACAGGTCGCTGCCGGTCTGGGCGATGCCGATGATCGGCTTGCCGCTGCGCAGCTCGGCCAGGGTCAGGCCGAAGTTCATGTAGCGCTCGAGATAGAGCGCCGTCATGGTCGGATCGCTCTTGCTGTCGAACCACTCGCGGCTGCGCAGCTTGGCGGGTTCCTTGCCGTTCTTGGCCATTGCTTCCTCCTCGATCCATCACGCCGGGGGCACGCCACTCCAGTGGCGCGTCATTCCTCTTCTCTAACCCAGCCATCGAGAGGTGGAAATCATCTCATGACGTGCCACTGGAGTGGCGCGCCCCCAGCGTCATCCGACCGGCGTCAGCAAGCGGCCGTGGTCGAACCACGAAACGAGGTTGTCGACCACCA
>DATFGV010000499.1:0-11546 GCA_035249115.1 Vineibacter sp.
ATCGCCCCGGCGTTGTTCATCGCCTCATAGGCCATTCCGGCCGACAGCGCGCCGTCGCCGATGACGCAGATGACGTTGTTGCGACCGCCCTCGAGATCGCGCGCCACGGCCATGCCGAGGCCAGCCGAGATCGAGGTTGAACTGTGGGCCGCACCAAACGGGTCGTATGGGCTCTCGGCCCGCTTGGTGAAGCCGGAGAGTCCGCCGCCCTGCCGCACGGTGCGGATGCGGTCGCGCCGGCCGGTCAGGATCTTGTGCGGATAGGCCTGGTGGCCGACATCCCAGATCAGCCGGTCGCGCGGCGTGTCGAACACATAGTGCAGCGCGACCGTCAGCTCGACCACGCCGAGACCGGCGCCGAGATGACCGCCGGTGACCGACACGGCGCTGATGGTTTCGGCCCGCAGCTCATCCGCCACCCGCCAGAGATTGCCCTCATCCAGCCGTCGCAGGTCGGCCGGATCGTTGATGTCGTCCAGAAGACGCGCGTTCGTGAGCATGGCTGCCCTCCGCTGCGGCTTACGCCGCCTGTCGCAAGCCCAGCGTCGACCAGATGGCGGTCAGGGCTGCGACCAGATGCTCGATGTCGGCCTCGCTGTGCATCGGCGACGGCGTGATACGCAGCCGCTCGGTGCCGCGCGCCACGGTTGGATAGTTGATCGGTTGGACGTAGATACCGTATTCGTCCAGCAGCCGGTCGCTGATGCGCTTGCACAGCACCGGATCGCGCACCATCACTGGCACGATGTGGCTTTCGTTGCGCAGGTACGGCAGCCCGGCGGCATCAAGGCGTCGCCGCAGGCTGGCGACACGCTGTTGCTGCAGCCTGCGCTCGGCACCGCTCGCCTTGAGATGTCGGATGCTTGCGAGTGCACCGGCAGCGTTCGACGGCGGCAGCGCCGTCGTGAAGATGAAGCCGGACGCGAAGCTGCGAATGAAGTCGCACAGCGCAGCGGAAGCGGCGATATAGCCGCCGACCACGCCAAACGCCTTGGCCAGCGTGCCCTCGATGACAGTGAGGCGATGGCTCTGCCCGTCTCGCTCGGCAACGCCGCCGCCACGCGGGCCGTAGAGGCCGACCGCGTGCACCTCGTCGAGATAGGTCATGGCGCCATAGGCTTCCGCGACGTCGCAGATCTCGGCGATCGGCGCGATGTCACCGTCCATCGAGTAGACGGATTCGAAGGCCACCAGCTTCGGCCGGGCCGGCTCGAGATCGCTCAGTTTGCGCGCCAGGTCCTCCGGATCGTTGTGCGCGAACACTCGCGTCTCTGCGCGGCTGTGGCGAATGCCCTCGATCATCGAGGCGTGGTTCAGCGCATCCGACAGCACGACGCAGCCCGGCATGCGCGACGCCAGGGTCCCGAGGCTGGCCCAGTTCGAGACGTAGCCCGACGTGAACAGCAGAGCGCTTTCCTTGCCGTGCAGATCGGCGAGCTCGCGCTCCAGCAGCACGTGGTAATGGTTTGTGCCCGCAATGTTGCGTGTGCCGCCGGCACCGGCGCCGCATCGGTCAAGCGCCTCGTGCATCGCCGCCAGCACGACGGGATGCTGGCCCATGCCGAGATAGTCGTTGGAGCACCACACGGTCACCTGTTCCTGACCGCGATTGCAGTGATGGACGGCGCGCGGAAAAGCACCCGCTTGCCGCTCGAGATCAGCGAACACCCTGTATCGACCTTCGCTATGCAGCCCATCGAGCTGGCGCCGGAAGAAGGCATCGTAGTCCATGGTCATCTCCCATTGACCGTCGGTTTCGGAAACAGAAGGACGGGTGCGGCAACGGACGCCGGCCCGTGCTGCGATCGTGCGTTCGCAGCAAGTTCGTGGCTCACGGTTTGCGGTTGGTTTGACGCGACAATGCGCAATGCGGGCGACGCATCACTGGCCGGCGGGGCGGCATGCGGCGTCCGACGCGACCGGAATGCCCAAGCCCACATTGCCGCCACGGGCAGTGGCAAAACCATGAACCAATGTTCCAGCACCGCCAGCCCCACCAATGTCGCTACCAGGCCGTATCCGGCCGCATCGGCGGCGGCGACACCCGGCGCGTAAGCCAACTGGAACAGCCAGACGGCGGCAATCGTTGACGCCGACACCGATACCGGGAACAAGAAGTTCATCGGCCGGATGCGGAAGTAGCTGCGCAGGTGAGCGATCTCTTTCGGCAGCCAGTCGTCATGCAGAAATGGCACGCCGAGAAACAGGTTCAGCTTGGCGCTGAGCCGCATGGTCCAGAGTACGAGGTAGGTCCAAAGACCGGTCTGGTTGATGCCATCGGCCACTGCAATCCACACAGCCGCGCCCAACACAACCAGGATCAGCTCGTGGTACAGGATCGCCTCGACGGCGGCGCTGACCCTCTTCCATCCCACCACGCCAGCAGGACAGGCTTCCCGACGCGGGCCGGTCGCATGGCCCATCAGGAAGCAGACCTCCTGCCACGCCCAAACGGTGATCGCGCACGCGAACGCCATGTACGCGCCGGCTTCCGTCGCTTCGGCCCGGCTCGCCCAAAGACCCCACAACGCCGCAAAGAGCGCCACGGTCACACCGCTAAGAACCCAGCGGCGCGTCGGCCGCGGAAGGCCGACCAGGTAAAGCACCGCGCCCGTGCTGAACCACCAGATGAACAGCGCAGCCAGGATCGGTAGGGCGATATCGATCATCGGCGCCTGGTCCGGTCTACCAGGTCGGCTGCATGCGGACCTGCGCCGGCAGGTCGTTGCGCCGAGCAGGCAGTGCGAAGAGCCTCAGGAAAGTGGCAGCGGCGGCAACGCTTATAACCAACCGCTTGGCGGCGCCGACCAGGCCGCCGCGCGTGCGAGCAGCAGCGATCGCCTCCGACAGGTGCCAAAGCCGGTCAAGCCCGGCGTGGAACGCCGGATTGTCGAGGTCGAGTTCCACCGGGAAGACCTGGCGCGCGATCTCGTTGGTGATCCGGAACACCCTGAAGTCGTAGTCAGTCGGATCCATGCCAAGCGCGCGGTGAAACAGCGGCCGCGAATGGTCCCGGACGTACATCGTGGCGTACACGGCGAGCAGGAAGAAGCGGACCCAGAGCCTGTTGGCGCCCGTCAGCAGCCGCGGATTGGCGCGCATCAGCAGGGCGAAGGCCTCGCCGTGACGGAACTCGTCGTTGCACCACTTGTCGAACCACTTGAAGATCGGGTGGAAGCGCCGCTCGGGATGACGCTCGAACTGCCGGAAGATGGTGATGTAGCGGGCGTAGCCGATCTTTTCGGACAGGTAGGTGGCGTAGAAGATGAACTTGGGCTTGAAGTAGGTGTACTTCTTGGCCCGGGTCAGGAACCCGAGGTCAACGCCGATGCCGAAGTCCTTCAGCGATTCGTTGATGAAGCCGGCGTGCCGCGCCTCGTCGCGGCTCATGAAGCCGAACAGCTCGCGAATATGGCGGTTGCTCGATCGTTTTTTGATCTCAGCATAGAGCACGCAGCCGGAGAACTCGGCGGTCACTGAACTCACGAGAAAGTCGATGAACTCCTCGCGCAAGTCGTCGGGAATGCGCGCCAGATCGACATCAAAGTCGGCATTGCGCACAAAGTGGCTCTTGTTGAGATCGCGCCGCATCTCGGCGATCAATTCATCCCACTCGGCGCGCACCGAGCCGACATCCGTGCGATCAAGCTCGCGGAAATCGGTCGTGTAGAAGCGCGGGCTCAGGATGGTGTCCTGCCGCGCCCTCTCGGTGGTGGCATTGGGCGAGTGATCTCCGCTGGTCCTGGTCATCGACGCCTCCCGACGGAGAAACCGATCTCGTACAACTCGCTGAGTTCGCGATAGGACAGCAGGCGCGTCCGCAGCCGCTCGATCAGCGATGCGCGGACAATCGTCGCGGTGCGTCGCGCCACGATCTGCTGGCCGTGATCGACGCGGCATGGCGCTTCATGGACCAGCACGCGGTCGCCCGGCCCAATCTCCGGGGCGCCATCAAGGTCGACATGCGCGTGCAGGCTGTCGGCCGTGCAGGCGACGTCGACGTCGCAGCCGACCTCTACGACCTTGCTGCGAGGCCACGATGCGCTCATCGTTGTGAATTCCCCGCGGTCAGGAGTTCCGCGAACACGGCGGCGTTGGTCGTGCCGAACGCCGCCAGATCGACCACCCTGGTGGTGGTCGGATCCTCCAAGGTCAACCGTCCATCGGCCCAGCGGACCAGCCTGAAAGCCGGGCCGGCGCCGATATCCTGGCGTTTGCGTTCGCGCGCCAGGCCGCGCAGCGCGCCGCGCAGGAAGCCGTTCGTGCCCGGCGCGACGACGGCGACGGTCTCGCCGTTGGCGGCGTCGAAGACCGCGATCGATCCGTCCTGGCGGTCGGCAAACCGCAACTCCCGGCTCTCCACGAGGCTGGCCGGCGGCATGCGCGTCGTGCCGATGCCGGTGATCCGGGCGGTCCCGGCCAGCGCGATGGACATGGCGACCAGCACGGCGGCACCAATCAGCACACCGCGGGGAATCGGCGTTTCGGCGTGCGTGTGACTCACGGCTGCCTGCCTCCTATGCCGCCACCGGCACGGCCACCGGCTCGACCGGCCGGGCCGCCCTGTCGCGAGCCTGGTCCGGCGCCTGATGCGCGACCTGCGCGGTGCTGGCGGAAATCGCCTCGACGATGATCCGCGCCACGCGCTCCGCATCAGGGATCGCACGCAGCATCGGCTGCGGGTTGCGCACGAGCCAGGGACGGGCATGCGGCCACAGCACCAGGAACGCCACGCGGCACTCCTTGGCGATCGACGCCGGGATATCGCCCGACCCATCGCCATGGCGCTTCAGGGCGACGGCGTCGATCATGCGGAACGGAATGTTGATCGTGATCGGCAGCGCGATCCCGACGCGCATTACCAGGCGCCTGCTGGTCACTGTGTAGACCGTGGTCCGTTCGGTCAGCCACGCCAGCAACGTCAGCGGCGCGACCGCCGCGACCAGGCCGAGCGGCACCCAGGCCGCCGACAGGAGTGCGTCCCAAAACCCCTTGCCGTCCGCCGAGGCCGACGCGACGCACCAGATCGCGAGAAGCCCGAAATAGAGCGCGACCTTGCGGACGTGGAAGGCGCGCACTGCCAGCGATCGCCACCGCGGACTGCCCTGCCACAGCAGAGCCTCCGCCGGCGGGAGCCTTTGCGGCAGCCCGCGCACAGGTTCGAAGTCGTAGTCGCTCATAACACCGGCCCCAGTCTGCCCGGCGTGGCATAGAGCTTGCCGCTCGCGTAGTAGGCGCAGATGCGATCCTCCTCGAGCTTGGTCACCTGGTCGGGGTTCTTCAGGCCAGGCACGTCGGCGAACTGAGTCGCGAGGATCGCGCTCACGTACACCTGCCGCCGGCGGTTGATGCTGGCGAGCGTGATGGGCAGCAGCACGTTTCGCGGTACCTGCGCACCCGCGACCTCGACCTCGAGATAGCGGATCATCGGTTCCGTACGGTCGACCCAGATGTCGCGCACGGTACCAGCCAGCATCCGATCAGCACCGAACACCTCCATGCCCTTGGGGTCGGTGTCGTTCGAATCAACGACGTGGTCGCTGGCAACGCGGGTCGGCACGATGCTCGGATGCCCGTCGATCGTCAGTTCGGGCTCATCAGAGCGCGCGGCATATGAGGCTGGTCCAACGCCGTCGACCATGGGATTGCCCGTCGGTTCGAGCGGTGCACCCGGCCAGCCGCCGATCGGCTCTGCGCGAACCTGGCGATCGTCGACCTTGCCACTGGGCGCCATGACGCTACCGCCATGTGGCAGTAGAAAAGTCTTGGGGCTTGGCATCCACGGGAAGCCCTGCACCCGGATCTGGCCCGACCGATCCGGCTCGAGCGGGTAACCTTCGCGTTTGTCTTCTCGGCGCAAATAGAAGATCAGTCCGGCGAAAAACAGCCAGAAGACGTAGAGCGCCACCTGAGCGACATCGATGTTGGAGGTGATAGTGCCTTGCATGTCGACGACCTCCCGTCGCAAAGAAATTAGCCGGGCAGTTCCGCCAATCCGAACCGGGATGGGGCGGGGCGCGCATCACGCACTGCGCCGCGAGCGAGCGGGCCCACGGCAACCAGGGTCAGGAACAACAACACGATCTCGAGGTGATAGACGGCGGAGTAGCCAACCGCTGGGCCCGCCAGCACCGGCCCGAGCGCGCCGCTTGTCGCCAGCGCGCCGACGGTGTCGCGAATCGCGCCTCCGAGCGCGATGCCAACACCGGCCGCCGAGGCCTGTACGGCGCCCCAGGCGCCGAGAATCAACCCGCCCTGGC
This sequence comes from Vineibacter sp., assembly GCA_035249115.1. Taxonomy (GTDB): domain Bacteria; phylum Pseudomonadota; class Alphaproteobacteria; order Reyranellales; family Reyranellaceae; genus Vineibacter. The sequence continues at coordinate 6,261 of DATFGV010000499.1, forward strand.
CTTCGCCCGCGAGCTCCATCGCCGCTGTCAGGGTACCGACGGCAAACAGGCCGCTGCCCAGGCCAATCGCCGTGGTTCCGACAATGAACAACGACCTGGATTCGAGTGGCGAGGCAAAAACCACGGCGGAAAACGCCGCGATGCCCAGCACGGCGCCCAGCCCCGCCAGTCGGTAGGCATCGAGCGAGCGCGAAAGCCATCGCGACGCGATCGCCAGGCCTGCCAGCGTGCCGGCAGCAAGAAACGCCGTCAGGGCAGTCGTCTCACCGACCGACAGCTTGAGGACTTCGCCGCCGTAGGGCTCAAGGAGGATGTCCTGCATGCTGAACGCGGCTGTGCCCAGGCCGACCGCCATCAGGGGCCTCGCCGAGAGGCCTCGCTGTCGCAACACTTTCACGCAGTCACGGAACAACGGTCGTGGACTACCGAGCATCGTCAGAGAAGGCTGACGCGGTTCCTGTTTCCATAGCGCCACGACGTTCAGCACGAAAGTTGCCAACGCCGCGCCCTGGATGACCTGGATCAACCGGACCTGGCCGAAATCGGCCAACAGCGCTCCGAACGCCAACGCGCTGCCAACCATGCCCAGCAACAGCATGACGTAGAGGAAGGCCACCACGCGCGGCCGCGATGCCGCCGGCGCCAGATCCGTGGCGAGCGCCAGGCCAGCCGTCTGTGTCGTATGCAGGCCGGCACCGACCAGCAGGAACGCCAGCGCGGCGCCCGCCTGGCCAATCCACGCCGGGCCGTGCGTGTCGCCTGAAAGCACCAGCAGCGCGAACGGCATGATCGCAAAGCCGCCAAACTGCAGCATCGTGCCCATCCAGATGTACGGCACGCGCCGCCAGCCGAGGAACGAGCGATGCGTGTCGGAACGGAAGCCCACCAGTGCGCGGAACGGCGCAAACACTAGCGGTAGCGACACCATGAGCGCCACCAGCCAAGTTGGAACTTCGAGCTCGACGATCATCACGCGATTGAGCGTTCCATTGAGCAGCACCACGGCCATGCCGACGGACACCTGGAACAGCGCCAGGCGCAGCAGACGGCCCAGCGGCAGTTCCACGCTCGCAGCATCGGCGAACGGCAGGAAACGCGGTCCTAGCGCGATCCAGGTTCGAGCCAACGCAGCGTTCATCCGCTTCATGTCGGCAACATCTCCATGAGCTGCGATGTGTAGAACCCGCTGACGATCCGCTCCGTGCGAGCGGGCCGCCATTGATTGGGTCCGGACCCCGGCGCGAGCCTGCCGCGGATAACCTCATACGCGACCGGCTCGATGGCGGGCGCGCGATCGGCGCGGGGGAACATGCGCCCGATGGCGTGCATCATCGCCAGAGCCGGGGTCCGGGGGGCGAAAGTGAACAGCAGGGAACACCTGGTCCTCTGCGCGAGGCTCGCTACCGCCCGCACCATGTCGTCGGAGCGGTAGTGGATCAGCGAGTCCATAGCGACGACGTGGTCGAACTCGCCGTGTTCCGTCGCGAGCATGTCGCCAACCACAAACCGCACGGACCCGGACGCAACCTCCGGCGTCGTCCGCTCGCGTGCCAAGCCCACCAGTGTCGGCGACAGGTCGACAGCTACTACATCCGCGCCGCGGCGGGCCATGGCCATAGCGAGCGTTCCAGTGCCGCAACCGGCGTCAAGGACTCTTTTGCCACGCAAGTCTTGCGGCAGCCAGTCAAGGAACGTGGCGCGCATCCGATCACGTCCGGCCCGAACCGTGGCGCGAATGCGCCCAACCGGTGCGTCTGACGTCAGCCTCGACCAGGCGTCAGCCGCCGTGCGATCGAAGTAGGCTTCGACCTGGCTACGGCGTTCCAAGTAGGAGGTCGTGGACATCAGTCGAACCCGAGCAGATCGAAGATCTCGCGGTCCTTGAGCGGCGCGACGAGAAGTGGCTCGGTTCCGGCCCACAAGGTCGCGGCGAGCCGCAGATACTCTTGCTGTACAGCCAACACCGCCGGCGACTCCTCCATTTCGAACAGAGTCGCCTTCTTGAGACGGCTGCGCCGGAAAACGTCGAGGTCAGGGAAGTGCGCGATGGTCTTCATGCCCACCGCGTCGTTGAATTTCTGGATCTGGTCGGTGTCTACGCTGCGGTTGGCGATGACGCCCGCCACGCGGACCGGATAGTTCTTCGACTTGGCCTGGATCGCCGCCACGATGCGGTTCATCGCGAAGATCGAGTCGAAATCGTTGGCGGCGACGATCAGCGCCCGGTCCGCGTGTTGCAGCGGCGAGGCGAACCCGCCGCAGACAACGTCGCCCAGCACGTCGAAGATGACGACATCCGTGTCTTCGAGCAGATGATGTTCCTTGAGCAGCTTCACGGTCTGGCCGACCACGTAGCCACCGCAACCGGTGCCGGCCGGCGGTCCGCCCGCCTCGACGCACATCACGCCGTTGAAGCCTTCGTAGACGAAGTCCTCGATCCGCAGTTCCTCGGCGTGGAAGTTCACCTGCTCCAGCACGTCAATGACGGTCGGCACTAGGCGCTTAGTCAAGGTGAACGTCGAATCGTGCTTCGGATCGCAGCCGATCTGCAGCACGCGCTTGCCGAGCTTCGAGAACGCCGCGGACAGGTTCGACGAGGTCGTGCTCTTGCCGATCCCGCCCTTGCCATACACCGAGAACACCTTGGCGCTGCCGATGGTCATGTTTGGGTCGAGGTGTACCTGCAAGCTGCCCTCGCCGTCCGGCCGGCTGCGACGGGGCGGGTGTTCGACTTGCGGTTTGAGAACGACCGTCATGCCGCTGCCTCCTCAAACACGCCTTCCAGCCGATCCTCGAGCTCGGCGCCGGCCTGGCGCAGCGCCGCGAGCGTGTCCTCGTCCGGCGTCCAATAGCGGCGCTCGTTAGCCTCGAGGAGCCGGTTGGCCACCCTGGCCGAGGCCGTCGGGTTGAGCCGCGCCATCCGCTCGCGCATTTCGGGGTCGAGCATGAAGGTCTGGGTCAGCTGCCGGTAAACCCACGGCGCCACCTGGCCGGTCGTCGCGGACCAACCCATCGTATTGGTAACGTGGGCCTCGATTTGGCGGACGCCCTCATAGCCGTGCTTCAACATCCCCTCGTACCAAGCGGGATTCAGCATTCGCGTGCGGGTCTCGATGGCGACCTGCTCTGCGAGCGAACGCACGACACCGTCACCGCGCGTCTGATCGCCGATATAGACCGGCGCTGCTTGACCACCCCTGGCGCGGCGCACGGCCCTGCTGATGCCGCCCAGCGAGTCGAAGTAGTGATCGATGGTGGTAACACCCAGCTCCACCGACTCGAGGTTCTGATACGCAAGTTCGACATCGGCGAGCATGCTTTCAAGCAGCGCTGTTTGCCGAACCGGCCGCCCCGACCTGGAATAAGCAAAGCCCTTGCGCCGCGAGTACATATCGGCGAGCTCGTCCTCGTCCTGCCACTTGCCGTTGTCGACCATGAAGTTGACATTCGACCCGTAGGCGCCTTCGGCATTGCCGAACACACGCAGCGCGGCCATCTCGAGGTCGCAGCGGTGCTTGGTCTGGTAGTCAAGCGTGTGCTTGCGGACGAAGTTCTGCTCCACCGGTTCGTCTGCAGTCGCGGCCAGGTAGGCCGCCTCGGCCAGGAGCTTGGTCTGCAACGGCAGAAGGTCGCGGAAAATTCCGGAGAGCGTGACGACCACGTCGATCCGGGGCCGACCGAGTTCAGCAAGCGGGACTAGGCTTGCGCCGGCAAGTCGCCCGAAGCTGTCAAACCGCGGCTTGGCTCCCATAAGGGCCAATGCCTGACCGATCGGCCCTCCCTCGCTCTTCAGGTTGTCGGTGCCCCAAAGTACGAGAGCGATCGATTCGGGTAACGGCTGACCGTCGGCGGCATGCCGTTCCAGCAGCCGGGCCGCCTGCCGCGCACCGTCAGCGACTGCGAAGGCACTTGGGATGCGGAAGGGGTCGAAGCCGTGGATGTTACGGCCGGTCGGCAGCATCGCTGGCGTGCGCAGCAGGTCGCCACCAGCCACGGGACGCACGAACTTTCCGTCCAGGGCGTGGACAATCGCTGGCAACTCGTGATCCTCGCGCAGCAGACGATCCACCGAAGCAAGCTCCCGGAGCATCGCGATGCTCCCGTCGTCGGTGCGCTTCCCGGCCGCCGAGAGAATTGCCTCGGGTGTCGCGCCGTCGACCAGCGCTTCGACCATCGATCGGTCTGGCCGCACGCCATGTGACGCCTCGGCGAACGACTGCAGCATGTCAGCCCGTTCAGCCGCGGACGGTACTTGGCCAACGACATGCAAGCCGTGCGGGATCAAGGTGTGCTCAAGCAGCGCAATCGCTTCGTCGAGGTTGCCGATCCGAGCCGCCGCTTCGTCGCCCCACGAAGGTTCGGCGGTGCACAAGTCCAGTTGCGCAGCCTGGGCGTGGATGAGATCAGAAAGTCGACCCCCCTCCTCGCCCGCTTCGGGCGGCAGCAGCCGCCACCGGTCGATCGAAGCCTTGACGTCGAGCAGCCCGCGGTACAGCCCGGCCTCGCCCACCGGCGGTGTCAGGTAACTGATCAGGGTGGCCGCGGCGCGGCGCTTGGCGATGGCGCCTTCCGATGGATTGTTGGCGGCATACAGGTAGAAGTTCGGCAGGTCACCAATCAGCCGGTCGGGCCAGCATGCGCTGGAAAGCCCGGTCTGCTTGCCCGGCATGAACTCGAGCGCACCGTGTGTTCCAAAATGCAGCACGGCGTGCGCGCCGAAGTCCTCGCGGATCCAGCGGTAGAACGCGGCAAACGCATGCGTTGGCGCGAAGCCCTTCTCGAACAGAAGGCGCATCGGATCGCCTTCGTAGCCGAAGCCAGGCTGCACCCCGACGAACACATTGCCGAAACGCTGCCCGAGAACGAACAGCGACGCCCCGTCACTCTGGTCACGGCCCGGCGCCGGACCCCACTGCTTCTCGATTTCGCGCAGCCAGCGTTCGCGCCGGACATGGTCGTTGGCTGAAATCCGCGCATGGACATTGGCGCGGCTGCCGAATCGGGCGGCGTTGCCTTCGACGACGGCCTGGCGGAGCGCCTCCGGTCCGGACGGCAGTTCCACCGAGTAGCCGGCCCCTTTCAGCGCCGTCAGCGTGTGGAAGAGCGACTCGTAGACCGCCAGATGCGCTGCTGATCCGACGTTTCCGGCATTGGGCGGGAAGCCAAATAGCGCGATAGCGATCTTCCTATCGGCGCGGCGGGTACGCCGCAGCGCGATCAGCTTGGCGACGCGGGCCGCAAGCATGTCGGCCCGCTCGCCGTGGACCCGCATGTCGTGGCCGGATT
>DATFGV010000500.1:0-3538 GCA_035249115.1 Vineibacter sp.
AGGTGGTCCATCAGGCCGAGGAAGAACGGCAGGTCACGAGGATCAACGCGCTTTTCGTACAAGGTCAGGAAATACGTGCCACGCGTCGTCGCCAGCATGTAGTTCGAATTCTCGACACCCTCGGCAATGCCCTTGCACGACTGCGGCTCGCCGATGTCGTAGTCGGCAAGGAACGCGTCGAGCTGGTCGTCGGCGACCTCGGTGTAGACGGCCATCCTAGGCGACCAGGGCACGCGGCAGTTTGAATATCGTGCTCTCGTCGGTCACCCGCACCTCTTCGATGCGGACCGTGTAGCGGGCGCGGCAGGCGGCGATCAGCTCGTCGACCAGCGCCTCCGGCGCCGATGCGCCGGCGGTGAGGCCCAGACGCGACACGCCGTCCAGCCATTGCCAGTCGAGCTCGCTGGCGCGCTGCAGCAGCCGCGCCTTGTGGCAGCCGTAGGTGGCCGCGACCTCGACCAGTCGCAACGAGTTCGACGAGTTCGGCGCGCCGATCACGATCAGCGCGTCGCAGCGCGGCGCGATCGCCTTGACGGCCGCCTGGCGGTTGGTGGTGGCGTAGCAGATGTCCTCGCGCTTCGGCCCCTGCAGCTGCGGGAAGCGCCGCTGCAGGACGGCGACGATCGCCGCCGTGTCGTCGACCGACAGGGTGGTCTGGGTGGCGAACGCCAGGTTGTCGGGATCCGGCACCGTGATCCGTTCGGCCTGCGCCACGTCCTCGACCAGCAGCACCGCGCCGTCGGGCAGCTGGCCCATGGTGCCGACCACCTCGGGATGGCCGTTATGACCGATCAGCAGGACGGTGCGGCCGGCATTGTGATGCTGCTCCACGCCGCGGTGCACCTTGGAGACCAGCGGGCAGGTGGCGTCGAGGTAGAGCAGTTCGCGGCGCGCCGCTTCCTGCGGCACCACTTTGGGCACGCCATGGGCGCTGAACACCACCGGCCGGTCATCAGGCACCTGGTCGAGCTCGGCGACGAAGCGGGCGCCCTTGGCCTCCAGGTTTTCGACCACGAAGCGGTTGTGCACGATCTCGTGCCGGACGTAGACCGGCGCGCCGTACTTCTCCAGCGCCCGCTCGACGATCTGGATCGCGCGGTCGACACCGGCGCAGAAGCCGCGCGGTTGGGCGAGCAGGAGGGTGAGCGGCGGCAAGTCGGCGGGCATGGACGGTACGCTTGTGTCGACCCCGGGCGATCCCTAGGATCGGTCGGGCGTCGCCGGGCGGCGCAACGTACCAGACCATCGGAATGCGAGGAAGCAAGCCATGACCGGTCCTGTTGTCGCGGCCAAGGCGCCCATCAGAATGGCCGTTGAAGCCGGCAAGGACTACTGGTGGTGCGCCTGCGGCAAGAGCGCCAACCAACCGTTCTGTGACGGCAGCCACAAAGGCTCGGAATTCTCGCCGGTCAAATACACCGCCGACAAAGCCGGCGATGTGTGGTTCTGCGCCTGCAAGCACAGCGGCAAGAAACCGATGTGCGACGGCACCCACAAGACCCTATAAGTGCCGGTCACACGCCGGCCCGGAACGGGCCTTCGAGAGGGAAAACGATGAGACTGCGCCCACTCCCCCTGTTGGCGCTCGGAGTCCTGTCGGCCGCGCTCGCTGGTTGCGGCCGCTCGCTGGAAGAGCAGTCGATCCTGCGCGCCTCCTGCCCGCAGGCCATGCGGGTGCAGGACGCCGCCAGCCTGACCCGATTCCGGCCGGATGCGGGGCGAGACCGCACCGACGTGCTGTTCCAGGCCGAACTCGGCAAGGTCGACATCGCCTGCAACCTGCGACGCAATCGGGTCGACGTCGACCTTACCGTCGAGATCATCGTCACCGAGGGACCGGCGCTGCGTGAACGCGCCGCCAATGTCGGCTACTTCGTGCGCCTGGTCGATCCATCGGGCGCGGTGGTACAGGGCCGCAACTTCGCGGCCGACTACAAGTTCGCCGGCAACCGCAACCGTGCCGGTTCTTCGGAGCAACTTTCGCTGACGATCCCGCTGGCCGAGGGTCAGGACGGCGGCGGATTCACCGTCGCCGTCGGGCTGCTGCCGACGCCTCAGGAACTCGACTACAACCGCCGCCGCGGGTCGGGCACGCGCTGACGCGTCCGCCGATCAGCCGGGTTTGGCGTTGAGGACCGCCCAGGCAGCCTCGACGAAGGTCGGGGCGTGGTCGGTCAACGCGCCGGTGATGCGGCCATAGACCTTGAAGGTCGCGGCCTGCAATACGACGCCGACCACTGACGCGGTCAGCGCGTCGATGTCGCGCTTGGGAATCTCGCTCGCCGAGATCGCCTGGCCGATCACGTCACGCACCACGTCGACCGGATTGGGCAGATCCTCGGACAGGCTGGCCAGGAAGTGGTGCTGCGTCAGCAAGTGGTAAGCGAAGGTCGTCCAATCGCGGTCGGCCCAGTCGCAATAGCAGCGCACGATCGCCTCGACCTTCGGCCGCAGCTTCTTGTGCGGTCGATGCGCTTCGATCAGCGCTTCGGCCAGCGCCACGTGGTGGCGCGTGAAGAGTTCGAGCGCGAGCGCGTCCTTGCTTGGGAAGTAGCGATAGATCGTGCCTTCCGCCACTGACGCGGCCATGGCGATCTCGCGGGTCGTCGTCTCTGCGACGCCTCGCGCCATGAACAGCGTCAACGCGGCGCGTTCAACGCGCTTTTTGGTATCGTCTGCCTTTCCCATGGCGAAACCATTACAGGTGAGTGGCCGCTTGGGGAAGGGCCGATTTCGGACCAAACGCCGGCGGTAGCAAAAGCTTACACCATATGTCGTGTACTCTGCCACAGATGTACGCAATATTCGGTCAAACCTGACATCAAACTGACGGCATGCTCGAAAAGTGAATGTGATCGAGCCCTCAGGGATGTCAGCCCGGCCGGTCGGCGTTGCCAGGTTGGCGCGAAGACTTGCGGAACGGATGACGCGGCGAGGGGGCGATCCACAAGCGCGACGCCTCAAGGTGGGAGGTCGCTGTTCCCGTCGCCGTTCGACAGGCGAGAGTGGCGATGCCGGCCGGCGCGCGGGTAAACGCGGCCGGCCTGCGATCGAGGCGCCTCACGTCGTCGGCGGCCGCAATTCCCATTGCTTCAGGAGCTGCTCGGTCTTGGCTTCATCGATCTTGTGCACCAGCTTTTGCGACTCGTGGCGATCACGCAGCGTCTTGGCCAGAGTGAAACTGGAGCCGACCAGGAAGAACGTTCCCATCAGAAAATAGGCACGGGTCCAGAGCGGCACATCGAGCTGCATGACGCCGAGCAGCATCAGGCCGGCGGAGCACGCGAATGACACGAACGAGTAAAAAGTCCAGGCGGGTGAATCGCTATGCATGACAATCTCCTTTGAACGATCGACAAGATGAAGTTGGTGGCAACGCCGGCGGCCTTAGGTGGCAGCCGGGTTCTGCGCCTCGCCGCCGGTCACTCCGGCCCTGAGGCGCGCCAGGACAGCCTTCGCGGATGAGGTCGCGGGCTCGGCGATACCCGCCTTTCGCAGCTTCTCCTGCAGGGCCGAGCCGTCGGCTTCGCCTTGCAGC
>DATFGV010000501.1:0-8576 GCA_035249115.1 Vineibacter sp.
CCACCGCATCGTCGGCGGCTCAGAACAGGGCGCAGGGGGACGTCGCAATGCTCGCCACGATATCGCCGTCCGGCGCACTGCTGCGACCATCCGGCAGTCGCCCGGTACCGACGGGCCTTGCGGTCATGCAGCTGACGTCGATCCTCACAAGGTCTGACCGCACGACTGCTGACTGCGCCCGCTGGCGAACGTTCATCGAGGGGCTCAGGCATCTGCAGGTCGCCGCCGCGTTGGAGGTACGCGCCGCCGAGATCGAACACTACGTCGACGTGGTCGAAGGCGTGCAAGGCATCGTCCCTGTCGTCGATGGCGGATCCGGCGGGCCGCAGCGGCGTCCGGCAGTGATTGGCGAACGCGCCGTCGAAGTGGCGGCCGAGATCGCGAGCAGCGCGCTGTTGCTCGCCGCCGCCGCCATTGCTGCATCGTCGTCGGCAGCTTCCGGGCTGACAGTTGTCACAGGTGGCGGTTCCGTGACAGGTGGGGCTGGTTCATCCGGAGTCGCGTCGAACAGGACGGGCGTTGGTGCGGTCACCGGCTCGGCCGTCGACATCATCGGCGCCACCGAAGGCGCGATCGGCGCCATCGCCGCTGTGCTCCACACCGTCGCCGGACCCGCCGGCCCGCTTGTCGCCGTCCTGGCGGCACTGCGGAAGTTGCGCCTCGATGTCGCGCGCGATCCGCAGACAGCCAGAAACATCGCCTTCCTCACCATCCTGCTGGCCGCGCGACAAATCGACGGCTTGCTGGCTCAGGCGCCGAGGCTCGCTGGCACGCCAACGCGCAAGCGCGAGGAGGACGAGGCTGCACGGCTTGCCGAAAACGAAGCGAGGAACCGGGCAGTTCTCGCGGCACTGCTGAAGGCGATCGCCGCCCTTCGGTACCTGCACGGTGTGCTGTCGCCTGTTTAACGCCAGCGAAACGCTTCGTTCCGGTGGTCTCCCGTTCGAACCACGCCAGCCAGGAGCCTAGCCATTCTGATGCGGCACAGTTGATCCGGCCGGCTAACCCGCAACCGGCAGGCGCTTGCGCAGCTCGACCTTGTGCACCTTCTCTAGCGTGCTGCGCGGCATATCCGGCACCAGGATCACCTGGCGCGGGCGCTTGAAGTCGGCCAGCTGGCCGGCGCAAGCCTTGAGGATCTCCGCCGGCAGCTCGGTATTGCCGTCGATCTCCACGCCCTCTGCCGGGATCACGAACGCCACCGGCACCTCGTCCAACATCCGGTGCTTCTGCGCCACTACGGCGCATTCCTGCACGCCAGGCACCAACGCGATCACCCGTTCGATCTCCGAAGCAGCGACGTTCTCGCCGCCGACCTTCAGCATGTCCTTGTCGCGGTCGGCGAAGGTGATCATGCCGTCCGGGTCCAGCGTCACACGGTCGCCGGTGATAAACCAGCCGTCGTCGGTGAAGCTGTCGACCATCGCCTGCGGGTTGTCGAGGTACTCGAGGAAAATCTGGATGCCGCGCACGCCATGGCACTGAAGGTGCCCGGTCTCTCCCGGCTCGACCGGCGTCTTGAGGTCTTCGCGCAGGATGCGGATGCCATAGCCGGCCGCGGGCCGGCCCGTGGACATCGGCCGGTTGCGCAGATGCACATCGCCGATGATGCCCTGGCTCACCGTCTCGGTCATGCCCCACCAGCCGATGGTCCGTACGCCAAACACCTGGTCCCACGGTGGCTCGTTAATGGCGTTGCCGAACATGCGGAAGTGGTGCTTCGGCACTTCGCTTTGCGCCAGTACCTTGAGGAAGAACGGCAGGGTCGAGGCCCAGGTGCACTTGTTGCGCAGCGCCACGTCCCACCAGCGCCTCGCCGAGAACTTGGGCTGCATCACCACCGTGCCGCCGACCCACATGGTCGGCAGGATGGTGTAGGTGCGGGCATTGGTGTGGAACGACGGCATCACCAGGTGGTGCACGTCGTTCTCGTTCAGGTGCTGGTGGACCGCCGTCGTGCGCGCACCCCACAGCGCGTTGCCCTGGGTCCACAGCACGCCCTTGGGCCGCGAGGTGGTACCGGACGTGTACTGCACCGAGCCCGGCCGCCAGGGATCGGCCTCGATCGCCGGCACGTCGGCCGGATCGCCGTCAATCGACGAGAATGCGCTCACCTTGTCCGGCATCAGGTTGGCGGGCGGTACTCCACCGTCCACCAGATGCTCGGTGACGGCCACCCAGCGCACGGTCTTGGCGTTTTTCGCCACCGTCCCGGCCAGCTCCGGTTGGGTGATCGCGCCGATGGCGCCGCAATGCGCCGCGAAGTATTCCAGTTCCTCGCCGGCCGAACGGGTGTTGGTGGTCACCACCACGGCGCCCAGCCGGGCGCAGGCGAACCACAGGAATTCCATCTCCGGTGAATTGTCGAGATGCACCAGGACGTAGTCACCCTCTTTCACGCCGCGTCGACGCAAACCGGCGGCGACCCGCAGCACGCGGTCGCGGAACTGGCCATAGGTCCAGACCTGCCGGGCGCCCTCGAACGGCTCCCATACCAGGTACGGATGATCCCGCCGCATCTCGGCCTGGTAGTCGAGCAGCCAATTGACGTCGCGGCCGGCAAAGGGATTGACGATACGGCCGCGCCAGTCGGCGGGTGTGAAGGACGACATGCGCTGGTGTTCCGGTCTCAGAGGATGTCTGCGGCCGCATCATAGGCGGCGTGCCCGTGGCCACCAGCCGCGAAAAACGCAACCTCCATGGCTTCAAAAGCGGAACTGTGCGAACGAACAATCGGAATGAGTCATCCTGGGAGCGCGGGCGTCTCGCCCGCCCATGAGCGGGCCGGAGGCCCGCGCTCCCAGGTTCCGATCAAGCGTGCTTTACGCTTGGCGCCTGTGTGTCTCGCTTCGCTCGACATGAGAGCAGGAGCGTGTTCGGCGTCGGCTTAGCCGTAGCCCGGCGGCGCCACGAAACCACCGATCAATTCGGTCAGCCGCCCCGCCAGATCGATGGCAGTCCGATCCTCGAGGTAAGGCGCGACGACCTGCATGCCCACAGGCAGGCCGTCCTTTGTGCGGCCGATCGGGACCGCGGTTGCCGGCAGGCGCACATTGCCGATCAGGCCGGCCCAGGCCATTGCATCGCCATACTCGCGCGCCATGCCGTTGACCGTCAGCCGGCGCGACAGCATGTCGGGCGACTGGTCATGCGGAAAAGCGGCGGTCATCAAGACCGGGCACAGGAACACGTCCCAGTCGCGGAAGAATTCGCCCCAGACCGCCCGTTGCTTCTGCCGCTCGCCGGCAGCACGCTCATAACTCGCGTGCCGCATGGTCGCGCCGCGTGCGTAAAGGGAGCGATAGTCCGTTGACTCGGACGGCGCGGCAGCCGCGCGGTCTTGCAGCTTGCGCATCAGCGTTTCGCTGTAGTCGGACGCTATGGTGGCGGCCAGCATCTGGTAGTAGTGGCGGAAGCACTGGCTGAAATCGAGATCGGGCTTGGCGTCGGCGACCTTTGCACCGGCCTTGGCCAGCGCTTGGGCAGCCGCCCGGATCAGGTCGGCGATCTCTGCCTCGACTGGACAGAACGGATCGTCGGCACAGACCGCGACACGATAGTCCTGCAGCCGCCCACGTCGCGGCGGCGGCAGCGCCATCGTCCACGCCGGCGCATCGAACGCGTCCGGCCCGGCGATAATCGACAGCGCAAGGTCGAGGTCCTCGGCAGTTCGGGCCATCGGCCCGGCAACGCCAATGTCCGGCTGCAGCAGCGAGTTCGGCGGACCGGGCACATGGCCGCGCACCGACACCACGCCGTAACTCGGCTTGTGGCCGTAGACGCCGCAGAAATGCGCCGGATTGCGGATCGAACCGCCGATGTCGCTGCCCAACTCCAAGGGCGTCAGGCCGGCGGCCAGCGCCGCCGCCGAGCCGCCGGACGACCCACCCGGCCCGCGAGTCGTGTCCCAGGGATTGTTGGTCGTACCGTAGACGGCGTTGTAGGACTGCAGGTCGCCGGCGAACAGCGGCACGTTGGTCTTGCCGAAGATGACCGCGCCGGCGTCGACCAGCCGCTGGACAGCGTCGGCGTGGCGCAGCGCGGCGTTGGCCTTGAGGCGGGGCGAGCCGGCGCTGGTCGGCAGCCCCTCGACGTCAAAGCATTCCTTCACCGTCATCGGCAGGCCGTGCAGCCGGCCCCATGTCTCGCCGCGCGCCCGGGCGGAGTCGGCAGCCTTAGCCCGCGCCCTCGCCCGCTCTACATCGCGCACGACGATGGCGTTGATCGGCGGATTGTGCCGATCGACCCGCGCCAGCAGATGGTCGAGCAGCTCGAGCGAACCGATGCGGCGTGACGCCATATCCGACAGCAGCGCCGTCGCGCTGCGATAGCCGAGGTCCATGGGCACCCCGTCAGGTGTTGAGCACGACGTCGTGCAGGATGGCGGCGTAGTGGCAGCCCGCCGCCGCCAGCACGCAGGCGTGCCAGAGGGCATTCTGGAACGGCAGGCGGTTCCAGACGTGGAACACCACGCCCAGGCTGTAGAGCGCGCCGCCGGCCATCAGCAGCACCAGCCCGGGTGTCGAGATGTTGGCCAGCAGCGGCTCCAATGCCACGAGCACGCTCCAACCGAGCAGCAGGTAGATGACGATCGACAGGCGCTCGAAGCGGTGCGGCCAGACGAGTTTCAGGGTGACGCCCGCGAGCGCGACCGTCCAGACGAAGGCCAGCAGCGCGTCACCCCACACGCCGCCGATCACCTCCAGGCTGAACGGTGTGTAAGTGCCGGCGATCATGACGAAGATGGCGGCGTGGTCGAGCCGGCGCAGCAGGCGTTTGAACGCGCCGACAGGCGCCATGTTGTAGAGCGCCGAGCACCCCAGCATCGCCATCAGACCGCCGGCATACAGGCTGACACCGGCAACCGCGCGCGCTCCCGCCGTCGGCAGCGACAGCACCGCCAGCACGACGCTGGCGACGATGCCGGCGGTAACACCGACGATGTGGATGGCGTTGTCGGCCAGGCGCTCGGCCGGCCGCACCTGACGTGCCGGGAAAAGGGTCATGCCGCGATCAGCTGCGCGATGTCTTGTGTCTGTCGTCGGCAGCCTAAACACATTCCAGCGGGTGGTACACGCTCCCTGTCATGTCGAGCACAGCGAGACATCTTGGCGTCGATCCATGATTCCTCGCTTCGCCCGGAATGACAGTCCAACGTGGCAGACGGCCAGCCGCCTACTCCCACCGCCCGCGGCGCTTGAAGGCGGCGCTGATCGGCGCCTGCGCGAAGCCCTTGCCGCGCAGGCCCGGCAGCCACTCGGCGAGCGCCCGGATCGTGGCGTCGTGCGGGTGGCCGATGGCGATCGCGATGCCTTGCTGGCGGGCGATGCGCTCGGTCTCGGCCAGCTGCTGGCGCACCGCCTCGGCCGAGTCGACATCGTCGAGGAAAACGTGGCGGTCGAGATACGGCATGCCGAGTTCGCTCGCGACCTGGCCGCCGACGCTATGCGCATGTGTGCGCGAGTCCAGCCACGCCACGCCACGGGCCCGCAGCTCCTTCAGCGCCGTCTCGACGCCGGGCCGCCAGGTGGTGAACCGGCTGCCCATGTGGTTGTTGACCGCGACATAGCCCGTGAAGCTGTCGAGCGCCGCGATGGTGCGGCGTCGGATCGCCTCCTCGGCCAGGGTTGTCAGCAGGGCGTTAGGGCCGGGGTCGAGCGCCGCCGAGGTCGGCTCCATCGGCAGGTGCAGCATCAGCTCGTGACCGCGGCCACGCGCCGCCTGTGTCTGTCCCTGCAGGTCGCGGCCGTATGGCAGGTAGGACAGCGTCAACGGCGCCGGCAGGTCGACCACGCGGCGCGAGCGCGCCTGGTCGAGGCCCATGTCGTCGATCACGATGACGATCAGCGGCCGCGCCCGATCGTCGGCGAAGGCGACGGCGTTGCGGACCCAGGCCACATCGGGCAGCGGACGGCCCAGCATCGCCAGCTGTGGCCCACGCTCCTCATAGACCGGCCGGCGCCTGCCTTCGGCCTCGGAGTATCTCGGCAAGTCCGGCAGGTCGTCGATGCTGGCGTATTTCGGCGCCGGCGTGCTGCCCGACCTGCTAGCCGGTGCTCTGGACATCGCTGTGATGCGCGAGTCATCGCCGCCGACCAGCAGCCGCGCCAAGCCATAGCCGCCGCCGAGGCCCAACAGCAACAACAGCGCAAATGCCGCTGTGACCACCGTCAATCGCCGTGACCCAACGGCCGACCAGGCGGCAGATCCGAGCTTACCGATCCGCGCCACGGCGGCAACAAGGTGCGCGCCGATGCTGCGCGGCACGGTCGCGGCCCGCGCACCACGTCTCGATCGTGTCGACGTGCGCCCGCTCTTGGCGGAGCGCTTGCTGCCTTGGGACATCAGAGGGGGCTGTCCTTATCGTTGACGCCACTATAGCACAGCCCGGCGGCAACTCAGAAGAGTCGTGGACCGTTCATCAGGACGAGGCCGGCGACGATCACTGCCGCGGCGGCGACGCGGCGCGGCCCGAATGGCTCGCCCAGCAGCAAAGTGCCCATCAGGGCGCCGAACAGCACCGAGGTCTCGCGCAGCGCCGCGACATGCGCCATCGGCCCCTGCGACAGCGCCCAGATGGCGATGCCATAGCCAATCGCCGCGATCGTGCCGCCGGCCGCACCCCGCCACCAGCCGCGCCGCATGTAGGCGAACACCGCCTCTGGCCGCCGCAGCAAGGCGAACAACAACAGCCATGGCCCTTCGACGACATTGAGCCAGGCGATGTAGGCAACCTTGTGCTCGAAAGTCGGGCCGGCGGCACGCACGCCCAGCCCGTCGACCACGATGTAGCCGGCGATCGTCAGACCCGTCAGGATCGCGAACGCTGTCGCCAGGCGGTGACGGCGGACCGCCTCCGGTGATGATCTCGGCGCGCCCGGCAGGCGGCGCGCCGGCATCGCGAGGGCAATCAGCCCGGCACTCAGCAGGATGACGCCGGCGATGTCCTGGACACGCAACGCCTCGCCCAGCAACCGGCCGGAGAACAAGGCAACCAGCAGCGGGCCCAGGCCGCGCGCAATCGGATAAGTGTGACTGAGGTCGCCGTGGGCGTAAGCCCGCAGCAGGAAGAAGTAGTAGAAGACATGGATGATCGTTGAGCCGACCAGCCATTTCCAGGCTGACGCGTCGATCGCCGGCAGGAACGGCAGTATCAATCCGCCGAGCACCATGCCGCTGGCCATGATGATGCCGAAGGTGGTCAGCCGGTCGGTCGTGTCCGACTTCAGGAGCGCGTTCCAGGTCGCGTGCATCAGGCCGGCCGCCAGCAGCAGGCCGATCACCATGGGGTCGAGGACGGTGGACATGAGGGGAACTGCGATCGTTCGTTCTGTTCTTGGCCGTCAAACCTACGCCGCGCGGCCGGTGACGTCATCCATCAAGCCGCACCGCGCCGCCCGCCGTGTACCTCCTATTGTCCCACTTGTTCGGATCCATCCATCAATCGTGGACGCGCCGGCATGGCGTCGCTAGGGTAACGGCCACAGGAGTCGGGCCATGCTTCTCGTCATCGATAACTACGACAGCTTCACCTACAACCTCGTGCACTTCCTGGGCGACGTCGGTGGGCGCTGTGTCGTGCACCGCAACGACCAGATCACGGTGACCGAGGCGCTGGCACTGAAGCCGGCCGGCATCGTGCTGTCGCCCGGCCCGTGCACGCCCAACGAGGCCGGCATCTGTCTCGACCTGATCGCTGCATCGGCCAAGGCGCAGGTGCCGCTGCTCGGCGTCTGCCTCGGCCACCAGGCGATCGGCCAGGCGTTCGGCGGCAAGGTGGTGCGCGCGCCGGTGCCGATGCACGGCAAGCTGTCGGAGGTAGCGAACACCGGCAAGGGCGTGTTCGAAGACGTGCCCACGCCGTTCACCGCCACCCGCTACCATTCGCTGATCGTCGAGCGCGCCAGCCTGCCCGACTGCCTCGACGTCACCGCCCGGCTGGGCGACGGCATGATCATGGGCCTGCGGCACAAGAGCCTGCCGATCCACGGCGTGCAGTTCCATCCGGAAAGCATTGCCTCGCAGCACGGCCACAAGATCCTCGAGAACTTCCTGAAGATCTGCGGCGACCATCCCAGCCAACAGAAGCGTGCCGCCTGAGCCGGCGCAACGGACCGAGGCGGCCACCTGTCGGGCGGCCTGCAGTCGATGTCAGACAAGCCTCTTTCCCCCGAGTCGCTGGCCGCCCAGGCACTGGGCTGGATCGACGAGACGACGCGTGCCGTCGTGCCGCCGATCCACCTCTCGACCACCTACCTGCGCGACCCAGACAACCAGTACCGCTCCGGCCGCACCTACAGCCGCGCCGATTCGCCCAACTACAACCAGCCCGAGGAATTGCTGGCCCAGCTGGAGGGCGGCGCCGCGGCGCTGGTGTTCGCATCGGGCATGAGCGCGGCGGCGGCCTGCTTCCTGGCGCTGTCGCCGGGCGATCACGTGATCGCGCCCAAGGTGATGTACTGGTCGCTGCGCAATTGGCTGGCGACGTTCGCCACGCACTGGGGCCTGAAGGTCGAGTTCATCGATACCGACCAGACCGCGTCGGTCAAAGCCGCGATTCACCCCGGCGCCACCAA
>DATFGV010000502.1:0-4725 GCA_035249115.1 Vineibacter sp.
CGCGCACGCATGGCGGCGGCATCGAGCGAGAGCAGGTCCTCGTCCTCGAAGCGTACCTGGCCGGCGGTCGGCTCGATCAGCCGCAACACCAGCCGGCCCACCGTCGACTTGCCGCAGCCCGATTCGCCGACCAGCGCCAGGGTCTCGCCGCGCGCGACCTCGAAGCTGACATCGTCGACCGCCCGCACCTGGCCGACCGTCCGGGTGAGGATGACGCCGCGGTTGACCGGGAAGTGCTTGACCAGGCCCGCGACCTGGAGCACCGGCACCGCGCTCATGCCGCTGCCCCGGTGTACAGCTCGACCGGGGCGTTCCAGCAGGCGACCTGGTGGCCGGCCGCGACGTCGCGCAACGGCGGCGGCTGCTCGCGGCAACGCCGGTCGGCGAACGGGCAGCGCGGCGAGAAGCGGCAGCCGACCGGCTGGTTGGCGGGGCTGGGCACCGTGCCCTCGATGGTCGCCAGTCGCTCGCGCTCGGCGTCGATGCGCGGGATCGAACCCAGCAGGCCGATCGTGTAGGGGTGCTGTGGGTCGCCGAACAGCGCGTTGACCGGCGCGCTCTCGACGATCTTGCCGGCGTACATCACCAGCACCTCGTCGGCGACCTCGGCGATCACGCCGAGGTCGTGGGTGATGATCAGGATCGCCATGCCGAGCCGGCGCTGCAGGTCGTGCAGCAGATCGAGGATCTGCGCCTGGATGGTGACGTCCAGCGCCGTGGTCGGCTCGTCGGCGATCAGCAGCGCCGGCTCGCACGACAGCGCCATGGCGATCATCACCCGCTGGCGCATGCCGCCCGACAGGCGGTGCGGGAAGTCCTCGAAGCGGCCGGCGGGTGAGGGGATACGCACCAGGTCGAGCATCTCGATGGCGCGGTCGCGCGCCGCCTTGGGCGACATCTGGGTGTGGGCCAGGATGGCCTCGACGATCTGCCGGCCGATGGTGTGCACCGGGTTGAGCGAGGTCATCGGTTCCTGGAAGATCATCGACATCTTGCCGCCGCGCAGCTGGCGGCGCGCGTCGGCCGACAGGCGCAGCACGTCGCGGCCGTCGAAGCGCACCGCCTCGCCCTCGACCTGGCCCGGCGGGCTGGCGACCAGCCCCATCACCGACAGCGACGTGACGCTCTTGCCGCAACCCGACTCGCCCACCAGGCCGACGGTCTTGCCGCGGTCGACGTCGAAGCTGATGCCGTCGACGGCGCGGAACAGCCCGCGGTCGGTGTGGAAGTACGTCTTGAGGTCGCGGACCTCGAGAAGCGACTCGCTCATGGCTGTCTCTCGCGGCCCGCGCCGCGGCTAGAAGGAATAATCCAGCCCCTTGTAGAAGGTGTTCTGGTACAGCATGTGCGGCCGCACGCCTTTCAGCTTCTTGCTGCTGGTGGTGAACATGGCGATGTTCAGCACCGGCATCCACAGATGCTCCTCGGTGACCCGCTGCTGCGCCAGCCCGTAGAACTTGGCACGCTCGGCGTCGCTCGACGCGGTGCGGCCGGCGCGCAGGTACTCGTCGGTCTTGGGATCATTCCAGTTCATCCGGTTGGGCGCCGGGATGTTCCTGGAATCGAAATAGTAGTTCAGCAGGTCGCCGGCCGACATGTAAGGGAACGTGACGGTCCAAAGCTCAAAGTCCTGCTCGCCCATCTTGGCGAAGGCGATGGTCGAGTCGAAGCCCTGCAGCTTCCAGTCGACGCCGATCTTGCGCATGTAGCCCTGGATCGCCTCCGACACGCGCGGGAAATAGGAGACCTGGGTGTAATAGACCTTGGGCGCCAGCTTCATGCCGTCCTTCTCGCGGATGCCGTCGGCGCCGACCTTCCAGCCGGCCTCGTCGAGCAGCCGCTTGGCCTTCTCGATGTCCTCCTTGATGATCGCCTTGGTGCCTTCGGCGAAGTCCAGCGCCTTGGGGTCGATGAAGGTGTAGGCCGGCTCGGCGTTGCCCAGCAGGATCCCCTTGGCGATCTCGGCCCGGTTGATGGCGATGTTCATCGCCTCGCGCACCCGCTTGTCGGCGACCATCGGCCGGGTCGCCTTGTAGCCGTAGTACATCAGCTGGAAGTTGGGCACCGCCTCCTGCACGTTGAGGTTCGGCGATGCCTTGACCTGCTGGATGAACTGCAGCGGAATCTGGTGCGTGACGTCGAACTGGCCACCCATCATGGCGGCGACCCGGCTGGCGTCCTCCGGCACGATCTTGATCGACAGCCGCTCGAACTTCACCGGCCCCTTGTTCTGGTACATCGACGGGCCCCAGCGGTAGGCGTCGTGCCGCTTGAGCACGATCTCGGTGCGCGGCTGCCAGGAGACGAAGCACCACGGGCCGGTGCCGTCGGCGCCCTGCGTGCCGTAGTCCTTGCCCAGCGTCTCGACGCTCTGCTTGTTGTGGATCGAGGTGGTGAACATCGTCAGGTTCAGCAGCAGGTCGGCGTAGGGCTCCTTCAGCTCGTACTCGACGGTGTAGGGATCGGGCGCCCGCAGTTCCTTGACGTCGCCCGCCCGCCACGCCAGCGGCGCCTTCAACGCCGGATCGAGCAGGCGTTTGAAGCTGTAGATCACGTCCTCGGCGGTGAACTTCTTGCCGCTGCAGAACTGCACGTCGTCGCGCAGCTTGAAGGTGTAGAGCTTGCCGTCGGGACTGACGGTCCACGACTTGGCGAGATAGGGGATCACCGTCTTGCCGTCCCAGTCCATCGCCACCAGCGTGTCCTGGAACATGTTGACGATGTCGGAGGTCGGCGACCAGGTGGTGCGGTGTCCGTCGTAGTGCGGCGCGTCCAGCGATTTCATGACGCGCAACGTCTGCGCGCCCGCCGCCGACGCCATCGCCGCGGCCGCCAGCGCCGCCACCACACCTACCACTGTCCGTCGCATGTCCGTCTCCGCTTGTGTTCCAACGTTAATCCGTTCGCACCCATTGGCATTTCGCAGTGAGCGCGTTATCCCGTCGTCCCGACCAGGGCCCGAAGGGCCACATGGAGGGACCTTCTCTCAACACCGTCGATAGCGGTGGTGGAGACAAGGTCCCTCGACTGCGTCGTGCTTCGCGCGGCTCCGCTCGGGACGACGGAAGTGATGCCATCGGCGCCGAGTCTCGCCGTTTGTCCTCACATCGAGAAGTCCAGCCCCTTGTAGAACACGTTCTGGTACAGCATGTGCGGTCGTGCGTCCTTCAGCTTCTTGTTGGTGACCATGTACATGTTGGCGTTGACCACCGGCATGAACAGGTGCTCGTCGGCGACGCGCTTCTGCACCATCTCGTAGTACTTTGTGCGGTCGGCGGTGGACAGCGCGTTGCGGCCCTGCCGCAGCCACTCGTCGGTGTCGGCGTCCTTCCAGTTCGACCGGTTCGGCGTCGGAATGTTCTTTGAATCGAAGTACAGGTTCATCAGCTCGCCGGCCGAGAGGTAGGGCACCGCCACCGTCCAGACCTCGTAGTCCTGCTCGGCCATCTTGGCCGGCGCGATGGTCGAGTCGAACGGTTGCAGCTTCCAGTCGATGCCGATCTTGCGCAGATAGCCCTGGATCGCCTCCGACGTGCGGCCGAAATTGGCCACCTGCACGTAGTAGACCTTGGGTGCCAGCTTCATGCCATCCTTCTCGCGGATGCCGTCGGCGCCAACCTTCCAGCCGGCCTCGTCAAGCAGCTTCTTGGCATGCTCGACGTCCTCCTTGATGACGTCCTTGGTCGACATGGCGAAGTCCGGCGCCTCCGGATCGACGATCGTGTAGGCCGGATCGGCGTTGCCGAGGTAGACGCCCTTGGCGATCTCGGCGCGGTTGATGGCGATGTTCATCGCCTGGCGCACCCGCTTGTCGGCGACCATCGGCCGCGTCGTCTTGTAGCCGTAGTACACCAGCTGGAAGTTCGGCCGCGCCTCCTGCACCTGCAGGGCGGCCGCGGCCTGCGCCTGCTGGATGAACTGAAGCGGGAACTGGTTGGTGATGTCGAACTGGCCGGCCAGCATGGCGGCCACCCGGCTGGAATCCTCCGGCACGATCTTGATCGACAGCCGCTCGAACTTCACCGGGCCCTTGTTCTTGTACATCGAGGGGCCCCAGCGATAGGCGTCATGCCGCTTGAGCACGATCTCGGTGCGCGGCTGCCAGGAGACGAAGCACCACGGGCCGGTGCCATCCAGCCCCTTGATGCCATAGTCCTTGCCCAGCGCGTCGACGCTTTCCTTGTTGTGGATCACGTTGGTGAACATGGTGAGCTGCAGCAGCAGCTCGGAGAACGGCTCCTTCAGTTCGTACTCGACGGTGTAGGGGTCGGGCGCCCGCAGCTCCTTGATCTTGCCAGCGCGCCAGGCGTAGGGCGCCTTGAGCGCCGGATCGGTCAGCCGCTTGAACGAGAAGATGACGTCCTCGGCGGTCATCTTCTTGCCGCTGCAGAAGGTGACGTCGTCGCGCAGGTTGAAGGTGTAGGTCTTGCCGTCCTCGCTGATGGTCCAGGATTTTGCCAACAGCGGTTTGACCGTCTTCAGGTCGTAGTCGAGCGACACCAGCGTGTCGGCGACCAGATAGATGATGTACGACGGCGACGTGGTCCGCGCCGGATCGTGATGCGCGGTCTCGATCGGCACCATCACGTTGAGGGTCTGCGCCTGCGCGGCCGAGACGACGCCGAGGGCGGCTGCCGCAGCAAGCAGGACGGTCCTCATCGTCGCCTCCTCCGCGTCTGTCTCCGCAACCGCGCCCTCACAGCGAAACGTCGAGCGCCTTGTAGA
>DATFGV010000503.1:0-2513 GCA_035249115.1 Vineibacter sp.
GCGCTGCCCAACTACAACACCATGGGCCTGGCCAAGGCCTCGCTCGAGGCCTCGGTGCGCTACCTGGCCGAGTCGCTGGGCCCCAAGGGCATGCGCGTCAACGGCATCAGCGCCGGGCCCATCAAGACGCTGGCGGCCAGCGGGATCAAGGGCTTCGGCAAGATCCTCTCGGTCGTGGCCGAGGTCTCGCCGATCCGCCGCAACGTGACCATCGAGGAAGTGGGCAACGTTGCCGCCTTCCTGCTGAGCGATCTCGCCAGCGGCGTCACGGCCGAGATCACCTACGTCGACGGCGGCTTCAGCCAAGTGGTGGGCGGCATCGCCGAGTAGCCGCACGGTCCGCGGTCATCTGCCGGCGGCGGGCCGGCTTCGCAGCGACAAGAAGATCACTCAGGGAACAACACATCGATCGTCGAAAGCTTCTGCTTCTCGGCCCGGCGCTCGCGCTGGCGCCCCTCACCCTGGCGCTGGCGGCCGCACCGGCCCTCATGCTGGCCGATGTCTACCGCCGCGGCATGCCGCTGGCGGACTACTGGGTCAGCGAGAAGTACGACGGCGTGCGCGGCTATTGGGACGGCAAGCAGCTCTGGACGCGCGGCGGCGAGCGCGTGGCCGCCCCCGCCTGGTTCACCGCGCCGCTGCCGGCCGTGCCGATGGAGGGCGAGCTATGGGCCGGCCGCGGGCGCTTCACGGACACGGTGTACACGGTGCGCGACCAGACGCCGAACGAGCCGGCCTGGCGCAACATCCGCTTCATGGTCTTCGACCTGCCGGCGCAACCCGGCGACTTCACGGCGCGGCTGGCGGCGCTGCGCAAGCTGCTTCCGCTGACGGCGGCGCCCTGGGTGCTTCCGGTACCCCAGGAGCGGGCCACCACGCACGAGGACCTGCAGGCGCTGCTCGACAAGACGGTGCGCATGGGCGGCGAAGGCCTGATGCTGCACCGGGGTTCGTCCCTCTATCGCGGCGAACGAACGGCCGACCTGCTCAAGGTCAAGGCCTACGAGGATGCCGAGGCCCGGGTGCTGGCGCAGGTGCCGGGCCGTGGCCGGCACACCGGCCGCATGGGCGCGCTGCTGGTCGAGACGCCCGGGGGCCGTCGCTTCAAGCTGGGCGGCGGCTTCAGCGATGCGCAGCGCGAGCATCCACCGGCCGTGGGGAGTTGGGTCAGCTATCGCTACAACGGCACGAACCCCGGCGGCCTGCCGAGGTTCGCGCGCTTCCTGCGGGTCCGGGAGGACCTCGCGTCCTCCTCCTAGTCGCCGCGCCCTTACTTGGGCAGCAGGACCTTGTCGACGACGTGGATCACGCCGTTCGACTGGTAGACGTCGGCCGTGCTCACGGTGGCCCAGCCGCCCTTCTCGTCGCCGACCCAGATTTTTCCGCCGTTCTCCTTCACCGTCAGCGTGCCGCCGGCCGCCGTCTTGAGCGTGGCCATGCCCTTGCCGTCCATGATCTGGCTGCCCAGCGCGGCGGCGTCGAGCTTGCCGGGCACGACGTGGTAGGTCAGCACGCCGGTCAGCTTGCCCTTGTTCTCGGGTTTGAGCAGCGTGTCCACCGTGCCGGCGGGCAAGGCGGCGAAGGCCGTGTTGGTCGGGGCGAACACCGTGAAGGGCCCCGGGCTCTTGAGGGTCTCGACCAGCCCGGCCGCCTTGACCGCGGCAACCAGCGTGGTGTGGTCTTTGGAATTGACGGCGTTGTCGATGATGTCCTTGGTCGCGAACATCGGCGCGCCGCCGACCATGACCTGCGCGGAGGCCGCGGCGGCGCCAGCGGCCATCGCGACGGCCAGGGTGATGGAAGCGAGGCGGTTGAATCTGCTGCTCATGATGAAAGGCTCCTTGGGGGTTGAGACCTACGCCGGAATGGCGGCGGCTGCAACCAGTACGGGGGCCGCGCCGGGCCGGATTCCCCGCACGGCGCGCAATGCTGCATTTCAGCCCCGCTACCATCAGCGGATGTCCTGGCCCCCTTCGACGCACGACGCACGCACCGGTTTCCGCTGCCTCGAAGCGCACACGCGGTGGCCTTGAGCGGCCCCATCGTCCTGGCGGTGATCATCGGCGCCCTGCTGCACGCCGCCTGGAACGCGCTCATCAAGTCCGGCCGCGACAAGGCGCTGGACACCGCCCTGGTCCACAGCGTGGGCATCTTCATCGCCGTTCCGCTGGTGATGGTCACCGGCCTGCCGCCGGTGGCCGCCTGGCCCTACATGGCGGCTTCGCTGCTGATCCACATCGGCTACTACATCGCGCTCACCGGCGCCTACAAGCACGGGGACCTGAGCCTCACCTATCCGGTGATGCGCGGTTGCGCGCCGCTGCTGGTGGCAATGGGCAGCCTGGCCGTCATCGGCGAGGCAATCTCGGCGACCGCCTGGGCCGGTGTCGCCCTCCTGTGCGTCGGGGTGGTCACACTAGGCCTGTCGCCCTCGGCCCTGCGCGAGAACGACGAGGGCCGGCGCGGCAAGGCGCTGGCCTTCGCGCTGGCCAATGCCGCCATCATCGCCCTCT
>DATFGV010000504.1:0-4452 GCA_035249115.1 Vineibacter sp.
GCCTTCCACCGCCTGCGCAGCGGGACCGCGATCGCCAACCGCGTTGCCGAGCTGCTCGATCTCGTGCGGCTGCCGGCCGATGCCGCCGACCGCTATCCGCACGAGTTCAGCGGCGGCCAGCGCCAGCGCATCGGCATCGCCCGCGCGCTGGCCGTCAACCCCGACCTGATCGTGTGCGACGAGCCGGTGTCGGCGCTGGATGTCTCGATCCAGGCGCAGGTGGTCAACCTGCTGCAGAACCTGCAGCAGCGTTTCGGGCTGTCCTACCTGTTCATCGCCCACGATCTGGCCGTCGTGAAGCACATCAGCGACCGCGTGGCGGTCATGTACCTCGGCAAGCTGGTCGAGATCGCCGACAAGCGCACGCTCTACGCCAGGCCGCTGCATCCCTATACCCAGGCACTGCTGTCGGCGATCCCGCGGCCCGACCCGACCATCGAGCTGCAGCGCATCATCCTGCAGGGCGACGTGCCCAGCCCGCTCAACCCGCCGACCGGCTGCCGCTTCCACACCCGCTGCCAGCACGCCACGGACCGCTGCAGGAGCGAGGAGCCGCAGCTGCGCGACGCTGGCGCCGGCCATCGCGTCGCCTGCCATCTGTTCGAGCAGCTGCCGGCCATCACGGCCGTCGCCGCCTCGCCCGCCGCTGCCGGCAAGTTCGCCGAGCGTCTGGCCGCCTTCGAGGCCGCCAAACAACGCCGCGACGCGGCGGCGGCTTGACCCGCGTCAGGGGCGCCTCCGGCCAACCCTACGCGCTGGCGTGGCCGAGGAATTTTTCGGGCGGCCTATCGCCCCATTGCGACTGGAAGCCTTCCTCGGCGCTGAGCAAATTACCGCCGTTGGCGGCGTTCAGCCGATCGGTGTCGGCCCAGCGTTCGTGCACCCGGCGCCAGGGATCGCACCAGTAGTCGTAGACCTGGCTGCCCAGCAGATGCCGGCCGATGCCCCACATGTGCTCGTACTTGCCGAGGCTCTTGAGGTAGGCATGGTCCTGGAACACGGCGTCGATATCAGAAACCTCGTACGACAGGTGATTGAGCCCGGCGCGCTCGTTGCGCACGCAAAACAGCGTGTGATGGTCGACAAAGCTGCTGCCGCGATCGAGGCGGCTGAAGGCGCCGATGATGTTGTCGCGCTCGCCGGCGTAGACGTCATCCGACCGGGTAAGGCCCAGGACGTCGCGGAACCACTTGGTGGTCTCCACCACCTTCGGCGTCGCCATCACCATATGACCGATGCGCTTGATCGGCGTCGGCGACTTGCCGAGCCGCATCAGCCGACCGGCGCGGCGTAGCGGCTCCTCGCCGGAATTCATCAGATCACGCCCGACGGGGATCGGCGGCAGGCGCTCGACGCCGTGCAGCACCTCGACCTGGTAGCCGTTCGGCTCGGTCAAGCGCACCCGCTTGCCGGCACCGGGCTCGTCGATGGTCTCAATGCCGGACGCGCCGGGCGCCTTGGCCAGCGCCTTCAGATCGTCCTCGCTCTCGGCGTGGTAGGCGAAGCCCAGGCACTTAGGGTCGCCCTTCTCGGTGACGTGGATATGGTGCGGCGAGTCGGTGCCGCGCATGTAGAGCGCGTTGGGCGTGCGCGCGGCGCGGATCATGCCGAAATGCGTCAGGAACTCCTCCTGGGCGTCGAGATCGGGCGCCCGCAGGCGGCCGAACGCCAGCTCGCTCGCTTTGATCACCGGCATCGTTTCCTCCATCGCTTGACCGATCACCCCGGGAGCGCGGGCGTCTCGCCCGCCCATGAGCGGGCCGGAGGCCCGCGCTCCCAGGTCCGCCCGCACCATTACCGAATCTTGCCCGCACGGGCCGCCTCGATCGCCTGCCACACGCGGTCGGACGTGGCCGGCATATCGAGTTCCTTGACGCCCAGCTCGGCGAGCGCATCCATGACGGCGTTCATCACCACCGGCAGGGCGCCGACCGTGCCGGCCTCGCCGGCGCCTTTGGCGCCCAACGGGTTGAACTTGGTCGGTACCGGGTTGCTCTTGATCGCCATCTCTGTGAGGGTATCGGCCCGCGGCATGGCGTAGTCCATGAAGCTGGCGGTCAGCAATTGGCCTGACTCGCGATCCCAGACCACGCGTTCCATCAGGATCTGGCCGACGCCCTGCGCCACGCCGCCGTGGATCTGCCCCTTCAGGCCATTGGGATTGATCACCGTGCCGACGTCATCGACGACGCTGTAGCGCGCCAGCTGCACGTGTCCGGTGTCGGGATCGACCTCGACCTCGGCGATATGACAGCCGTTGGGAAAGGTCTCCTTGGACGCGACGAAGGTGGCATGCTCGTACAGCCCGCCCTCAAGGCCCGGCGGTAGGCGCGCCGGCTGGAAGGCGGCCATCGCCACCTGCTTGAGCGTCACGGCGCGGTCGGTACCGGCGACCTTGAAGCTGCCGTCGGCGAACTCGATGTCCTGTGCGGCCGCCTCCAGCAGATGGGCGGCGATCTTCTTGCCCTTGTCGATCACCTTGTCGGCGGCCAGGCACAGCGCCGAGCCACCCAGCACGGTCGAGCGCGAGCCCATGGTGCCCATGCCGAAGGCGACGCGATCGGTATCGCCGTCGATGAACTGCACGTCGTTGGGATCGATGCCCAGCCGGCTGTTGAGGATCTGCTTGTACATCGTCTCGTGGCCCTGCCCCTGGGCCTTGGTGCCCATCAGCAGCGCCGCCGTGCCGCTGGGGTTGAAGCGGACCTCGGCGTATTCCGGCTGAGCGTTGCCGGCCGCCTGTTCGATGGCGTTGACGATGCCCAAACCACGCAGCTTGCCACGCCTGCGCGACTCCTCGCGACGGGCGGCGAAGCCCTTCACGTCGGCCAGCTCCAGCGCCATGTCCAGGTTCTTCTCGAACTCGCCACAGTCATAGTACGGCCCCAGCGGGCTGGTGTAGGGCAGCGCCGAGACCGGCAGCAGGTTCTTGCGGCGCAGCTCGATGCGGTCGACGCCGAGCTCGCGCGCCGCGTCGTCGATCAGCCGCTCGATCAGATAGATCGCCTCCGGCCGGCCGGCGCCGCGGTACGGTGCCGTCGGGTTGGTGTTGGACAGCAGCCCGGTGATGTGCACGTAGGCGGCCGGGATGGCGTAGACGCCGACCACGGTGCCGATCTGGCCGAACGGCGACAGCAGGTTGCGGTCCGACCCGATGTAGGCGCCAATGTTGGCCAGCATCCTGAGACGCAAACCGATAAACCTGTGGTCGGCGTCCAGCGCCAGCTCGATCTCGCCGATGTTGTCGCGGCCGTGCTCGTCGGCCATCACGGCCTCCGAACGATCGCAGCTCCACTTCACCGGCCGCCCCAGCTTGCGCGCCGCCCACAGCATCAGGCGGTGCTCGACGTATTGCCAGCCCTTGGTGCCAAACGCGCCGCCGACATCGCCGCCGATCACCCGCATTTTGCTTTCAGGCACGCGAAAGACGTTTTGCGCCAGCATATTGCGCACGCGGTGCGGGTATTGCACATCGGCGTAGAGGGTCATCCGGTCTTCGCCGGGATCGTAGGTGCCGATGGCGCCGCGCGGCTCCATGAACTGCGCGTGCACGCGGGTCACGACATAGCGGCGCTTGATGATCTTCGCCGCCTTCTGGAAGGCCGCCGCGGCCGCCGCCTTGTTGCCGCGTTCGACCACGTTGGAGATGTTGTCCGGGCATTCGTCCCACACCGGCGGCGCGCCCGGCGCCACCGCCTGCGCGGTGTCGGTGACGGACGGCAAGGCGTCGTAGTCGACCTCGACCAGCTCGGCGGCGTCGCGTGCCTGGGCCAGCGTCTCGGCGATCACCAGAGCCACCGGGTCGCCGACATAGCGCACCCGGTCGACCACCAGTGCCGGCCGCTGCGGCGCGAACATCGGCGAGCCGTCGGGCCGTTTGCGCGGCATGTTGGCTTTCGGCATGCCCAAACCGTCGGCCGCGAAGTCCGCGCCGGTGTAGACCGCGACCACGCCCGGCGCCGCCTTGGCCGCCTGTGTGTCAATCGACCGGATGCGGGCATGGGCGTGCGGCGAACGCAAGACGACGGCATGCGCCTGGCCGTGGAAATTGAGGTCGTTGACGAAGCGGCCCTGACCACGCAGCAGGCGCGGGTCCTCGAAGCGCAGGACGGGTTGCCCGATGCCGTACTTACCCATGAACCACGACCTCCCCGGAGAAACCTGCGCCCGCCCGCCATCGGGCGCGGAACGACACAGATAGACTATGTCGCCGCGCCGCCGCGTCCAAGTCGCGCATGGCTGGCCTTCCAATCTTGGCGCCTGTGTTCGAGTGGGCGCGATCGCCCATGCCCATCTTCCCGTCGTCCCGATCAAGGCCCGAAGGGCCGCGTGGAGGGACCTTGCTTCAAGAGCGACAGCACTTGATGCTGAACCAAGGTCCCTCGACTGCGCCGCGCTATGCGCGGCTGCGCTCGGGACGACGGAAGGTCTGCCGAATGCGAGCGCCCTACT